>NZ_JAMPTM010000207.1 GCF_025403375.1 Frankia gtarii
GGGTGGCGGCGCGCACCGGGATCGCGTACAGGCGGGCCTGGCCGACGCCGTGGGCCCGGCCCGCCTCGCCGCCTCTGATCCACAGCGGCCGGGAGCGCGCCCGGGCGAGCTCGTCGCCGGTCAGCAGCGGGCGGGTTCCGGCGTCGTCGGAGGAGGCGATCGTCTGCCCGGCGGGGGTGAGGACCTGCGCGATCGAACCACTCCCGGCGAGCAGCGACGTCGCGTTCCCGCCGGGACGTCCGGAGGGCATGGCGCCGGCGGCGAACCGGTCGGTGAGGCGCACGCTGAGCACGTCCGCCCGGGTGCGCAGATCCGTGTCGACGGCGTCGCGCAGATTCGCCCGCAGCAGCAGGTAGAACAGGGACCCGGCGAGCAGGAGGACCAGCGCGGTGCCGAACGCGAACAACAGGGTCAACCGGACTCGCAGCGGCACGCCGGGCTACGTTCGGCCGCCGGCCGCCGGCGGCACGGCGGCAGCGGACGGCACGGCGGCAGCGGACGGCGCAGGTCGGGGCGGGTCGGTCGGAACGCACAGTCGGTAGCCGACGCCCCGGACGGTCTCGATGAGGGAGGGGGCACCCACCCGGTCGATCTTGCGGCGCAGGTAGCGGACGTACTGGTCGACGATGTTGGACGTGGCGTCGAAGGCGTCGTCCCAGACGTGCTCGGTGATGTAGGTACGGGTGAGCACCTCGTCGGGGTGGCACAGCAGCAGGTGCAGCAGGGCGAACTCCTTCGCGGACAGGTCCACGGGCGCCCCGTCGCGCCAGGCCCGGTGGCCGGCCGGGTCGAGTTCCACCGCGCCGACGCGCAGCACGACGGGCCGGTGCACCGCGCCGCGGCGGACCAGCGCGCGCAGCCGGGCGGTGAGCTCGCCGAAGCTGAACGGTTTGGGCAGGTAGTCGTCGGCGCCGGCGTCCAGGCCGCGGATGCGGTCGTCGACGTCGACGCGGGCGGTGAGCATGAGCACCGGCGCCCAGCGGTGGCCGGCGCGCAGCCGGCGGCACACCTCGAAGCCGTCGATGCCGGGCAGCATCAGGTCGAGGACGATCGCGTCGTAGGCGATCTCGGTGGCCCGCCAGACGGCGTCGATCCCGTCGCCGACGACGTCGACGGCGTATCCCTCCTCGACGAGGCCCCGGCGCAGCACCGCGGCGGTGCGCACCTCGTCCTCCACGACCAGGACCCGCATGGGTCGATCGTAGGACCCGGCGGATGTGAGGGCGATGTGCACACCCGCCGGGTCGCCGGCAGCGAGGCAGGCAAGGCAGGCGGGTCGGCCGGGTCAGGCGGGTCGGCCGGGTAGTCGGGTGGCGAGCAGGCCGATGCCGGCGGCGGCGACGGCCAACAGGGCGAACAGCAGCGCCACCCAGTCGGTGCCGGCGCGCGAGTGCAGCAGGCTCAGCAGGGCGACGCCCAGCGACGCGGCGAGCTGCAGCGTCATGAACACCGAGGTGGTGCCCTGCGGCTGCTCGGCCGGCGGCAGCGTGCGGTACAGGCTGGCCACCGTCGGCGCGGCGGTGAGGCCGAAGCTCAGCCCGACGGCGACGAACAGCGCGGCCGCGGCGGCGAGCGGAAGGTGCTCGCCGGTCGCGGCGAAGGTGGCGAGCAGCGTGGCGGTGGTGGCGGCACCGGCGCGCACGAGGGCGCGGGCGCCGAGGCGGTCGCTGATCCGCCCGCCGGTCGTCATCGACACCAGCAGCCCGAGCCCGAGGGCGCAGACCAGCAGCCCCTGGTCGAGGCCGTGCAGGCCGTGCTGTTCGAGGCCGACCACCGGCAGCGCGTTGATCTGCCCGTACATGATCAGTCCGACCAGGCCCATCACGGCGACGCTGGCGGCGAAACCGGGCCGGCGCAGCAGCCGCAGGTCGAGCGCGGGGGTGACGGTCGTGGTGAACGCGTGGCGGACGTAGGCGGCGAGCAGGACGATCCCGGCCGCCGCGGCGGCGAGGGCCGGCCAGCCGCCACCCTGCTCGCCGGCCCGGGTGACCGCGAACAGCACGCCGAGGTAGCCGGCGGTGAGCAGGGCGAGTCCGCGCAGGTCGGCACCGGGGCGCCGGGCCGCCGGATCAGGCCGGCCGGCGGGGACGTAGGCCAGGGCGGCGGCGCCGACGAGCAGCCCGAGCGGAATGTTGACCACGAACAGCCACTGCCAGTGGCCGGTCTGCAGCAGCAGGCCACCGAGGATCGGACCGCCCGCCGGCGCGACGTTGACGACCGTGGACATGACGCCGAGCATCCGGCCCATCGACTCCCGGGTGGCCAGCGCCGCGGTCAGGGTCATCGCGCTCGGTTCGAGCAGGCCGCCGCCGAATCCCTGCACGACCCGCAGGCCGATGAGCATCCCCGGCGAGCGGGCCAGCGCGCACAGTGCCGAGCCGAGCAGGAACAGGCCGAGGCCGGTGAGGAACACCGCGCGCCCGCCGAAACGGGCGCTCGCCCAGCCCAGCAGCGGCAGCGCCGTCGCCGCGGCGAGCAGGTAGGCGATCGTCACCCACACGACGGTGGTCAGGGGGGTGCCGAAGGCGTCGGCCAGCGGGCCGAGGGCGACGGCGACGACGGTGCCGTCGAGCACGGCGAGCCACGCCGCGCCGGCGAGCGCGACCAGCGCCGGGCCGGTGCGCACCCCTGCCGCGGGCGTCGAGGCGGCAGGCCCCACGGAGACTTCTTCCTTTACGTCCATGAGACGATACTAAACTACACGGTTTAGTAAGGACAGGACGGCCTACAGTAAGGACAGGACGGCGGCGGTGGTGCACGAGGCGAGGGTGAGGCCCCATGGCAGGACGGCAACGCGGGGTCGACAAGCGCCGGGCCATCCTCAACGCCGCGGCACCGATCTTCGGCACCCTGGGCTACGAGCGGGCGAGCGTGGACGCGATCGCCGCCGCCGCCGGGGTGTCCAAGCCAACCGTCTACAGCTACTTCGGCGGCAAGGAACAGCTGTTCCGCGAGTCGGTGGCGGACTCCGCCGTCGAGCAGAACGGCGAGGCGCTGCGCGTGCTGCAGACCCTCGACGTCTCCCCCGCGGGCTGGCAGGCGAGCCTGTACGAGGTGGGCGTGCAGCTGGTGGAGTGCCAGCGCAGCACGTGCTCGATGTTCCTGGCCCGCATGATCGCCGCCGAGTCCGCCCGCGATCCCGAGATCTCCCGAACCGTGCGGGAGAAAGCCGGCGACCCGATCCTCGACGCGCTCACCGGGCGGCTGGCGATGCTCGGCAACGCCGGGCTGCTGCACGTCGCGGACCCGGCGCTCGCCGCCCGCCAGTTCTTCGCGCTGATCAACGCGCAGATCCCCGAGCTGACCGAGAACGGCACCCGGCCGGTGGCGGACGAGATCGTGCGCCGCGCCGTCCAGGCCGGCGTGCGCACGTTCCTGCTCGCCCACGGCGTGCCCGCCCCACAGCCGCCGGCCCCCGCGCCGACGTCCTGAATCGGCGCCAGCGTCCTGAACCTGCGCCGCGAACGCCGATGGGCGCCGCGAACGCCGAAGGGCCGGACCGATCCCCACTACAGGGGTCGGCCCGGCCCAGGGGCGCGCCGGACGCGGCCGGCTACCGCCGGGTCCCGCGGACGGGACCCGGCGGGACGATCACTTCGCGCCGGCGGCGAGGATCTTCTGGCCGTCGTAGGTCTTGCCGGTGGCGTAGAAGGTCTTCTTCGCCGGGTCCCACCGCTGGCCCAGCAGCGTGTTGTTGAACAGCCGGGTCAGGCCGGGAACCGCGTTGGTCTTGGTGAAGTCCAACGGCGGGACCAGCTGCACGTTCAGGCCCTTGGTCTTGGTGAGCTGCGCGAGCAGGGACTTGGCGGTGAGGTCGCCGGTGACCTTCTTGCCGACCTGCTCGACGATCTGCACGGCCAGCCAGCCGCCGATGGTGGAGGTGACGTGGCGCAGCTTCTTCGCCGCGTCCTTGTCACCCGCCGCGAAGTCCGCGTCGAGCTCGGACTGCAACCGGGTCAGCTCCGGGTACTTGGCGCTCTGGTTGAACAGCGGGAAGGCGCCGACGGCGTAGAAGTTCTTCGCGGCGGGCCCGAGCTTGACCAGGTTCGCGTCCGAGATGGTGCCCGCGGCGTTGCAGTAGCTCAGTTTGTCCCCGCCGGCCTGGATGAGGCTGATGGCGCTGGGCTCGGCCAGGCCCGTCGTGACACCCTGCGCGCCGGCGTCGGTGACCCGGGCCACGATCGGGGCGTAGTCACTTGTCGTAGGCGCCACCTTGATCTCCTGGGTGCCGACACCGGCGGCCTTGCCGCCGAGCCCGGCCAGCACCCCGAGGCGGGAGGCTGCGGCGATGTCGTAGTTGACGACACCCAACTTGCTGATCTTGGCGGAGTCCTTGAGCAGCTGCGGGCAGGCCGCCTCGGAGTACGTCGACGCCGGCTGGTAGACGAAGCTGATCTTCGAGGTGAGATCCGAACCGTCACCGGCGACCCCGGAGCTGCCGATGCTGGGGATCCCGCCCTTCTCCAGGATGGCGTTGATGCCGCCCGCGGTGCTGAAGGCGGAGACGACGGCGAGATACTTGCCGTTCACCGCCTTGCGCGCGCAGGCCTCGCCGGCCGCCTGGTCGTTCTTCGAGTCGCACACGTCGATCTGCACGAGATGGCCGTTGATGCCGCCGCGCTTGTTCAGCGCGCGCACGGCGGCCTTCGCCGCCCCGGCCTGCTCCGGGAAGTTCGTCGTCGGCGTCGTCAGCGGCACGATGGACATCAGCTTCACCGGGCTGCCCTTCGGGCCTGCCGTTGCCGGTGCCGGTGTCGACTTCCCCGTCGTGTTTCCCGTCGTGTCCGACGAACCACACGCGGCCAGGGCCAGCGTGACCCCCACCGCCAGCGCCGCCATCGCGCTTCTGGACCGCATTGTCTTCCTCATCTCTCGCCCGAACCCACTCACACTCGTGCCCCCATCCGTCCATCCGTCCGCCGTCGTCCCACCGGCCGACCCCCGCGGGGCCGGCCGGGCTCGGCGGTCGGGACACTCACACCCCGTCGAGCAGCACGGCCCGTTCCGGGCACGACTCCGCCGCCCGCCGGGCCAGCTCCACCCGGTCGGCCGGCACGTCCGGGACGGTCACCTCGCCGTAGCCGCTGTCGTCGTCGGTGAACAGCTCGGGGGCGAGGTCGTAGCATCGCCCGTGCCCCTGGCAGCGGGTGGCGTCGATCTCGAGCTTCATGCCTGTGCCCCGGCCGTCGGCCAGCTCAGCGCAAGCGAGTCCAGGCCGCGCAGGGTGTTGCCGTTCCAGGTGATGCTCGCCCCCGGTGCCAGGGAGTACTCGGGGATGAGCCGGTGCCACTCACGCACCACGGTGCGCAGCTCCATCCGGGCCAGGTGGGAGCCCAGGCAGCGGTGCGGACCGCCGCCGAAGGCCAGGTGCCGCTTGTCGTCGCGGTCGAGGTCGACGATGCCGGCGCGCGGGTCCGCGTCCGGGTCGAGGTTGCCCGACGCCAGCATGGCGTGGACCATCTCCCCCTTCTTGATCGGGCAGCCGGCGATCTCGGTGTCCCGGGTGACGATCCGCGGGACGGCCATCACCGGCGTCTCCCAGCGCAGCAGCTCCTCGACGACGGTCGGGATCGTCGCCGGGTCGGCGACGATCGAGCGCCGCGCCTCGGGATGCTCCAGCAGGTAGGCGAGGATGCAGGTGAGGCTGATGGTGACGGTGTCCAGCCCGGCCATCATGAGCATGAAACAGATCCCGAGCAGTTCCGGCTCGGTCAGCGGCCGGCCCTCGATCTCGGCCTTGAGCAGCTCGGTGATGAGGTCGTCGCGGGGCTCGGCGCGCCGCTGCGCGAGCACCGTCCCGAACAGCGTGAAAACCTGCGTACCGGCTTCGGTCTGGATGCGGGTGATCTCTTCCGGGTCGTCGGCGAGCGACTCCGGGCGGATAATCGCGTCCTTCATGTGCAGCAGGGCCGGCAGGTCCGACTGCGGCAGCCCGAACAGGGTGAGAAACACCGAGCAGGGCAGCGGGACGGCGAGGTCGGTGGCGAAGTCGCAGGCACCGGTGTCGAGGAAGCCCTCGATCGTACGGACCGTGTTCGCGACGACCTCGGCCTCCAGCACGGCCATCCGCCGCGGGGAGAACAGGGGGTCGAGGATGCGCCGGTACTTGGCGTGGTCGGGCGGGTCGACACCCATCGGGATGGCCGGCAGCGGGCTGTTCATCAGCTCGGGGATGAGGTTGGAGAACACCTCGGGATTGCGCAGGACCGCGTCGATGTCGGAGCGGCGCAGGATCTGGATCCAGCCCTCGTGCCCCTCGTCGTAGTCCACCGGGCACTGCGCCCGCAGCCGGGAGAAGTAGGCCCGGGGATCCTCGGCCCGCTGGCGTTCGAACTCGACCCAGTCCAGCGTGTTGGCCCGCAGGCCGTGGCCGCCGTAGGCGGGCGCCGCCGCGCCCGCGGTGTCGTCTGGCATCTGGCTGTTCCTCCAGGATCGGTCGGAGCGTCCCGCCCGGGCACGGACAGGACGGGCACCCGGTGGCGCGCCCCCGGTGGGAAACGGCGGCGCGGGCGGGCTGGCTCACTCGGGTAGGCGGGGTCGGACCGCAGACGGAGCCGGGCTGGCAGACGGGATCAGGTCAGGTAGCCCTGCTCGACGAGCGTCGGGTCCGCGCGGGCCTCGGCTGCCGGCCCCGACCAGCGGATCCGTCCACGGCTGAGCACCACGGCCCGGTCGGCGACACGCAGCGCCGCGCGGACGTGCTGCTCGACGAGCAGCACGGCGAGCCCGTCGTCGGCGGCGGCGCGGATCGCGCCGAGCAGGCGGGCCACCACCTGCGGCGCGAGACCGAGCGAGAGCTCGTCGGCGAGCAGCGCCACCGGTCGGCGGGCCAGCACCCGGGCGAGGGTGAGCAGCTGCTGCTGGCCGCCGGAGAGCAGGCCGGCGCGGCGGTCGAGATGCTCGGTGAGCTCGGGGAAGTCGGCCTGCACGGACTGCGGGTCCACCCCGCCGATGCGCAGGTTCTGACGGACGGTCAGCGACGGGGTGACGGCCCGTTCCTCCAGCACGACACCGAGGCCCTGGCGGGCCCGCCGGTGCATCGGCGCCGTCGTCGGCTCACCCTGCCAGGTGACGATTCCATCGCTGGGGGTCAAGGCCCCGGCCAGTGCCATCAACGTGGTGGTCTTGCCGGCCCCGTTCGGCCCGAGCAACGCCACCACCTCCCCGCGGGCCACCTCGAGGTCGAGCCCGGACACCACGGGTCCGGCGCCGTACCCGACAGCGAGCTGGCGGCATCCGACGACACTCACCTGGCACCTCCAGCCACCGGCGGCATCGCCGCCGCCTCGCCCACGGCCGCTTCCGCGGTGGGCGGATCATCGGTTGACGGATCCTCGGCCGGGGCGTCCTCGGCGGCCCCGCCCGCGGCCGGCTCGCCTGGCGCATCCTCACCCACGACAGCCGCGGTGTCGTCGCCCGCCCGGTCCTCCACCGCGGTCTCAGCCGCAGCCGGCTCGCCCACCACCACGGGCTCGTCCACCACGACCGATTCACCCGCCGCCACCAGCACATCCGTGACAGCTGACTCATCCGCCGTAGCCGGCTCGGCCGACACATCCGCGACGGCCGATTCGTCTGCCACGACCGGCACGGCCACTACGTCCGGCACAGCCGCGTCAGCCGACTCGTTCGCCGTAGCCGGCTCGTCCTGCACGGCACCCGCGGGCTCGACGGGCTGCTGCGGCACCGCCGGCTCGTCCTTCTCCGCCGTGGCAGTCGCCTGCGGCTTACCGGCCGAGACGGTCACGGCGTCGTTGCCCGCCTGGTCGCCGGCCGGCTCGTCGGCAGCCGGCTCGTCGGGGGTGCCGAGGTAGGCGGCAATCACCGCGGGATCGGCCTGGATGTCCGCCGGCACCCCTTCGGCGATCTTGCGGCCGAACTCGAGGACCACCAGACGGTCGCAGACCCCCATGACGAAGGGCATGTCGTGCTCGATGAGCAGGACGGCGATCCCCCACTCGTCCGCCAGGCGGCGCACGAGGGCGGCGAGCTCGGCGCTCTCGTGCTCGTCGAGCCCGGCGGCCGGCTCGTCGAGGAGCAGCACGGACGGCGCGGTGGCGACGGCGCGGGCGATGGCCACCAGCCGCCGACGCCCGTAGGACAGCGCCGACACCTGGGTGTCGAGCGTGTCGGCCAGACCGAACTCGCGGACCGCGGCCCGGGCCGGTGCGCTCAGCGGCCGGTTACCCGGCCAGACCAGCCCGGTGATGTAGGCGGCGAGGTCGCGTGGGTCGCTGGCGGCCCGCAGGTTCTCCGCGACGGTGAGGTCCTCGAACAGTTCGAGGTTCTGGAACGACCGACTCACCCCGGCCCGTACCCGGCGATGCGCGGGCAGTCCGTCCAGGCCGGTGTCGCCCACCCGGACGGTGCCCGCCGCCGTCGGCGCGTACCCGGTGATGGCGTCGACGATCGTCGTCTTGCCGGCGCCGTTGGGCCCGATGAGCCCGACGACGGTGCCCGGCGCCACCTCGAACCCGACGCCGTCGACGGCGACGACCCCGCCCCAGCGCACCGTGATGCCCTCGACGGTCAGCGTCGCCGGACGAACCCGCAGCGGCTCCTCGACCGCCTCGGTCGTCACAACCATCTCGGCCGTCACAACCACCTCGGTCGTCTCAACCGTCTCAACCTGCTGCGCCACCTGCGGCCCCGCCGAATCCGCGCCAGCCCCCGCTGCGACGGACCCAGCGCCCGTCGACGCATCGGTGGCGACTGCAGCAGCATCAGCGACGGCAGCGACATCAGCGACGGCAGCGACGGCAGCGACATCAGCGGCGACGGCGACGGCGACGGCAGCGGGGCGCCCGAGCCGGGCGGCAACCGAACCGGGCAGCGGCAGCCGGGCCCGGCCGGCGAGGCCACCGGCGAGGCCGGTCCCACCGGAGCGGATCAGCACGAGCAGCAGGATGATCCCGCCGATCAGCGGCAGGTAGCGGTCGAACTCGCGCAGCCAGTCGGTGAGCCGGGAACCGAACAGCACGCCGAGGGCCGCGAGGACGACCAGGGTGCCGGCCGGCAGCCAGCGCGACCACCGGGCCGAGCTCACCTGCCGGGACCGCTCGACCTGGCCGCGGGCGAGCCCGCCGATCCCGTAGCCGACCAGGGCGGCGAGCACCGCCCCGACGACGCGGGGTAGCGCGGTGGAACCGCCGAAGCGGTCGGACAGCCAGCCGGCGAGCTGCTGGCCGAGGGTGCCGGGGGCGAGCAGGGCGCCGATCCCGGCGCCGCTGATGTAACCGACGCCGCCGACGACGGCGTAGGCGACGACGAGGATGCCGGTGAACGGCAGGAAGTCACCGTCGTCGTAGCTGATGTTGCGGTCGGCGAAGGCGAGCAGTACGCCGCCGAGCCCGGCGATGGCCGCGGACAGCGCGAAGGCGTAGATCTTCGCCGCGAACACGCTGATGCCCAGCGACGCCGCCGCCCGCTCGTTGGTGCGTACCGCGATGAGCCGCCGCCCGGCGCGGCCGCGGCGCACCGCGGACACCGCGAGCCCCGCGAGCAGCAGGAAGATCAGCGCCAGGGTGGCGTAGGCGCGCGGATCGTCGGTCCGGTCGACCGGGATGCCGAGAAAGTGCAGCGGCGCGTCGGCGGTGGCGACAACGGTGCCCTGCTGGTTGAGCACGTCCCCGAAGACCGAGGAGGTCTGGCCGCCCGCGGTCGGTGAGGAGTAGCCGCGCTGGAACAGGATCGCGCTGACGGTGACGCCGAGGCCCAGGGTGACGACGGCGAGCTGCAGGCCGCGGGTGCGCAGCGCCGGCAGCGCGAACAGCACGCCGACGGCGGTGGCGGCCAGCACACCGATCAGCAGCGCGGCGGCGAACGGCCAGCCCTCGGCCGCCACCAGGCGCCCGGCGATCAGCGCGGCGATCCCGGCGAGCGCGCTCTGGGCCAGCGAGAGCTGCCCGGCGTAGCCGACGAGGACCACCAGCGACAGCAGGATCAGCGCGTATCCGGACTGGATGGCGACCGCGTTGACCCACGAGTCGGGCAGCACCAGCCAGACGAGGACCATCAGCAGGGCGAACCCGCCGACGAGCACCGGCAGGTTGATTGCCCCGGAGCCCAGCGGTGGGCGGTCCTCGGCCTGGTGGGAACGGTCGGGGATGCCGGCGCCGCGCGCGACGAGCAGCACGACGATCACGAGGACCGGCAGGGCGCTGTCCAGGCCCTGCGCCCAGTCGTGCGGACCGGTCAGGTGCACCTGGAGCTGCAGTTCGACCAATGCCAGCAGCAGGCCGCCGACGACCACGAGCGGGAACGAGCGGAACCCGGCGGCCAGCGCGACCGCCAGCGCCGGGACGACCAGCAGGACCAGGCTCGTCGACGACAACGGGTTCTGCAGGGGCGCGAGCAGGACGCCCGTGACGCCGGCGAGCACCCCGCCGCCGAACCAGCAGGCCCCGGCGACGGCGTCGGCCGACCAGCCCAGGGTCGCCGCCGCGGCCGGACCCTCGGCCACCGCGGTGGTCACCGCCCCGGCGGTCGTGTACCGGAAGAACGCCCACAGCGCCACGACCAGGGCGACGACGACGCCGAGACGGACGAAGACGTGCACCCCGACCGGCTTGCCGAACACCCCGACGACGGACTGCGGCAGGAACGACGGCACCGAGCGGCTCTGGCCGCCGAAGGCCAGCACGACCGCGGCCTGCAGGACGATGAGCAGGCCCAGCGTGGCGACGACCCGGTTGAGCGGCGCGGCATGGCGCATCGGCCGCAGCACGGCCGCGTGGAACAGCAGGGCAACCGCCCCGGTGAGCACGACGACGATGGCGGCGGCGAGCGCGGTCGGCAGCCCCCACCCGTCACCGGCCTCGTGGAACAGATAGGCCGCGAACATCACCAGCGCGCCCTGCCCGAGGTTCAGCACCCCCGAACCCCGGTGGATCAGCAGAAGACCCGCCGCCACGAAGACATACAGCGCGCCGGTCCCGAGACTGATGACGGCGTATCCGAGAAAGCTGCCCACAGCATCACCCCAGCCCGAACTCTAGCGAGTTCGATCCTCACCGATAACCGGTCGGATAGTTTTCTCGACACCGCCGGTCGTCACTTTGACGCCCGCGCTCCCGCCAGGCCACACCATCCGGATCGGACGGCCGGCCCACATCTTCGCCGACGCCTTGCCGCGATGCCCCTCCATCACATCAACGCGCGGGCCCGACTTTCCCGGATCATTGGCCGGTGTCGAAGCGTTGACCGCAGAGCGGCTGCGGGCTCACGACCTCGAAATGGTCACCGCTTGCGGCGACCCGGACGAAGTCGAAGCACCGGTCAAGCTGGCCCTGATCGGTGGCGTAATTGATCTTATTGACCAGCATCCCGTCGGCATCGTAGTCGGTCACCCCACGCAGACCCTTCATGTAGGACTCCCGGGTAGGACAGCCGTGCTGGGTCTTCAGTCCACGGATGAACAGGTCCGCGCTCAACCAGCCGATGATGGCGCTCTGCTGGCCCGGCGGGGAGACCTCCGGGGAGTAGGTCGCCATCGCCTGCAGGAACCGGCGCTGGACCGGCTGATCGCGCTCCAACGCGGCGTAGGAGAGCGACGCGTAGGTGCCGGCGAGCTGCCGCCCGTAGGGGGCGAGCAGACGCGGGTCATAACTGACGGCGGACACGGCGACCTTGAACGGGTGCCCGGCGCCGACCGCCGCGTCCAGAACCCCGGTGTAGAGGTCGAGCGGCGCCGCGGCGATGATCGTGTCGGCCCCGGAGGAGACGAGCTTGCGGGCGACGTCGGCGGCGTTGGTGCCGTCGACGTCCTGGGTGACCGCGTCGATGCCCGCGTGCTGCAGGCTCTTCGTCACGCCGTCCGCGTAGAGCTTGGCGGTCTCGCTGAGAAAGCTGACGACCACCGCGGCCTTGGTGCCGCCCTGCTGGCGGACGAAGTCGCCGATCGTCGTCGTGCTCTGCCCCGTCTGGCTCGTCAGGGTGACGGTGAAGGTGTTGCGGTGCGACGCCCAGCCGGGCTGGTCGGCGGCGCCGATCACCGGCACTCCCGCCTTGTCGAGGTAGGCGACCGACTGTTGGGACACCGCGGTGTACTGGACGACGGCGAAGGCGTTCTGGGCGACCAGCTCCCGGGCGCCCTGCAGGTTGCCGCTGGGGTCGGACTGGTCGTCCTGCCAGCCGGAAACGATCTTTCTGCCGTCGACGCCGCCGGTCGCG
>NZ_JAMPTM010000208.1 GCF_025403375.1 Frankia gtarii
GGGCGGGGGATCGGGGCGGCGATCGCCGTCGAACTCGCTCGCCGCGGGTATCACGTGGTCGTGAACTATCGGCGCGATGCCGACGCGGCGAAGGCTGTGGTCGCGGGAATCCGCCGGTCGGGAGGCAGCGCGGTCCCGCTGGCGAGTGATGTCACCGATCCGGACGACGTGGCGTCGATGGTCGCGACCGTGCTCGCCGACCGGGGACGGATCGACGCGCTGGTGGTCAACGCGAACACCGCCGCCCCGCCCTTCGCGTCGCTGAGCGAACTCACCTGGGCGCAGTTCGCCGCGAAGATGACCGGGGAACTCGCCGGGGCCTTCCACATCACCCAGCAGGTGGTGGCGGTCATGCGGGCGCAGGGCGACGGGCGGCTGGTCTATCTCGGCAGCACCGCCGCTGACTACGTGGGCTCGGGCCGGCTCGCCCACGGGACCGCGAAGGCGGCGCTGACCACCTTCGCCCGCCACGTCGCCGCGGAGACGGCCCGCGACGGGATCAGCGTCCTGACCGTCGCACCCGGCGCCGTGCGTACCGAGGCAACCGCCGCGGTCCTCGATGCGGAGCGCGAGAGGGTACTCGCGGACAACTCCGTGCTGCACCGCGTCCTGGAACCGGCGGACATCGCCGCCGCCGTCGGGTTGGCGCTCGACCCCGCCCTGCGCCCGGCGACCGGGACGGTGCTGCGCGTCGACGCCGGCTGGTCCGTACTCGCCGGCGGCCCCACCGCCTGAGCCCGGCCGGCCCCACCACCTGAGCCCGGCCCCACCACCTGAGGCCGGCGGTGCCGGTGCGGGCGCGGGCGCGCGATCAGCGGCTGCGTCACGGTTCGCCCAAACATCCTCGGACAATAAATTCTCGCGGCCGTTGTCAACAGCGCACCGTATGCCGATCGAGCTAACGGTTCGAGGCTACGGTGTAGCCTGCCGTCCAGCGGACCCGAAGTCGCTGTGACCCCGCCCAAAATTGCCGGAAATCCGCTCGAGAAGGCTTCTGGTCCGGTATGTCCGCCGGCGAAGGTGACACGATCTATGCTGGATATCCGACCGATGCTGACCGCGGCGGCCGGCGTCCTGACAAGTCCGCTGGCGCCGGATGATTTCCGGGCCATGGTGAATCCGCTGTGGTCGCGGCAGCGATTGTCCGGTCGGGTCGAGGCCGTCGTACCGGAGACTTCCGACGCCTCGACCGTTGTCATCCGTCCCGGTCACGGCTGGCGAGAACATCTCGCGGGTCAACACGTCGGCATCGGCGTGGACATTGCGGGCGTGTGGCACTGGCGGACATTCTCGCTGTCGTCCCCGCCCGGCCGCCCGGACGGTCTCGTCACCATCACGGTGAAGGCGGGACCCGGCGGGTTTGTGTCGCGACATGTCGTGCGCCGGCTGCGTCCCGGTGGGGTTGTCCGGCTCAGCCAGCCGAGCGGCCGGTTCGTGCTACCGGAGATCCTGCCGGCCCGGTTGCTTTTCGTGACCGCCGGCAGCGGCGTCACCCCGGTGATGTCGATGCTGCGCGGCTTCGCCCTGGCCGGGGACATGCCGGACGTGTTCCACGCGCACGTCGCGCCGACCGGTCCGGAGGTCATCTTCGGCGACGAGCTGCGCCGGCTGGCGGCCCGGTTCCCCAGCCTGCGCCTGCACGAGCACCACACCCGTCCCGGGCCCGGCCGGCGGGCGAGGCGGCCGACGATGGCGGACCTGTCCGCCGCCTGCGCCGATGTGGCGGACCGGATGGCGTGGGTCTGCGGACCGCGGGGACTGCTCGACGGCGCCGAGGCGTACTGGCGGGCGGCCGGCCTCGCCGACCGGCTGCGGACGGAACGGTTCCAGCCGGTGCGGCGCCCGTCCGCAGCGCCCGGCGGGCGGGTGCGCTTCGTCAGAAGCGATCGGGAGGTGGTCGCCGACGGGGGCACCTCCCTGCTGGCGGTGGGCGAGGAGGCGGACGTCGTCATGCCGAGCGGCTGCCGCATGGGGGTCTGCCGCACCTGCCTGGCCCGTCTCGCCGACGGCCGGGTCCGGGACCTGCGCACCGGCGAGGAGCACGGCGACCCCGGCGACCTCATCCAGACCTGTGTGTCCACCGCCGTCGGCGACGTCGACCTCGACCTGTGACCCGGACCTCGACCTGTGACCTGGAGGAGAACGCGGATGTCAGGATCGACGCACCTCAGCGCCCGTGACATCGAGGAGTTCGGTCGGGAACTCGACCGGCTGCGGGCGGAGGTCATCGCGAGCCGCGGCGAGGACGACGCCCGGTACATCCGACGGGTGATCGCCGTCCAGCGCGGACTCGAGGCCGGCGGCCGGGCGGTCATGTTCGCGTCCGTCGTGCCGCCGGCGTGGCTCGCCGGCACGGCGATGCTCAGCGTCGCCAAGATTCTCGAGAACATGGAGATCGGGCACAACGTCCTGCACGGCCAGTGGGACTGGATGCGTGACCCGGACATTCATTCCACCACCTGGGAATGGGATTTCGCGTCCCCTGCCGACCAGTGGAAGCACTCCCACAACTATGCCCATCACACCTACACGAACGTGCTCGGTAAGGATCGGGACCTCGGGTACGGAATGCTGCGGGTCTCGCCCGAGCAGCCCTGGCATCCCATCTACCTCGCTCAGCCCCTTTACAACCTGGGTCTCGCCGCGGTGTTCGAATGGGGAATCGCAATCTACGACGCCGAGATCGACAAGGCATGGCAGGGCGAGAAGAGCTGGGGCGAGACCGCGGGCCAGCTCGGGCGGGCGCTGCGCAAGGCCGCCCGCCAGGGGCTCAAGGACTATGTGGCGTTTCCCCTGCTCGGCGGCCCGGCGTTCCTCCCCGTCCTGCTGGGCAACCTCACCGCAAACGTCACCCGCAACGTCTGGGCGCACACGATCATCACCTGCGGCCACTTCCCGGAGGGCACCCGCACCTTCACCGAGGAGGAGATGGCCGAGGAGAGCCGCGGCGATTGGTACCTGCGCCAGCTCCTCGGCTCCGCCAACATCAGCGGCCCGGCGATCCTCCACCTCCTCAGCGGCAACCTGAGCCATCAGATCGAGCACCATCTCTTCCCCGACCTGCCCAGCAACCGCTACGCGCAGATCGCGCCGCGGGTCCGCGACCTGTGCGAGCGCTTCGGCCTGCCCTACACCACCGGGTCACTGCCCCGGCAGACCGCGAGCGTCTGGCGACGAATCACCCGCCTGGCGCTGCCCACCGTGAGCGCCGCCCGGGTGTGAGGCTGGCCCGGATACGGGTGAGGAGTTCCTCGATGTCCACCGGCTTGGTGACGTAGTCGGTGGCCCCGGCGTCGAGGCACTTCTGCCGGTCGTCCGGCATCGCCTTGGCGGTGACGGCGATGATGGGCAGGTCGGCGAACTGGGGCATGGTCCGGATGGCGGCGGTGGTGGCGTAACCGTCCATCTCGGGCATCATCACGTCCATCAGTACGAGGTCGATGCCCGGGTTGGACACGAGCGCGTCGATGCCCATCCGCCCGTCACCGGCGTGGATCACTCTCAGCCCGTGCAGGTCGAGGATGCTCGTGATGGCGAAGACGTTGCGCACGTCATCGTCGACGACGAGCACGGTGCGGCCGGCGAGCCCGGGAGTCGTCCTCGACGCGTGGGACGGTTCGGCGGGCTCCGCCGCCGGCCTCGCGGGCGCGGTCGCGTCCACCGGCGGGGCGAGTGCGGCGAGGGCCGGCGGGAGAAGGTCCAGGGTGACGGTCGTCGCGGCGGGGAACGCAGCCCGCTGGGCGGGGGCAACGGCGTTCGATGGCGGCCGCCCGGCGGAAAGCTGGGGGTAGGCGTCAGGCGGCGTCGTGGCCGGCGGGACCATGGGCAGCCGCAGCGTGAAGGTGCTGCCCCGCCCGAACTCGCTGCGGGCCTGAATCTCGCCGCCCAGCAGCGTCGCCACCTCGCGACAGATCGACAGCCCGAGACCGGTGCCGCCGTAGCGGCGGCTGGTGGTGCCGTCGCCCTGCTGGAACGCCCCGAAGATGCGTTCGAGGTTCTCCGCCGCGATCCCGATTCCGGTGTCGGACACCGAGAGCAGGACGGCCTGCCCCGGTCCCTGCCCGCCGGCGCCGGCGCCGGACGACGTGATGGCGAGGTCGACGCTGCCCTGCTCGGTGAACTTCACCGCGTTGGACAACAGGTTGCGCAGCACCTGCGCGACCAGGTGACGATCGGTGCGCAGCCGCGGGGGCAGATCGGGCGCCGTCGCAACGGTGAACCGCAGGCCCTTCTCCGCGATGATCGGCGAGAAGGTGGCCTGGACATCGTCGACGATGTCGCCCAGGGCGACCTCCTCCAGATGGATGTCCATCTTTCCGGCCTCGACCTTGGACAGGTCGAGGATGTCGTTGATGAGCTGCAGGAGATCCGAACCCGCGGAGTGGATGACGTGGGCGTACTCGACCTGCTTCGGTGACAGGTTACGAGTGGGGTTCTGCGCGAGCAGGCGGGCGAGGATCAGCAGGCTGTTCAGGGGTGTGCGCAGCTCGTGGGACATGTTCGCCAGGAACTCGGACTTGTACTTCGAGGCGAGGGCGAGCTGGCGGGCCCGCTCCTCCAGTTCCTGGCGGGCCTGCTCGATCTCGAAGTTCTTGACCTCGATGTCGTGGTTCTGCCGGGCCAGCAGGGTGGCCTTCTCCTCCAGCTCGGCGTTGGAGAGCTGGAGGTCCTCCTGACGGGACTGCAGTTCCTCGGACCGCGCCTGCAGCTCGGACGCGAGCCGCTGGGACTCCTCCAGCAGGGCGTCGGTGCGGGCGTTGGCGATGATCGTGTTGACGTTGACGCCGATGGTCTCCGTCAGCAGGTTCAGGAAGTCGTGGTGGGCCTGCGCGAAGGGGTTGAAGGAGGCGAGCTCGATGACGCCGAGCACCTGGTCCTCGAACAGGATGGGGAGCACGATCAGCGCGACCGGAGCCGACTGCCCGAGGCTGGAGGCGATCGTCAGATAGCCGGCCGGGGTGTGCGCGACGGTGATCGGCCGCTTCGTCCGCGCGGCCTGCCCGACCAGGGACTGGCCGAAGTCGAACCGGCGCGCACCCGGCGGGGCCTGGTATCCGTAGCTGGCGATCAGGTTGAGCGCGGGCCGCGCGGCCCCGGACTCGGCGAGCAGGAAGGTGCCGTACTGCGCGTCGACCATCGGCGTCAGCTCGTCGATGACCAGCTGGGCGACGGTTTCCAGATCACGGTGCCCCTGCATCAGCCCGGCGATGTGGGCGAGGCTGGTCTTGAGCCAGTCCTGTTCCTGGTTCGCGCGGGTCGTCTCGCGCAGCGACCGCACCATCGCGTTGATGTTGTCCTTGAGCTCGGCGACCTCGCCCTGCGCGTCGACGTCGATCGACCTGGTCAGATCGCCGGTGGCGACGGCGCTGGTGACGGCGGCGATGGCCCGGACCTGCCGGGTGAGGTTCCCCGCCAGCTCGTTGACGTTCTCGGTGAGGCGTTTCCAGGTGCCCGCGAGGCCCTCCACCTCGGCCTGGCCGCCGAGGATGCCGTCCGTGCCCACCTCGCGGGCCACCCGCGTCACCTCGGCCGCGAACGAGGACAGCTGATCGACCATCGTGTTGATGGTCGTCTTCAGCTCGAGGATCTCCCCGCGGGCGTCGACATCGATCTTGCGGGTCAGGTCACCCTGGGCGACCGCCGTCGTGACCTGGGCGATGTTGCGGACCTGGCTGGTCAGGTTGTTCGCCATGAAGTTGACGTTGTCGGTGAGGTCCTTCCAGGTGCCGGACACCCCCTTCACGCTCGCCTGGCCGCCCAGGCGGCCGTCGGTGCCGACCTCGCGGGCGACCCGCGTCACCTCGTCCGCGAAGGCGCCGAGGGTGTCCACCATGGTGTTGATCGTGGCGGCGAGCACGGCGACCTCGCCCTTCGCCTCCACCGTGATCTTCTGGGACAGGTCGCCACGGGCGACCCCCGTGGCGACCTGCGCGATGGAACGGACCTGCGCCGTCAGGTTCGACGCCATCACGTTCACGTTGTCGGTGAGGTCCTTCCAGGTTCCCGACACACCGCGGACGTCCGCCTGCCCGCCGAGGCGCCCGTCGGTGCCGACCTCCCGGGCCACCCGCGTGACCTCGTCGGCGAACCCCGAGAGCTGATCAACCATCGTGTTGATCGTGCTCTTGAGCTCCAGGATCTCCCCGCGGGCATCAACGGTGATCTTCTGCGACAGGTCACCCTTCGCCACCGCCGTCGCGACCTGCGCGATCGACCGGACCTGGCTGGTCAGGTTGCCGGCCATGACGTTCACCGACTCGGTGAGGTCACGCCAGGTACCCGAGACGCCCTTGACGTCCGCCTGCCCGCCGAGGCGCCCGTCGGTGCCGACCTCCCGGGCCACCCGCGTGACCTCGTCGGCGAACCCCGAGAGCTGATCAACCATCGTGTTGATCGTGCTCTTGAGCTCCAGGATCTCCCCGCGGGCATCAACGGTGATCTTCTGCGACAGGTCACCCTTCGCCACCGCCGTCGCGACCTGCGCGATGTCGCGGACCTGGCCGGTCAGATTGCCGGCCATGGCGTTGACGTTGTCCGTCAGGTCCTTCCACGAGCCCGAGACCCCTGGGACCTCGGCCTGGCCGCCGAGCTTGCCCTCGGTGCCCACCTCGCGTGCCACCCGTGTCACCTCGGAGGTGAACAGGGCGAGCTGATCGATCATCCCGTTGAAGACGGTGGCGATCTCGTCCAGCAGATCGTCACCGATCGGGGGCAGGCGGGTGCCGAAGTCGCCGCCCCGCACGGCGGTGAGCCCGGCGAGCAGCTGTCGCAGGGCCGGATCATCCAGCCGGGCGCGCGCCGCACCACGATCCGTGATCTCGGTCACCGTTATCCTCCAGCCTGTCACCCACAGTGCCCGTTCCTCCGGGGAGCCGTCGCAGTCGACACCCGGATCCTTGCGGGGCCTCTGCAGTAGGGTAAAGGGACAAGACCGGCGTCTTGGCCACATGCCCTTGTCCTGGCGGGCGACCAGCGCCTGGGGTGGACAAGGAGACACGTTCGTGGGCTCCGCGGACGGCAGCGCCGGCCGGCCTGGCCATATGGCGGGGCTACTGGGCGTGATTGCACGTCAACAACGGCAACTCGCGGAGTCCCAGTCACGCACCGCCTCCGACGCGCTGATCGACGTCGCGACCGGGGTGCTGGTCGAGCGGCTGCGGTGTTCGGTGGCCGAGGCCGGCGAACAGCTCCGCAGCCTCGCATCCACTGCCGGCATCGCCCCGGCCGACTTCGCGGCCGAGGTACTCGGCCAGGCTCCGGGTGCCTCCTCGCAGCTCCCGCTGGACGACGCCGCCCGCCGTCGCACCTGGCTGGCGCACATCGCCGTCGGCCACGCAGCCATCGGCCACGGCACCGTCGGCCACGGCACCGACGGATGGGACACCGACGGATGCGCGGTCGCACAGGCCGTCCTCAACGAGGCCCTGGCCCCGCTGGGAGTAGTGGCCGTGGCCTGCTGGATGCTGGAACCGGACGGCGCGCTCGCCCTGGTCGGGCAGGCCGGTCTGGACCTGCTCGACACGAGCCGCTGGCAGCGGATCCCGCCACAGCTGGACTGCGCCGCCCTGCGCGCCGCGCGCCTCGGCGCCCCCCAGTGGTGGCCGGCCGGATCCCCGCCAGGGCCGGCGGGGGCCGCGGGGCACACCGACGGGCTAGCCCGGCTCGGTCCCTGGCGAGGGGCGCGCGCGGCCCTGCCGTTCCTGCACGCCGGCGCCGTCGTCGGCGCCATGGAGATTTGCTGGCCGGCCCCCCAGGCCCAGTTCAGTGAGGGGATACGGCGCGAGCTCACCGCCCTCGCCGACCTCTGCCTGCGCAGCCTGCGGCCGCCGGGCGGACCCGGCGTGACCGGCGGCGTGGCGACGCAGACTCCTGACGGTGCCGGGACGCTGCCGGCCAGGGTCGCCTGGCTGCCGGCATTCCTCGACGCCATGGGCGGGTCGGTGCTGCTGGCGCACGCCGTGCGGGCCGGTGACGGGGAGGTGCTCGACTTCCGCATCGACCACGTCGGCGAGGGCTTCGTGGATCCGGGCGGGCGGCCGCCCGCCGCGCTGCTGGGACGTGGCCTGCTGGAGCTCTACCCCCTGCTCGGCGCCGACGCGGGTCTGTTCGAGCGAGCGGTCGAGGTGCTGCGCACCGGCGAACCGTTCCGCGCCGACGGTACGGTCCTGCTCACCCTGGTCGACGACGTGGTCGTCACCTGGGAGGCGGATGTGCGCATCGCCCGCCTCTTCGACGGCGTCGCCCTCGGCTGGCCCCGCGACGAGGGCGGCGAGAGCGGGGATTCGCTGCTGCGCGCCGTGCAGCGCCTCGGCCGGTTCGGCGCCTGGCAGGAGGAGATCCGCACCGGCGGGGTGCGATGGACCCGGCACACCTACGAGCTGTTCGGTCGCCCCCGCCACGACCCGCCGATCACCCTCGACAACCTCGACGACCACGTCCATCCCCAGGACCGAGCGGCCGTCGACCAGCTACGCGACGCGCTGCTGCGGCTGAGGCGTTCGGTCACGGTCTCCTTCCGGGTCCTGCTCCCCGACGGGACGATGCGCCAGCTCCGCGCGATCGCCGAACCCGTGACCGACACCGCCGGAACACTGATCGCAGTCCGCGGTGTCTACCAGGACCTGACGAGCCACTACCGCACCCAGGTCGTCCTCGACGCCACCCGACACCAGCTCGCCGACTCCGAGGCACGGGCCGCCGGCCAGCACCGCCTCGCGCTGACCCTGCAGCGGGCGCTCCTGCCCGGCTCGGACGAGGCCGTCGAAGCCAGCGGACTCGCGGTCGCGGTCCGCTACCGTCCGGCTGAGCAGAAACACCTCGTCGGGGGCGACTGGTACGACGCCGTCACCCTCCCCAGCGGCGACGTCCTGCTGGCCGTGGGCGATGTCGCGGGCCACAGCATCCGAACCGTGGCCGGCATGGTTACCCTGCGCAACAGCCTTCGTGGTCTCGCCGTCACCGGCGCGGGGCCCGCGCAACTGCTGCACTGGCTGAACCGGGTCACCTATCACCTGACCGACGACATCACCGCGACCGTGATCTGCGGCTTGTACCGCCCGTCGGACCACACCCTGCGGTGGGCCCATGCGGGGCACCTGCCCCCGGTCCTCGTCCGCGGCGGCACCGCCAGCATGCTGGCGCAACCGGAGGGGCTGCTGCTCGGCGTCGAGCCCGACGCGACCTACGAGGAGACCGTCCACCACCTGGCCAGCGAGGACATCCTCCTGCTGTTCACCGACGGCCTCATCGAACGCCGTGGCACCGGGCTGGACACCTCGCTCGCCGCCCTCCTGCGCATCGCCGCGCAACGCCAACCCGACGTTGCCCGGCAGGCCGACCACGTCCTCGCGCACACCACCCCCGACACCGACGACGACACCTGCCTGATCGTCATCCAGCGGCGCCCTTGGCCAGCCGTCGCCGCCCCCAGGGGCTCCAAACCGCCCGGCCAGACGATGCGGTCGAACCGCTAGACGAGCAGGTCCGACGTTCGGCCAGGACAGCTCGCACCAGGCTCCCGTGATTTCCCACCCTGTGCGGTGCACGACCCGTGCCGCACCCAGCCGCCACGACTTCGCAGTTGTGAGGCCCTGCCCGGTCCGGCTCACGACGGCGGCCGGGCGGCGATGCGGGCGGATGGGAGGAGGCGGTTCGCCGCGGACCGCGCCGAGGTCGACGGCTGGGCCGTGCATCCCGACGGGGCGCGCATCATCGACGTCGTCGAGGAACGCCTCGGCCTCGATCCGGCGCAGACCGCGGCGACCCGCGGCGTCCTCGCGTCGCGGGGGAACTGCTTCGTCGGGCACCGTCCTGTTCGTCCTCGACCAGCTCCGCGGGGGTCTCCCGGCCGGCGCGACCGTGGTCGCGATGGCGTTCGGCCCCGGCCTGACCCTCTGCCTGCCCCTCTGCCTGGCCCTGCTGCGCCACCGTTGACGGTGGTGGCCGCGCGGCGTCTGGTGACGGCAGCGCGGCAGCGCAAGGGCAGGCTGCGGCGACGCTCCGGACTGAGCCGGGTCGGCCTGACGGCACTCATCCGCGTACGAAGTTCGCGAAGAACTCCGTGTATGCGGACTTTCTTCCTGCTAATGTCCGTATCCGCGTAGTTCTGCCGGGTATCACCCGGCTCCCGGCGTCGACATACGGCCGCGGGTGCGAGCGCGCGGGGATCTCGCCCGCTGCCGACCACCCTGTGCGGACGCGGGCGAGGTCCGGACCATCCCGCAGCAAAGGGAGAACAAATGGCAAAAGTGACCCTCCGTCGTCGCGCGGTGGGACCTGTCGCAGTGCTGGGTCTGAGTGCTCTGCTGGCCGTCGCGGTTCCAGGCACCGCCCGCGCCAACACCGTCGGTGTCACGGTGAAGACCCCCGGCGCCACCAGCGGGCCCGCAGCGGCCTTCGCCGAGATCTCGACCCACGCCGACTGCGCCACCGGTCTCGTGGCGGGTGGCGGGGTCAACCAGGCCATCGGCACCGGTTCGGCGTCGAACGGCAACCATGTGATGGGCAGCGAGCCCAGTTCCAACGGCAGCAGCGAGTACACCGGCACCGCCGGCGTCGTCGGCACCGACGTGACGCACTGGCTCGGCATCGGCGGCACCGGGGGGGCCACCGACGCCGCCTTCTCCACCACCCCGTACGCGACCTGCCTGACCAGCAACCTGGTCAACCACACCCAGGTGGTGATGAACAAGGCCAGCGGGCCCTCGGCGGCGTCCACGGTCAACCTGGTGGTGGCGACCTGCCCGGCGAACACGATCCTGCTCGGCGGCGGGGCGCGCACCACCCCGGCGAGCGTCGGCAGCCTCAAGCCGATCGCCAGCTTCCCCACCTTCAACGACGCCGCCCACGACTACGGTCAGAAGGCGGCGGCCGACGGTGCGACCAACCCGAACTCCTGGGCGTCCGTCGGGTGGAACGGCGGCGGGGGCGGCGGCAGCAACGTGACCTACGCCTACGCGATCTGCAGCGGCAGCGGCATCAACGTCAGCGGGGCCACCGTGAAGGTCCGCTACAGCGAGGTGAGCGGGCCGACCTCGGCGACCACCGGCCAGACGGCCACGGTCGGCTGCGGCGGCGGGGACGGGAAGCTGATCAGCGGCGGTGCCGCCGTGAGCGGCGGCAGCGTGACGACCACCGACTTCACCGGCCCGGGTTCGGGCGGCGATCACCTCAACGGCAGTTTCCCCAGCGGCTCCACCGGCAGCCCCGTCAGTGACGGGACCACCACCGCCGCGTACTGGACGGCCTTCAGCCACACCGGCGGCGCGAGCTCGCCGAGCACCTACACCGACGTCTGGGCGCTGTGCGCCGACGACGGCGTCTGACCACAAAGGCGATGTCGATTCCCATGAACCGTCGTATCACCATGCCCCGGGGCAGGCTGGCGGCGATCGCCGGCGCGGCCGGCGTGCTGGCTGTCGCCGTCGCGATGCCGCTTCCCGCCATCGCGGACACCGCGGACGGGACGGCCATCTGCGGCGCGACCGGCGTCCTCACCAACTCTCCACCCACCTGCGCCTACACCACGGCGGGCACGGGCACCTTCACCGTGCCCGCTGGCGTGACCAGCGTGCGCATCGACCTGTTCGGCGGCGAGGGCGGCAGCGCGGCCGGGTTCGTGACCCCCAACCCGCCGAACACCGGCGCCCCCGGCGGTCTCGGCGGCGAGACCAGCGGCACCCTGGCCGTCAGCCCGGGGCAGGTCCTCCAGCTCACCGTCGGCGCCGCCGGCGTTCCCGGGACGTCCCGGCACGGCGAGTTCGCCCGGCGCGGCGGTGTCGGCCACGGGGCCGGCGGCGGCGGGGCACATGGCGGCGGCGGAGCCGGCGGCGGCGGGTCGGACGTGCGGGTCGGCGCCTTCGGCGCGGCCGACCGGGTCCTGGTAGCCGGCGCCGGCGGCGGCGCCGGCAACGGCGGGCCGCTGCTGCACGGCGGCGACGGCGGCGGGCTCGCCGGGGCGGCCGGCGGCCAGGGCGGCGGCCCGGAGGGTTCCGGGGTCGCCGGCGGCGGCGCGACGCAGACCACGCACGGCACGGGCAGCCCGAACTCGGCCAGGGGCGGTCCGGGGATCCCGGGCGGCGACATCGATCCCTGGACCGGCGAGCCCAATCCGGGCAGCGG
>NZ_JAMPTM010000209.1 GCF_025403375.1 Frankia gtarii
GGGCAGGGAGAGCCGGCGGGTGAGTAACCCGACGAGCTCGCCGGCCGAGGGGCGCAGCGCGGGATCCTTCGCCAGGCAGCGGGAGACCGGCTCGAGCAACCGGTCGGGGGTGCCGGCCAGCTCTGGTTCGGCCGCCTCGATCCGCAGCGCGACGATCTCCTGGGACTCGCCGCGAAACGGCCGCCGTCCGGTCGCGGCGAACACCACGCAGCAGGCCCACGCGAAGATGTCGGAGGCCGGGCTCGCCGTCTGCCCGCCGAGCTGCTCGGGGGACATCCACGCGATCGTCCCGACCAGCTCGCCGTCCTGGGTGTAGCCGGTGTACTCGGCCGAGCGGGCGACACCGAAGTCGATGACCTTCGGTCCGGTCCAGGACATGACGATGTTCGCCGGCTTCAGGTCGCGGTGCACGACCGCGGCGCCGTGGATGGCCTCCAGCGCGGCGGCGAGACCGAGCGTGAGGTTGTCGAGGTGCCGGTCGACGAGCGGCCCGTGCTCCAGCACGGCGGCGTGCAGCGTCGGGCCCGGCACGTACTCCGTCGCGAGCCAGGGGCGTGGGCCCTCCACCTCGGCGTTGATCACCTGGGCGACGGTGCTCGCCCGAACGTGCCGCGCGGCCGAAACCTCCGCGCGGAACCGCGCCCGGAACTCCGGATCGCTGGCATACGCCTCATGCGGCACCTTCACCGCGACCGGCAGTTCCTCGTCCGCGAACCCGAGGTAGACGATCCCCATGCCCCCGGCGCCGATGCGGTTGTGCAGGCGGTACGGCCCCACCAGCCTGGGGTCGGTAGCGGTCAGTGGTCTTAGCACGGTGTGTCCTCTAGCCCCAGTCTCCGGCGGCCCCGCCTTCGGGCTCCATGCGTTTACGGGTCCCGGTCACGTCAGGCTGCGCCGCAGCTCGGTACCCGCTGGAATTGTCGAAGGTAGTATTCCGCGGCTGCCGGATGCAGCGGTATATAGCAGAAAAGCGGCCCTTCGTAAATGGACAGGGCGTCCGGGATGCGTCGGTGCGCGGGGTTGGCGCCCCAGAGCACCCCCTCGTAGTCGCCCCGATCCCGGTACAGCTCGGCGGTCGCCCGGCGGACCAGCACCGGGTCGGTGTCGGCGCGGGCGATCAGGCCGTTGGGAATCGTGACGGTCCGGATCGGGCGGATTCCCGTGTAGTCCGCGGGGCCCAGGTCGCCGGCGCCGAACACCTCGCCGGCGTAGAAGTGCGCCCGGTTGCCGTAGAACGTGTTCCAGTCCTTCGTGATCGGGGTCCGGTACTCGGACAGATCGAGCAGGCGCAGCCGGGCTCCGGCGGCGATGGCGGTCCTGATCTGCCGGGTGCCCGCGCCGCCGGCCCAGACGACCGCGTCCACCGTGCCCGCGGACAGCCGCCGCAGTGCTTCGTCGATGGAGGAGTCGTCGAGGTCGGGATGGCAGTTGGGCAGGCCGACCCGTAGCAGGACGTCGCCGATCTGGCGGACACCCGAACCCGGCTGGCCGGCCGCGATCGTCCGGTTGCACAGCTCGGCCAGCCTGTCGACCCGCCGGTCGTCCGGGCCGAGCGGGCGGTCCCGGACGATCACGTGCAGCAGATCCTGGTGCACCGGCCCGAGGGTGCGCAGCCCCGCCACCGGGTGGCCGCCGCGCGTCGGGTCGAACTGGTTCACCCCTTCCGTGGCGTCCACGGTGGTGTTGAGCTGGGCAATTGCCAATCCGCAGCGGGGCGGCTCGGGGGATTCGAGGTCGTAGATGTTTTCCGTGGAGCCGGCCGTCTCCACCACGTCCACGTCGAAGTGTTCCGGCGCCGCCTCGAGCCGGGTACGAAGCACCCGGGCAAACTGGTTGTACGGGGAACCGACGGTGCCGGTGAAGATCTGTACGGATGCGCATGCCGACCGCCCGGCAGGCGGCCAGCCGCCCGCGGCCGAGGAACCCCCGGTTGTTGCGGCGAGGGAAGCGGCGACTGCCACGGCGAGCACGACGATGCCGACCACGGCGGCGCGTTGGCGTCGGGTCAGCCTTTCCGGCCGGCGGCCCGCCGGTTGGTCCGTCGACACCGCGCGTCCTCCGTTCTGGACTGTTGACCTGCGACGACCTGTCGACCTGCGAACCGGGGTCGCGGAATGCGGGAAATCGTAGAGGAATCGTCGTGGCGGGTTCCCGGCCGGGCGGCGCGAATGTCCGTCCTGCGGCCAGCTTCTCGCCAAACTCTTCCAGGTGACGATTCTTCCCGGCGGCTCGACTGTCCGCTGGGCGACATCAGCGCGGGCGACGCCCGCGGTGGATCATCGCGCGGGCAACCACAGGTCGACCCCGCCGACGTGCCGCGGCGGGCGGCCGACGAGGCTGCCCAGCAGCGCGCGCAGCTCGGCGGGTCGCCGCGCCGGCCCCAGTACGACGGCGTCCGGGGACAACCGCCTGTACGCGTTGCGGACCTGGGATGATCCGAGGGCGGCGGCCGCCGTCGTCGTGCCGTTGTCGAGGTCGATGAGGGCGGAGGTCAGGGCATCGCCGGGGCCGTGGAACGAGGCCCGACCGGTCGGGCCCGGCACGGTGCAGTAGCAGCCCGGCATGACGAAGCGGAAGTGCGCCTCGGCCTGCCACAGCATCGCCTGCGCCTGCTGGGGATGCGGGTAGGGGACGACGAGAGCGGTGGCGTTCGCCGGGATCTGCCGCACTCCGTCGCCGGTGAAGAAGGCGGGGGTGTGGGCCGCCGTGGTGAGCAGCGGGGCGGGGACGAGCGCGGCCAGCGCGCCGGCGGTCACCAGGGCGGCGCCTGATCGGGCGAGCCAGCCGCGCCATCCGCCTGACCCGCTGTGCGTGTCGCCGTGCCCGTCGAGGCTGCCCAGGTCCGGAAACGTGCCGTCCACCGGCGGGACATCCGCAGGGTCGGTGGCGCGCCGGTGCTCATCGCGCCACCGGTCCAGGCCGACGGCGGTCACGGCGGCCGCGCACATCATCACGTACAGCGCGAATCGTGAGGGCAGGGCGTTGTGGAGCACCGGCACCTTTTCGAGGACCAGCCAGGGCAGCGGGATCCGCGTGGCGCGGCCGTCGACGTGCAGGTGGTCGCCCAGCGAGAGGACCGCCATCACCAGGCCGACGGGGGCGAGGACGCCGACGAGTGGGTGGCGGCGCGCGCGGACCGTCGCGGCCAGCGCCAGCAGGATCAGCGGAACTCCCAGGTAGCCGCCGACCTCGACGGCGTTGCCGGTGAAGCGCAGGCTGTGCCGCAGGGCGAGGTTCGGGGCGATTTCCTGCAGCGGCGTCGGCGTGACGAAGCTCCACAGGTCGGTCACGGCGATGCCGGACGGCTGGATCGAGCCGTGGACCCGCTGCCCGCCGAGAAACTGCACGCCCAGCGGCCAGGCGAGTCCGACGGTGGCGACCAGTGCGGCCGTCGCCAGACCGTGCAGCGCCGGGCCCAGCCGCTCGCGGGCCGCAGCGCGGTGGCGGGCGGCGAGAACCACGAGCCCGACGGCCGCCGTCAGCGCCGAGGTCGCGAGGATCTCCTCGCCGATGAGGGCCTGCGCGGCGACCGCGAATCCCAGCAGGATCCCCGTGCGCCGCGGGCTGCGGCCGCGGACGATCAGATCATCGAGCAGGCCGAGCAGCAGCGGTGGGAACGGGGCGAACGCCAGGTGCAGGTGGCCGTAGGAGCTGCCGATCAGGTAGGGCCCGAAGCCGTAGAGCAGGCCGGCAAGAGCGGCGGGGCAGTCCCGGACCCAACGGCGCAGCACCCAGAACAGGGCGAGGCCGCTGACCACGGGGGCGAGCGTGAGCAGCACCGTCAGCGTGGTCACGGGACCGCCCAGCAGGGTGATCGGCGCCGTGAGCAGGCCGAGTAGCACCACCGGGGTGCTCCAGAGGATGTTCGCGCCCGTGGGGGAGTTGATGTGGTGGGTCAGGAACGGGGCGAGGCCACTGCCGAACGCGTGCGGTGTCCAGCCGAGGAACCACGAGAACAGGTAGGCGTCACCGCCGCCGTAGGTGATCTCCCCGAGATGTCGCCAACT
Organism: Frankia gtarii; assembly: GCF_025403375.1. GTDB lineage: Bacteria > Actinomycetota > Actinomycetes > Frankiales > Frankiaceae > Frankia > Frankia gtarii. The sequence goes on from NZ_JAMPTM010000209.1 coordinate 4,008, forward strand.
CGCGCGGAAGATCCAGACGGACAGGGCGAGATAGCTGAGCGTCACCGCGAGTGGAACCAGCCGGCGCCGCCGGTCGCGGCCTGCCGCCGGCGTGGTGGGCGGCCGCTGCCCGGCCGGCCTGACGATCGGAAATGCCCCCGCGACCCCGGTTTCCGGACTGCTGGTCTTCGGAGCCCCCCTTTGCGGGGTTCCGGTACTGCTGATCTCGGAGCTGGTCACGACGGTCCCCCCCTCGCGTGCCCCGCGGCCCGACGCGCTGCCCGCACTGGTCGGGATATGCGCGATGATGCCGACGATATCCGCCCCGGCTACCCCCATTGCGGGCAAAACGCACCTGACCTGGTGCGCAGTGTGACCGGCGTTGGTAGGAGTGGTCCCGCGGGAGATACCCGTTCCCGCGGGGGACCCGACCGATTGGCGACGCATCGGCCGCGGTTCTGCGTTATCTGCCCGGGATTACCCGGCTATTTGATCCATGCCCGTCGCCTCGGGTCCGGACGGCGTCCACTCGGCGACCAGGGCCGAAAAAGTGCGATATCTCGCGATGGTGTAGCTGGCGGACACGACGCCATGGCGGTCGAGCACGGCGACGGGGTAGCCCCGTTCCGCGCGGTAGCCTCGCTCGCCGATGATGATCCGCCCGCCCAGCCGGACCACGCCGACCACGCAGGGCAGCGCGGTCCAGCGCGGCCGGCGCGCCGCGGCGAGGATCTCCGGGGTGCGCCAGGCGTACAGGCCGCACAGGCAATGCTCGTCCGGCACCCGGTCATGACCAGCCGGGGCCGGTGCGCCGACGGCGGTTGAATCGGGCCGCTTCGTCCGCAGGCACTGTGCCTGCGTGATGCCGTCGGCCCGCCACAGCAGCATGCTCGGCGGGAACGGCGACCACGGAGTCCAGGCCGGGCGCAGCTGCCCCCGGTCGTCCACCGCCCACTGGCGCCAGCCGAGCAGGCTCACCCGGGCACCGGCTCCCGTTCCGGCGCCGGGGCGGCCGGGACGGCCGGGATCGTCAACGGCTCGGCATCGGGGAAGCTGATCGGCTCGTCCTCGACGATCCGTTCGGGTTTGCCCACATCGCCCACGCTTCCACGGTGGACGCCGGGGGCCGCCGACGTCAATGGCAACTCCGGGCCGCACGACTCGCCGCATCGCGGCGCGCGGGCTGGCGTGGCCGCCAGGGACGGGCCGTCCGCTGGTCGCGGGGAGCGCGGTAGCCGGTCGCGGACGCAGGCGCGGCCCGGGAATCATCGCCGGACCGCCCGACACCGACGGGCGTGTTGGGCTAGTCCGACACTGGTGTTCAATGTGGCCTTCACATAGTCCTATGGGGTGATGTCGTTGCTGGGCACGTCCGCGGCCGACCAGCTGCCCGATTCCTTGTCACCGAGTCCAGACAACACCGTGGACGTCACGACTCCCGCGGAGGCCACCGGCCCCACCGGCGGCGCAGTTGCTGCCGCCGACCCGACGGGGGACGACCCGTACGAGATGGCGGCGACGCTGCTGTGGGCCCGCGTGCTCGGGATGACCGCCATCGGCCCGCACGACGACGTCGTGGGGACCCCTGGCGGCGAGGCGGCCGCGGGCGAGCTCGCGGCGGTCCTGCGCGACGAGTTCGGGGTGGCGCTGCCCGTGTCGGAGATCGTGGCGGCCCGCACGCCGGCCGGGTTCGCCGCAGTCTGGGCCGCCCATCAGGGGGAGGCGGACCGCCACCCCACCGTGGTGCCGCTGACCGCCGCCGCACCGGGCACGCCGCTGTTCTGCTTCCCCGAGGCCGGCGCGCCCGCGATCGCCCTGCTGCCGTTTGCCCGCTATTTCGCCGCCGAACGCCGCGTCTACGGACTGCAGGCGCACGCTCTGGAACAGCGCGGCATCCCGGACTGGTCGGTGGCGGCCGCGGCTCGCCGCCATGTGGCCGAGCTCCGGCTGCTGCAGCCGACCGGTCCGTACCTGCTGGCGGGGCACTCGTTCGGTGGCCTGATCGCGCTCGAGGTAGCCCGGCTGCTGCGGCGGGCGGGCCATGAGGTCGGCCTGCTGGCGCTGATCGACACCTACCTGCCCGGCACCGCCCGGCTGACCCGCACCGGCGCGATCATCCCGACGAGCCAGTTGGAGGGCCGGCACCCGGACCGGCCGCAGGACGTTGCACGCTCGGACGGACCTGGGCCGCTCGCCGCCGACGAGGGCCCCGCGCTGGGCCCGCGGGTGGTGGCCGACCGGCTGCGCCAGCTCGTCGAGCTCCCGCTCGCCGGCGTCGTCCGCTTCCGCGGAACGCACCGCTACGACGTCTTCCACAATCAGGGTCGCATCCTCACGATGGCCTACCGGCCGCATACCTACGAGGGGCGCACGGTCGTCTGGCTCGCCGACGACCACGACGAGATCGAGGCGTGGCGCGGGGTGCTCGCCGGTCCCGCGTCGATCCGGCGCATCCCCGGGGACCACCGGACGGTCCTGCGCCAGCCCCTGCTCGCCGAGGTGGTCGCCGACCTGCGTGCGGATCTCGCCGCCGTGCCCGGAGTCGACACCGCCGGTAGCTGAACACCGCCCGCTGGCCACGAAACGTGGCGGGCGGCGGGGCCTCGGTCGTTCGGTGGCGCCCGGAGACGATGTCACTGGACGGATTCGGACGGTGCAGTGCCCGTAAAGGTGACCCACGTCGCTCGCTCAGCCCCCACTATGGAGCGAGAGCTCGGGCGCCGACGGATCCCGGGCCAGGATGGAGCGGGTGATGAAGGTCCGGATCGGCATTGGCTTCGGCAGCGTCGCGCCGGCCGGGTTCGCGGCTCTGGTGGACCGGCTGGAGAAGCTCGAGATCGATTCGCTGTGGCTGTCCGAACAGCTCTCCACGCCCGCCGTGGACCCGCTCGCCGGGATGGCCTTTGCCCTGGGCCGCACCAGCCGGCTGAAGGTCGGCTCAGGGGTGGCGGTGCTGCCGGGCCGCAACCCGGTGCTGCTCGCCAAGCAGCTGGGATCGCTGGCGCTGCTAGCCCCGCGCCGGGTGCTGCCGGTGCTGGGCCTCGCCCCGGGCCGGCCCGAGGACCGGCCCGCCTACCCGCTTCCCGAGGGGCGCGGCGGGGTCCGGCCCGCGGGGACCGCGGGCCGTCGAGGTGCGGTGTTCGACGAGGCGCTGGACGTCCTGCGGCGGCTGCTGCGCGAGCCGCGGGTGACCTTCCACGGAGAGTTCTTCGACTTCACCGACGTCGGCATCGGGGAGCTGCCCACCCGGCCGCTGGACATCTGGCTCGGCGGTGCGGCCCCGGCCGCGCTGCGTCGGATCGGCCGCTTCGGCGACGGCTGGTTGGCGAGCATGGTCAGCCCCGAGCAGGCGGCGGCCGGCATCGCCGAGATTCAGCAGGCCGCAGTGGCGGCGGGCCGGCGGATCGACGACGATCACTTCGGGCTGAGTCTGCGCGTCGCCTTCGCGCCGCCGCCGGCCAACGCCCTGGCGGCGCTGCGGCGGCGCTACCCCGACGTCGATCCATCGCGGCTCATGCCGGTGGGGTGGGCCGCGGCGCGGGAGTTGATCGGTGAGTACCTCGCCGTCGGGGTGAGCAAGTTCGTCGTCCATCCGGCGACGACGCCGGACGGGTGGCCGAGCTTCCTCGATTCCTTCGCGGCCGAACTGATGCCATTGGAAAGCTGACGCCATCCGCGAAGCTGACGCCGCCGGAGTACTGACGCCGCCGGAGAACCGAGGCAACCGGAGAACCGAGGCAACCGGAGAACCACGTCCACGGTTGATCCGGACCTGCCGGGCAACACGGACGTTCGGTGTCCGGCAGGTGGGAAGAGGTTCGCGTCCCAGATCGGCCGTATGCGGATGGTCGACGGCGGTGCTCCTCGGGGGGCGGGTTACGTGATACTGAAACCGCCGTCCACCGCGAGCGTCTGCCCGGTGACGAAACTGCCGGCGTCCGACGCCAGGAAGAGTAGCGCGGCGGTCAGTTCCGCAGGTTCCCCGAAGCGGCCGTCGAGGACCCGCGTCAACTGCGCCTCGATGTAGCCGGGCCGGTACTCGTCCGTCATCTCGCTGCGGAAGAAACCGGGGGCGAGCGCATTCACCCGGATGCCCTGGCGGCCGGTCCACTGCTGGGCCAGATCTCGGGTGAGCCCGATCAGCCCGGCCTTGCTGGCCGTGTAGGCGGCCTGAGGCAGCCCGGCGGTCGTCAGGCCCAGCACGCTGGAGATGTTGACGATGCTGCTGCCTGGCCGCATCACCCGGGCGGCAGCCTGCGCCATCCAGTAGCTACCGCTGAGATTGACGTCCAGGACGGAGCGGAACTGCTCGGGCGTCTCGTGCAGGGCGGGCACCGCCGTCCCGACCCCGGCGTTGTTGACCAGTACGTCCACCCGGCCGAACGCCTCCATCGCGGCCGCCACGACACGCTCGGCGCTGGCCGGGTCGGCCACGTCGGCGGCGACGGCGAGGGCACTGCGACCGGCCGACTCCACGAGCTTTGCGGTGGCGCCGAGCCGCTCGACCCGCCGGGCGGCGAGGACCACGTCCGCGCCGGCCTCGGCGAGGCCGCGGGCGAAGTCCACCCCGAGCCCGGATGATGCCCCCGTGACTATCGCGACCCGGCCGTCCAGCCGGAACCGGTCCAACACCGACATCTGGTGCTCCTTCGCGCCAAGGTTGCCACCGTCGTGCCGGCGGCGATCGTCATGCGGCTCTGCGCCCGCCGGTGCGGACCCGCCGCGAGCCGCCGGCGGAACCCGGCCCGCTCTGTCTGAAGCGTCGCAGGTGAGGCCCGTGGACACCCGCGGAACACCGGAGGTGATCGCCTGCGTCTCCTCGGTCACGACTGGTCGGTTTGGCCCACTGGTGGGAGCACTCCAGGGCCCATCGCTACCGCCAAGGTCTTCCCCTTTCCGGTTTTGCCCGCCACAATCAACCGGGAACGGTGAGCGGCTGACAGGCGGTGCGGACCCGGCATCTGGCGGCATTACCCGCCAGCGCGACGGGCGTCGTGCCCAAACGCGATCCGGAACAGATGATCTGCGGGTAGAGGGGGTACTGACGATGTGTCGGTATCCTCGGCACCGCAGGCCGTGAAGCGAGACAATCCCGTTCACACCGACAGTCGATCGACGGCGCTGGGGAAAGCCTCGCTGGAGGAAACGTGGAACGGGCAGAGCGAACGAAAGTCACCCCCCGGGTTCGGACCGAACGCCATGTCGTGCTTGGCGTTCGCTTCGGTGATCTGTCGGATATGGCCGATGTATTGCTGGCCGCCGACCTGGCCGCGCGGCTCGACGGCCATCTCGTGCTGATCGCGACGATGGACCGCTGGTCCCGCTGGGCGCGGTGGACCGCCGGGGTGTATTGCGCATTCGGCGTCGAGACGGTCATGTGCGCCGCTCGGATCGCCGAGGAGGAGACCCGGGAGGAGCTCAAACAGCGGCTGCGGTCGCTACTCGACCTCGTCGGCGTCGACTGGAGCGTTCAGTGGGCCAGCGGTTCTCCCCGCCGGGCCGCCGTGCGCTACACCCGCCGCCACCCGGACGCGATGGTGATCCTGCGTCCCGAGCGCACCCGCTGAGCCGACCGTGGTGCGGCGACCGGTCACCTCCCACCGGTCATCGCCCACCGGTCACGTCGAGCACGGCCCCCGTCACGTAGGACGCCTGCGTCGTGCAGAGCCAGGTCACCGCGTCCGCGACCTCCTCGGCCCGGCCCGGCCGGCCCAGCGGCACGGCCGCGCCCAGCCGCCGGGCCCGCTCCGGATCTCCGCCCGAGGCGTGGATCTCCGTGTCGATGTATCCCGGCCGAACGCCGTTCACCCTGATGCCCTCGGCGGCCACCTCCTGGGCGAGCCCTTTCGTCAGCGTGTCGAGGGCTCCCTTGCTCGCCGCATAGTCGACGTAGGTCCCTGGGCTGCCGAGCCGCGCGGCTGCGGAGGAGACGTTCACGATCGATCCGCCGGGCCCGCCGTGGCGCGTCGACATCCGGCGCACCGCCGCCCCCGAGCACAGGAAGGCGGCGGCGATGTTGACGGTGAACATCTGGTTCAGCCGCGCGGCGTCCATCTCGTCGACCCGGGCGGCGGGCGCGACCACGCCTGCGTTGTTGACCAGGGCCGTCACCGGGCCGAGCCGGTCCGCGGCGGCGAACAGGTCGGCGACGGCGCCGGTGGGCTGCGCCAGGTCGGCGGCCACCGACGCGGCGGCGACGCCGAGCTCCCTGCACCGCCGTGTCACCCGTTCGGCGGCGGCGGAGTCAGCCCGGTAGCCCAGGCAGATATCCCAGCCGAGCCGGGCGAGCGCAACCGAGCAGGCCGCACCGATGCCGCGGCCACCACCTGTCACGACCGCCACGCCGAGAGCGTGCGGTTTGGGCATGCCCATCACTCCTCGTACTTATTGGATGACCTTGTGGGCGGCTCCGGACGCCATCCTGCTTCCAGCGAGGCGTCGAGGGTGCCCGAAGTGCCGTGGTCCAGTAGTCCACCCGCGATATGGGGGAGCTGCCACCAGTGCGCCCGGGCGTTGAACATCCGACACTGACGGTGCCGAACCGCGGCATAGCCGTCGCGTTGCGCCTGGCTGGCGTGTGAATGTCGGGACGTGACCGGCTCTGTCGTTGATCGACGGTTCAGGTGCCGCATGTCTGACAGCGCATATCACGTGGCGTGAAGGTGGTCCGGAGGAGCACAGTCGTCATCCAGAGGAGCACAGTCGTCATCGGCACGGGGACCGGTGGGTGCACGCTGACCGGTGGTCTGCCCGCAGGGTCGGGGCATACCGGACGGTTCGTGGTGGTTGTCGGTAGCGGGCAGGTGACGGGACCGGCGTGACCGGGTGTTGGGTCGACTGTCTGTCGCTGGTTGATCGGCGTGACGCGTCGTGGTGGCCGCGAAACGTTGGGAGGAACACCGATGCGCTGGGCCCCATCCACGGACTCGGCCGATGGCCGCCGTCCGGCAGTGAGCTCGCCTCTGGTCCGGCACGGGCTGGGGACGCTGGGCTGCCCACCGCCCCGAACGTCCACCGCGCCGCCCGACCAGCGCGGCGGGATGGACGCGGGCGCCGTCGCTGGTGCCGGTGCGCCTGCCGGCCCGCTCGCCCGGATGCGCCGGGTGGCCGGGGCGGTGGCGTACGCCGTCAGCCAGCTTCTGCTCATCGCCGTGCTCTACGGGACGTACAGCTTCAGCCGCCACCTAGCCAGCGGCCGGGAGTCGGCGGCGCTGGCCGCCGGGAAGGACGTCTGGCGATTCGAGCGCTTCCTGCACCTGCCCAGCGAGGCCGCCGTCCAACGCCTGGCGTTGCACTCGCACCTGCTGATCCGGGCCGCGGACTGGTTCTACATCCTCGTCCACTTCCCGTCGGTCATCCTGCTGCTGCTGTGGGTGTTCATCCGGCATCGCCGGCACTGGACCCGGGTCCGCAACGTTCTGATCATGACCACCGGCATAGCGTTGATCATCCACTTGTCGTACCCGCTGGCGCCGCCCCGTTTCCTGCCGCCGGTGCCGCACGGGTCGCTCGTCGACACCGGCGCGGTCTATGGCCCCTCGCCCTACGGCGAGGGCAGTGGCGGGATCGCCAACGAGTACGCCGCGATGCCGAGCCTGCACGTCGGTTGGTCGCTGCTCGAGGCCTGGGCGGTCATCACGATCCTGCACCATCGCGCTCGGTGGCTGATGGTGCTGCACCCGGTCCTCACCATCGTGGTCGTGGTCATCACCGCCAACCACTACTGGCTTGACGGCCTGGTGGGCGCCTCGCTGGTGGTGGTGTCGATCGTCGTGCTCGACCAGGCCAACCGCGCGTGGGCCGGGCGTGGGCTGAACCGCCACGAGACATCCCTGCGGATCCCCGCACCCACACCCGCGACATTGGTGGAAGCACCGTCACCCGCTGTGCCGTCACCCGCCGTGCCGTCACCCGCCGTGCCGTCACCCGCCGTGCCGTCACCCGCCGTGCCGCCGGTCGCGTTGCCGCCGCCGGCCACGTCGCCCGAGTCGGCTGCGCAGTCGAGGGTGGCGGGGCGGGACAGGGC
>NZ_JAMPTM010000020.1 GCF_025403375.1 Frankia gtarii
ATCACCAGCCATCCCCCACACCCCGAAAAACCAGGGTTAAGAAGAACAACCAGCCAGGCCATGAACGAGGTAAAACAATTGGCACTGACAATCGGCACGCTGTTGAGTTCTCAAGGAGCAGGCGCTACCAGCTTTTTGCCCTTTCGGGCTTCGCTCTGGTGCTTCTTTAACTTACCGGCCTCTTCGTTCGGTGTCAAATCGCTTCGTTTTGAGCGAAATGACCCTCTTCGAACAGGTAGTGCATTTTGTGGCGCACTCTAGACAATCCGCCTTGCGGTGATTGGCCCGAGCGATGTTTCTATGTTACGAGCTTTGGCTGGTTTGTGTCAAATCGCTCCGGCTTTCGATGATTTCCACCGAGCTGCCGGCGATTGCCACTTTCACACCTTATCGCACCGTCCGCGGCCCGTTTCCTCGGGGGGTCTGTGCCCCCTCGGAGGAGATTTGGTCCTGCGCGACATCAAGCTCTTTGCAGAGCTCATTGGGCGACGAAGGAGAACTATACACGAGGAGAGCCACCGTAGGCGAACCCAGGGGCATAACTTTCTGGCACCGCCGATTAACGGTGCGCTAGCCCTCGTCCCTGCCCCAGGGGCCGGGACGGTTCCTGGCCTGCGGAGCCGCGTCTACTGACGCCGACCGCCGGTCTGATGCCGTCTGTCCTGGTCAACGCATCACGCCCCGACCAGGTTCCCAGCCTGCCGGCTCTCGCCGTCGGCTGGTCCTGAGCTAGATGGTTCCCGCATCGCCACAGCCCAAACCTCGTCGCGCACATCGACGTCGATCGGTACTCCGGCCACGGGCGGGATCGGGCCGCTCGGCGGAGACGGGTCCCCCAGCCCGGTCGGGACACCCTGGAGCCGGCCGGCGCATCGGGGTGCCACGAGACGCGCCGAGACAGCGTTCCAGTCGCATCCCGATGCCGAGCCCCAACACACCGGTCGACCGTGGGTGACCCCGCATGCTGGGATGGAATCCGATGCGAGTGCCATGTCTCGATCGCCCGGATCTCGTCGGCAGCCAGACCTGGCCGAGTCGGGCCAGGGGGCGGATCTCCGACCCAGGAGGCGGATCTCCGGCCAGGTGTCCGACTCTCCGGCCTCGGATCGAGGACACGGGACCGCCCAAGCAGGCTCTGACCAGGCGATGGCGGTGCTTCGCCAGCCGGGGCCGGGTCGCGGGTGCAGGGCTCCCCTCCGCGTCCCGATCGGATGCCACCGGCGTTCCGGCCGGCGAGGGACGCCCCACGCCGGGCGCCTGGCAGGACAAGGCGTCAGCCGGATGGCCGCGGATGCGCCGCGCCGTGTCCGGAGGCAAGGCGCAGGACTCGCAGGACTCGCAGGACGCAGGACTCGCAGGGCGGGACGGCTGCGGGTCTGGCAGAGGAGGAACACGGTGTCGATGCTCGGCCGGGCCACCTGGCGGGAGCTCATGAACGATCGCCCTCTACTGGTGCTGCCCCTGGGCAGCACCGAGCAGCATGGACCGCACCTCCCGCTCGACACCGACACCCGGGTCGCGTCCGCCGTCGCCCGCGGTCTCGCCGACCGGCTGGACCCCGTGCTCCTCGGGCCGGCCATGCCGTATGGGGCCAGCGGGGAGCACGCCGGGTTCCCCGGCACGGTCTCCCTGGGCACACAGGTGCTCGAGCGGGTGATCGTCGAGCTCGTCCGCTCGGTCGATGACACAGCCCGCGCCGTCATGGTGGTCAACGGACACGGCGGGAACGTCGCCGCCCTGATGTCGGCGCGACGGATCCTGGCCAGCGAGGGTCGCCCGGTGCATCTATGGGCCCCGACCACGGCCCTGGCCCGGATCGCGGGCATCCCCACGGCGGACCGCGACCTGCACGCAGGTCGCACGGAGACCTCGCTGCTGCTGCACCTGGCGCCGGACCTGGTGCGGCTGGACCTGGCGGTGGCCGGCCCCAGTCCGTCGCTCGACGAGCTCGTCGCCCAAGGCGTCGCCGCGCTCAGCCCCACCGGAGTACTGGGAGATCCGGCGGGCGCATCGGCGGCTGAGGGCGCCCGACTGCTCGATGCCTACGTCGACGACGCCGTCGAGCGACTGCTGAGCTGGGCGCGGCGCCAGGGCATCACACCCCCCGCGGCGCGGTCCGCGGGCCGACCCGCATGACCCGCATGACCCGCGGCAATGGCGGCGCGACCTCGTCGTCGGCACCCGTCGCCCTGATCACCGGGGCGGCCCGCGGCCTCGGTGCCGCGGTCGCCGACGCCCTCAACGCCGCCGGTTACCGACTCGTCCTCGCCGATCTGGCGGCGCCGGAGCCGCCGACGGCGGGCTACCCGTACGCGACCGGACGAGATCTCGACGCGGTCGCCGCCCGCTGCCGCGACGCGGTCGCGGTCCGCGCGGACGTCCGCCGGCAGGCCGACGTCGACGCGGCCGTCGCCGTCGCCGTCGAGCGCTACGGCCAGCTCGACGCAGCTGTCGCCGTCGCCGGCATCATCGCCGGCGGACCCCCGATCTGGCAGACCGACGACGACTCCTGGCAGACGCTGCTCGGCGTGAACCTCACGGGTGTGTTCCACGTCATCCGGGCGACGGTTCCGGCGCTGCTCGAGGCCCCCGCCGGCAGGTTCGTCGCGGTCTCCTCCGCGGCGGGGACCCGACCGCTGGCCCGCCTGGCCGCCTACTCCGCCAGCAAGCACGGCGTCGTCGGGCTCGTGCGCAGCCTCGCCGCGGACCTCGCCGGGACGGCGGTGACGGCGAACGTCGTCTGCCCCGGTTCGATGGACACCACGATGTTGGCCGAGTCGGCCAGGATCTACGACCTGCCCGACCCCGGGGAGTTCGCCGACCATGCCTACCTGCGCCGCCTGCTGCGACCCGAGGAGGTCGCCGCTGCGGTCGCCTTCCTCTGCTCACCCGCGGCAGGCGGGATGACCGGTTCCGTGCTGGCCGCGGACGGAGGCTTCACCGGCTGACGGATCCCAGGGGGACGGACCCCAGGGGGAAGGACCCCGGAGGGGAAGGATCGACGACCCGCACCGCGCCGAGGTGTGGGCGGTGGGTCAGTCGGGCCAGCCGTAGCGGTGCGGCGCCAGCACGAAGGCGGCGGCGCCCCGCAGCGCGATCCGGCCCGGATCGTCGCTGCGCTCGATGCGCAGCCGTTGGACGAAGGCCAAGCCGGCATGGCGCCCGAAGCCGGCGAGCAGGGCATCCCAGAAGATCGGGCCGGACTGCGCGAATCCGCCGGCCACCACAGCCACCTCCAGATCCAGCAGGCTGGCGCTGGCGGCGAGGCCCGCGCCGACGGCGGTTCCGGCCCGGGCGAGCTCCCGGCAGGCGATCTCGTCACCGGCCGCGGCCGCGGCGGCGAGGGTGTGGCCGTCAGCCGGCTGACCTGCGGCGGGAGCCCAACCGGCCGCCCGCGCCCGGTGCACCGTCCGCGGACCGGAGGCCAGGGCCTCGACGCAGCCGCGCCCGCCGCACGGGCAGTCCGGTCCGTCCACGTCCACGACGAGGTGGCCGATGTGCCCGGCGTTGCCGGAGGTGCCGTGGAAAAGCCGGTCGCCCAGCACAAGCCCGCCGCCGACGCCGGTCGAGACGGTCACCGCGAGCAGGTTGCGCACGCCGCGCCCCGCTCCGGCCCAGTGCTCACCGGCGGCGAGTGCGACGCCGTCGTTGTGGACCAGTACGGGCCGCTCGGGGAACAGCTCCCGCAGCCGGGCGCGCAGCGGGAACGCCCGCCAGGACGGGATGTTCAGCGGTGACACCACGCCCGCCGGCCATTGCATGGGGCCTGCGCACCCGCAGCCGACCCCGCCGATCGCATCCGCCGCGATCCCGGCGGATGCGAGCGCTTCCCCGACGCAGTCCCGTAGCGCGCCGAAGACCTCCTCGGCGACCCCGTCTTCACCCGGCTCGCGCCCGCCCGGTGAGACCTCGGACGGACGGTGAGCAGGCACGGGGCGACGGGCGGTCGCGCGGATGGTGCCGTCCGCGTCGACGACTGCCGCTGCGATCTTGGTGCCGCCGATGTCCACAGCCAGCGCGGGCCCGGCACCGAGGTCCCCGGTTGCGAGGCCCGATCTGGCCACTCGGTCCGAACCCTCCACTCGGCGCGATCCCTCCACTCGGCGGGTGGACGCCTGCCGCGACCGTGGCCCGGCCTCACCGTAGGGCTCAGGGGGAGGAAGGAGGAAGAGGAAACAACAACGGCCGGGCTCCAGCCTCGTCGAGGACGGGTGGAGGCCCGGCCGTGCCGGTCCGGGAAACCGATCAGCCAGCCTTGCGCTTCTCGATCGCCTCGGTGAGCTGCGGGACGACGTTGAAAAGGTCGCCGACCAGCCCGTAGTCCGCGAACTCGAAGATCGGCGCCTCGGGGTCCTTGTTGACGGCGACGATCGTCTTGGACGTCTGCATCCCGGCCCGGTGCTGGATGGCACCGGAGATGCCGACCGCGATGTAGAGCTGCGGCGACACCGTCTTGCCGGTCTGGCCGACCTGGTTCTGGTGCGGGTACCAACCGGCGTCGGTCGCGGCACGCGAGGCGCCGACGGCCGCGCCGAGGGTGTCGGCCAGCTTCTCCACCAGCGTGAAGTGCTCCGCGGCACCGAGACCACGACCACCGGAGACGACGACCTGAGCCTCGGTCAGGTCCGGCCGGCCGGACTTGGCCTCGACCACCCGATCGACGATCTTCGCACCCTTGGCGGCGTCGGAGATCGCGACGTCCACGGTCTGCTCGGCCGGCGTCGACGGCGCGGCCTCGGGAGCCGTGGAGTTCGGCCGGACGACGACCACCGGCACGCCCTTGGTGACCTTCGAGGTGACGATCGTCGAACCGCCGAAGATCCCCTGGGTGGCGACCAGGTCCGCGGACAACGCGGTGGCGTCCCAGATCAGACCGGACTCGGTCTTGGCGGCGACCCGGGCCGCGACCTCACGGGAGTCCGCGGTGGCCGCGACCAGCACCGCCACGGGCGACGCCTCGGCAACCAGCTTGGCCAGCACCTCCGCCACCGGTCCGCCGATGTAGCTCGCGATGTCGTCCGACTCCGCCACATACACCTTGGCGGCGCCGTACTGGGCGAGGTACTCCTTGGCCTTCGCGTAGGTGCCCGGGGCACCGAGGAACACCGCGGACGGCTCGCCGAGCGTGCGGGCGAGCGTCAGCAGCTCGGCGGTGACCTTCTTGGGTTCACCGTCGGCGTGCTCGACGAGTACGAGAACTTCAGCCATCGAACAAACCCCTCAGATGAGCTTCTGCGCGGCGAGGAACTCCGCGACCTTCGTTCCGCCGTCGCCCTCGTCCTTGACGATCGTCCCGCTCGAACGCGGCGGGGCGGGCTCGGACGTGACGACCGCCGAAGCGGCGCCCGCGAGGCCGACCGCGGCGCCGTCGAGCCCGGCGTCGGCGGCGGACAGCGTCGTCAGCGGCTTCTTCTTGGCCGCCATGATGCCCTTGAACGAGGGATAACGCGGCTGGTTGATCTTTTCGACGACGCCGACCACGACCGGCAGGCTCGCCTCGACGAGGGCGTAGCCGTTGTCGGCCAGCCGCTCGATCGTCACCTTGCTCGCGCCCGGGTCCACCGTGACCTTGCGGGCCTGGGTGAGCTGGGGCAGCCCGAGGCGCTCCGCCAGCAGCGCACCGATGACGCCGCCACGGGCGTCCGACGCCTCTGAAGAGGTGATGACGATGTCCGGAGACAGCGTCGAGATCACCTTCGCGAGCGCCGCGGAGGTCGCCAGCGCGTCCGACCCGTGCAGCGAGTCGTCCGTGAGGTGAACGGCCTTGTCCGCGCCCATCGACAGGGCCTTGCGGATTGTCTCGACCGCCTTGGCGGGCCCCATCGTCACGACGGTGACCTCACCCCCGTGCGCTTCCTTGATCTTCAGGGCCTCTTCGACCCCGTACTCGTCCATCTCGTTCATGACGTTGTCGACGCTCTTGCGGTCGACGGTCTTGTCCGCGGCGTCGAGCTTCTTCTCCGCCCAGGTATCGGGAACCTGCTTGACGGTAACGACGATGTTCACGCCTTGGGGCCTCCGTAGCCAACATCCGATGTCAGTGCTCTTGACATCGTCGCATCTGGGGCGCTCACACGCCCGATGATCGGCGGCGTGACGCGGACCGCACTGTGCCCCTGACCTGGACAGCCGGATCAGGACGGGTAGCGACTACGCGCCGTCACCGAGACTAGTCCGTGCGCCCCGCTGCAGCCATACCCCGCGGTGGGCGCATCACGCCCGGCCAGTTCACCACAGAGTGGGACAAGGCCCCCCTCGATGGACATCACTTTCCGGAGCATTTGTCCGACGAGTCCGATATGCACGCGCATAAGTTCCATGCAGGTGGATGTGCAGATGACTGGCCATCCGTACTCCGTGGCCTTGCCCCGGAGCCATCCCCTCCCGCCAACCAAGGACCAGAGGCATCAGTCCCGGACAGGCGTGCAATTGCGCCGGGTTGTGCACACCCTCTTCCCTTGACAGTGACCGGTCCACTACTTTCTGCCCCAGGCGGTGCGCACGGCCGAGCCACCGCAGCTTAGGTCGACCTAACTTCGACGGGGGACAGATGTCGAATACGCCGTCCGACAATTCCGCACTCGCCAACCCCTTCGCGCGTCTGCTGCGCGAAGCCGGGGTATCAGACACCAGGTTCGCCCACCAGGTGAACGCCCGTGCCCGCCAGCAGCGCCAGATCGAGCTGGGCCTCGCCAGGACGACTGTCGGTCACTGGCGCCGGGGGATGCGCCCGCGCGACCCGATGGTCGCCGAGCTGGCGGCCGCCGAGATGTCAGCCGCCCTGGGCTACCCCGTCCTGCCGGCCGACCTCGGCTGGCGCGGGGAGTCCTACCGCAACGACGACCTGGGGTTGTGCGGAGCGAACGCGCCCGTCGAGACCCTGCGCACCCTTGCCGGACTATCGGGACGAGACATGCGGCGACGTGACCTTCTGCAGGACGGATCTGCCTTCATCGCGTCCGCCTTCGCAGATCCGGTGCTCTCCAGCCTCACCGGCGTCGTCGACCGGATCGTCGGGGTGGCGACGCCGGTCGCGGGCGGCGGTGCGCTGATCCGCGACGTGACCGCCACCTTCCGCAAACTGGACGCCAAGTTCGGCAGCAGCGAGATCCGCCCCCAGGCGGTCGGCTTCCTGCACGACCAGACCAGGGCCGCCCGCGACAACCACCCGAACCCGGACCTGTTCAGCGCCCTGGCGGAGCTGACCCAGTTCTGCGGTTGGCTCGCCCAGGACAGCAATCGTGAGGCACTCGCCCAGCGCTACTACATCCAGGCCCTCAGCCTCGCCGAGCACGCAGGCGACGCCATGCTCGCCGGACGGGTGCTGACCGGCATGAGCGACCAGGCCGCTCAGCTCGGCCATCAGCGCCAGAGCCTGGCGCTGGCGCGGGCCGCGCTGCGCCGCTCGGTGAAGCACTCCACCAGCGCGGTGCAGGCCATGCTGTACGACAAGAACGCCTGGGCGTTGGCGCGCAACGGCGACGAGGCCGGATGCCGGCGCGTCCTGGACCAGATGGACGCGGCCATCGCCCGCGACGACGGCGACGGACCGCCCTGGGCCGGCCACTACAACGCCGGCGACGCCGCCGAGTGCCGCGGTCACTGCCTGCTGCTGCTGGGCCGGGCGCGGGAGGCGGAGAACAGGCTGGTGCAGGCGCGTGAGCTGCAGGGGGCGGCCCGCGCCCGCACCCGCAGCTACGCCGAGGCCGACCTGGCACTGTCCCGGCTGCTCCGGCCGGCACCGGAGCTGGAGGGCGCCCTGGAGGCGGCCCACGAGGCGGTCTCCGTCGCCGGGCAGGTCTCCTCGCAACGGATCGTGAAGAAACTGGCCGAGCTTGACGGGGCCCTCGGCGAGCACCCGACCGTCGCGGTTCGGGAATGGCGCGAGCGGGTCCGGCCGCTGCTGCAGCCCACCGCCGCGTAGCCGCGCCCCCGCCGAGCCGCGGCGGCCCGGCGCTCTCGGCGGGCCGCCGGCGGGGGTCCCCGCCAGGTCATGAGGGCCACCCACCGCTCGGGTGTCCCGGCGAGCCGGGCACTCTGGGATGGTGACAGCCGCGCAGGAGTCCGGACGCACGGCGCCGGACGGCAAGACCGCCACCGGACCGGGCGACATCCCGGTCGCCGCCCCCGAGCCCAGGGCCCGGCCCACCATCGCGATCTCCACCGTCATCGCGGTGATCGCCTGGGTGGTCGCGGCCGGCCTCGCCCTGCTCGCCCTCGGCCGGCTCGTCCACCTCGACGACGGTCTGGACTGGCCCTACTCGGCGATCAACGCCGTGACCCCACTGCTCTACCTGCCGGCCTACGCGACGCTGGCCGTGGCCTTCGCCCTGCGCCGCAACCTGCTGCTGATCCTGTCGGTCGTGCTGGTCGCCGTCCATCTGTTCTGGGCGGTCCCCGAGGTGCTCCCGGGTGGCGCCGAGGACGCGCCCCAGGGATCGGCCAGGCTGCGGATCATGTCGGCGAACCTGCTCTACCGCAACGCCCATGCCGACCGGCTCGGAGCCCAGATCCGCTCGGCCAACCCCGACGTGCTCGTCCTCGTCGAACTCTCGCCGCTGACGCTGTCCCAGGTGAACGCCTCCGGGGCACTGAGCGGCTTCCCGTACCGGGAGGTGCACCCGGACGCCGGCGCGTTCGGCGCGGCGATCTACTCCCGATTCCCGCTGCGCGACGCCGCCACCCCCAGGGTCGGCGGGTCGATGTCGCTGCGGGCCACCATCGAGGTCGACGAGAACCGCCGTTTCGTGATGTACGCGGTGCATACCATCTCGCCGACGTCCGGCACGTACACCAACCGGTGGCGCACTCAGCTCACCGCGCTGCGCCACGAGGCCCAGCACGCCACCCTGCCGGTGGTCATGGCCGGCGACTTCAACGCCACCCGCGACCACCGGCCGTTGCGCCGACTCGACAGCGCCGGGGTCCGCGACGCGCACGACGTCGTCGGCGGCGGGTGGGAACCGACGTGGAGCGCCCGCTCGGTGCTGCTGCCGCCGGTGCTGCGCATCGACCACGTGCTGGCCTCGCCCGCCTTCGCGGTCACCGGCTTCCAGGTCGGCCACGACTTCGGCAGCGATCACTTCCCCGTCATCGCCGACCTCGCCATGAGGTAGGGGTCAGCGGCCGGTGAAGTCGGCCTTGCCGGGGCCGTGGGCGATGAAGGACTCCATCCCGATCCGGCGGTCCTCGGTGGCGAACAGGCCCGCGAACAGGGCGGCCTCCAGGCGCAGGGCCTCGGCGAGGGCCAGTTCCGAACCGTCGTCGACGGCCTGCTTCGCCGCGGCCAGCGCCATCGCGGGTCCGTTCGTGTACCGCCCGGCGATCTCCCGGGCCCGCTCGTACACCTCTGCCGCGGGCACGACGACGTCGGCCAGCCCGATCTGGGCGGCCTCTTCGGCGCGCACCTGCCGGCCGCTGAAGATGAGGTCCTTGGCCCGCGCCGGGCCGATCAGCCGCGGCAGGCGCTGCGTCCCGCCGGCCCCCGGGATCACCCCGAGCAGGATCTCCGGCTGGCCGACCTTCGCGTTGTCGGCGAACACCCGGACGTCGGCGCAGAGCGCGAGCTCCAGTCCGCCGCCGAGGGCGAAGCCGGTGACCGCCGCGACCACCGGCTTCGGGATGCGGGCCACCACCTCGAAGGTCGAGTTGAGGTCGCCGACCCAGGCCGACGCCTCGGCGTACCCCATCGGCGCCATCTGCTTGATGTCCGCGCCGGCGGCGAAGACCTTCTCACCCCCGTAGATGACCACCGATCGGACCGCCGGGTTGCGGGTCGCCTCGACGGCGGCCGCCCGCAGCTCGGCGGCGACGCCGGAGTCCAGCGCGTTCATCGGCGGTCGATCCAGCCGGATGGTGCCGATTCCGCCGTCGACCTCGAGCCGCACGACGCTCATCCACGGTCCTCCCGACTTTGGCCCGTGCTGAGGAAGCCGGGCGTCCAACACCCGGCTGGCCCCGCGGACCGCGCCGGAGCCGACGGTGACCCGGCCTGGTCGTCGGACATACCAGGATGGATCGCGCCGGCCGCCCGGGTCGGGTCGTGCGGGTCGGTGGGTGGTCGGAAGTCACGATAGGCCGACCGGTGCTGATCTTCATGCGATCGCGGGGGCGAGCTCCGGGCGCAGCGGAGGTGCCCGATCGGCCGACCGGGGGCTGAGACGTCGATTAACCTCACCGGGGTGTCCGACACAGGCGGCAAACATCGCACATCCGACGTTTCTTCCCGCCCGGGCGGTGGTCCGCTCCCGGGCCAGCCCGGCCCGCTCGGGGTGCTGTGGGACGGCGCCGGGGTCAACATCGCCGTCGCCGCTCCCGGCGCGGAGGCGGTGGAGTTCTGCCTGTTCGACGACGCCGACCGGGAGACCCGCCACCGCCTGCCGGAACGCGACGGCGAAGTTTGGCATGGCTACCTGCCCGGCATCGAGCCGGGGCAACGCTACGGCCTGCGCGCGC
Organism: Frankia gtarii; assembly: GCF_025403375.1. Lineage (GTDB taxonomy): Bacteria > Actinomycetota > Actinomycetes > Frankiales > Frankiaceae > Frankia > Frankia gtarii. The sequence continues at coordinate 10,456 of NZ_JAMPTM010000020.1, forward strand.
ACGGCCCGTACGATCCCGGCCGCGGCCAGCGTTACAACCCGGCGAAGCTGCTGATCGACCCGTACGCCCGGCTGCTGACCGGGGTGCTGCGGCCGGATCCGGCGATCTACGGATTCGGCGGCGGTGATCCCTACAGCTACGAGCCGGACGCCCGGGACTCCGCCCCGTTCGTGCCCCGCTGCGTCGTCGCCGGCGCGGCCCGTCGGGATGGCGCCCGGCGGCGCAGCCGGCGCCGGCACCCGGCGGACAACCGGCCCGCGATCCCGTGGTCGCGGACCGTCCTGTACGAGGCGCATGTGCGTGGCTTCACCCGCCTCCATCCGGGCCTGCCGGCGCGGCTGCGCGGCACCTACGCGGGGCTGGCCCATCCGGCCGTGATCGACCACCTGCAGCGGGTGGGCATCACCGCGCTCGAGCTGCTGCCGGTGCAGGCCTCGGTCTCCGAGCCGGCGCTACTCGAGCGCTCGAAGATCAATTACTGGGGTTACAACACCCTGGGTTTCTTCGCGCCGCACGCCGCCTACGCGGCGACCGCCGATCCGATCGGCGAGTTCCAGGCGATGGTGGCGACGCTGCACGCCGCCGGCATCGAGGTGATCCTCGACGTCGTCTACAACCACAGCGCCGAGGGCAGCGAGCGCGGCCCGACGCTGTCCCTACGCGGCCTGGACAACGCGGCCTACTACCGGGTCGAACCCACCGACCCGCGGCGCTACCGCGACGTGACCGGCTGCGGCAACACCCTGAACATGACATCGCCGCAGGTGGTGAAACTGATCTGCGACTCCCTGCGCTACTGGGTGAGCGAGATGGGCGTCGACGGCTTCCGCTTCGACCTCGCCACCGCGCTCGCCCGCAACCCCGACGCCTTCGATCCCGCCGCCGGCCTGCTGGCGGCGATCCACGCCGACCCGCTGCTGTCCTCGGTGAAGCTGATCGCCGAGCCGTGGGATGTCGGCTGGGGCGGCTACCAGGTGGGGTCGTTCCCGGCACCGTGGGCGGAGTGGAACGGGCGCTTCCGCGACACTGTCCGGGACGTGTGGAACGGCCGCACCAGCGGGGTCGCGGACCTCGGCTATCGGGTGACGGGTTCGTCCGACCTGTTCGAGCACGGGGGACGGCGGCCGTGGGCGTCGGTGAACTTCGTCACCGCCCACGACGGCTTCCCGCTGGCCGACCTGGTCTCCTACACACAGAAGCACAACGATGCCAACGGCGAGGGCAACCGGGACGGGGAATCGGACAACCGCTCGTCGAACTACGGCACGGAGGGCCCCACCGACGATCAGACGATCCTCGCCACCCGCCGCCGGGTGCGCCGCGGCCTGCTGGCCACGCTGCTGCTGTCGGCCGGGGTGCCGATGCTGCTCGCCGGCGACGAGCTGGGTCGGTCCCAGGGCGGCAACAACAACGCCTACTGCCAGGACAACCCGGTGTCCTGGCAGGCCTGGCCGGGCTCCGCGCCCCAGACCGGCCCCGACCCCGGGGCTGGCGGGCGTGACCCGGCCGGACCGGACCCGGCCCTGCTACGCCTGGTCAGCGGACTGATCTCGCTGCGCAGCCTCGAGCCGGCGCTGCGCCGTGAGGTGTTCTTCCACGGCGGTGAGTCGACCCCCGGACAGCTGGCGGACATCACCTGGTTCCGCGCCGACGGGCAGGTGATGTCCTCAGCGGACTGGAACGCGCCGAGGGTCGTCACGCTGGTCGCCCACATCGCCGCGGGCGCCGAGGCCGCGGGGAGCGCGACGGGGGCGACAGGAGCGGGGGGCGGCGGTGAGACCGTGCCGGGCCTGCTGGTCGTGATCCACCCTGACGGCGCGGACACGGCCGTCACCCTGCCCGCGGCGCCGTGGGCGCAGCGCTACGACCTGCTGCTCGACACCGCCGACGAGGACCTCGCGGGTTTCCCGGCGACCCTCGCCGACCCCCGCCGGATGCTGCCGCCCGGCACGGTCCTGCCCGTCTGCGCCCGCAGCGTCCTGCTGCTACGGGCGCATCCCCCGGCCTGATCGACCGCCGGCTACAACCGGCGACTTGCCACCACCGTGGCCGCTGCGGCTACGGGTTGGCGACGAGACCCAGCTCGGCGACGCTGGCGGTGAGGTGGTGGCGGGGCAGCACCCGCACGGTGTAGCCGAACGGACCGGTGCGGCCGAGGGGGATCGTGCCCTCGAAGCGGTGCCCGCCCTCGCCCTCGCCCTCGCCGACGAGCTGCAACGACAGCACCTCGGGGGCGAGGATCCGGTCGGTCTGGTCGATGCGCCCGAAGGAGGCGAGGACGTCGACGTCGTCGGGGGCGAGCCCGCCGAGGTCGACCGTGGCCCGCACCACCAGCGACTGGCCCACCTGGGGGGTGTCGCCGAGCCCGGCGGAGTCGACGTTGAGCACCCGCACCCTCGGCCAGGCCGCGCGCACCCGGCTCTTCCAGCCGGCGAGGTCCCGGGCGCCCGCCAGGCCGTCGGCGGCGGCGACCCGAGCGGAGACGCCGGCCGGCACGTAGTACCGCTCGACGTACTCCTGCACCATCCGGCTGGCCAGCACCTGCGGACCGAGGCTGGACAGGGTGTGCTTGACCATCGCCGTCCAGCGCCGCGGCGGGCCGTCGCCGGCATCACGGTCGTAGAACCGCGGGGCGACGGTGTTCTCCAACAGGTCGTACAGGGCGGCGGACTCGATGTCGTCGCGCCGGTCGGGGTCCTCGACGCCGTCGGCGGTGGGGATCGCCCAGCCGTTCTGGCCGTCGAACATCTCGTCCCACCAGCCGTCCCGGATGGACAGGTTGAGGCAGCCGTTGAGCGCCGCCTTCATCCCGGACGTACCGCACGCCTCCAGCGGGCGCAGCGGGTTGTTCAGCCAGACGTCCGAACCGGAGTACAGGAACCGCGCCATGCCGATGTCGTAGTCGGGCAGGAACACGATGCGCGCGCGCACGGCCGGGTCGTCGGCGAACTGGACGATCTGCTGGACGAGCTGCTTGCCGCCGTCGTCCGCGGGGTGGGCCTTGCCGGCGATCACCATCTGGATCGGCCGCTGCGGGTGCAGCAGCAGGCGGCGCAGCCGGTCGGAGTCCCGCAGCATCAGCGTGAGCCGCTTGTAGGACGGCACCCGGCGGGCGAAGCCGATGGTGAGCACGTCGGGGTCGAAGACGGACTCGACCCAGTCGAGCTCGCCGGGGGCGGCGCCGCGCTCCAGCCAGGAGGCGCGCACCCGGCGGCGAACCTCGGCGACGAGCCGTTCCCGCAGCTGGCGGCGGGTGGCCCAGATGACCTCGTCGGGCAGGGTGGAGATCTTGGCGAAGCCGGCCGCGTCGTCGGCGAGCAGGCCGGGACCGGGCTGGCGGTCGGCCAGTTCGATGACGGCCCGTGATACCCAGGTCGGGGCGTGCACGCCGTTGGTCACCGAGCCGATCGGCACCTCGGCGGAATCGAACCCGGTCCACAGGCCCGCGAACATCTCCCGGCTGACGATGCCGTGCAGCTTGCTGACGCCGTTGGAACGCTGCGCGAGGCGCAGGCCCATGTGCGCCATGTTGAACACGTTCGGGTCGGACTCGACTCCGAGTTCCAGGATCCTTTCCGCCGGCACGCCGGGCCAGGAGTTGTCCCCGCCGAAGTGGCGGGCGACGAGGTCGCGGGGGAAACGGTCGATGCCGGCGGGCACCGGGGTGTGCGTGGTGAACAGAGTGCCGGCGCGGGCGGCCTCCAGCGCCTCGTCGAAGCTGAGCCCGGTCTCGACGAGCTCGCGGATCCGCTCGAGGCCGAGGAAGCCGGCGTGGCCCTCGTTGGTGTGGTAGACCTCCGGCGTCGGCGTGCCGGTGACCGCCGCGTAGGCCCGCAGCGCCCGGACGCCGCCGATGCCCAGCAGCATCTCCTGCAGCAGCCGGTGGTCGGTACCGCCGCCGTAGAGCCGGTCGGTCACCCCCCGCTCGGCCGGCTGGTTGTCCTCGACGTCCGAGTCGAGCAGCAGCAGCGGGACCCGACCGACCTGTGCCTTCCAGATCTGCGCGTGCAGGGTGCGGCCCTCGGGCAGCCCGACGGCCACCTTCACCGGGGTGCCGGCGGCGTCGGTGAGCTGGGTCAGCGGCAGCCCGTGCGGGTCGATACCCGGGTAGCGCTCCTGCTGCCAGCCGTCGCGCGACAGCGACTGGACGAAGTAGCCGGCCCGGTACAGCAGCCCCACGCCGATGATCGGCACACCGAGGTCGCTGGCGGTCTTGAGGTGGTCGCCGGCGAGGATGCCGAGCCCGCCGGAGTACTGCGGCAGCACCTCGGTGATGCCGAACTCCGGCGAGAAGTACGCGATCGCCGCGGGCGCACCCGGCAGCTGCTGGCGCTGGTACCACAGGTCGGCCGAGAGGTAGTCCTGGAGATCGTCCGCAACGCCGGTGAGCCGACGCACGAAGCGGCGGTCCGCGGCGAGGGCGACGAGCCGGTCGTGATCGACCTCGCCGAGCAGGCGGACCGGGTCACCCTTGGTGGCCCGCCAGAGCTCGGGGTCGACCGACTCGAACAGGTCCAGCGTCTCGGGGTGCCAGGACCAGCGAAGATTCAGGACAAGTTCCCCCAGTGGAGCAAGCTGCTCGGGGAGCTGCGCACGGACGGTGAACCGTCGTAGGGCTCTCACGAAGACGTGAGCCTAGAGGAGTGCCGTTGACGTGGCCGCACCCGGGTTCGACCTGCGGGTTACGTTCTCCGCACAACTCACCGCCCGGCCGAACTATCAGCCGAAATCCGCCGCGGTCGCGGTCCCGGGACGAGCCGGTCCTACTACTCCTCGTCGGGCGCGGCGGCCACCTTCGCGGCAAGGGCGGACATGACCGCGGGATCCCGCAGAGTCGTGACGTCACCGAGCTCCCGGCCTTCGGCGACATCCCGCAGCAACCGACGCATGATCTTGCCGGAGCGGGTCTTCGGCAGGTCGTCGGCCCAGACGATCCGCCGCGGCCGGGCCAGCTTGCCGATGCGCCGGGCGACATGCTCGCGCAGCTCGGCCTCGACTGCGGAGTCGCCGACCCGTTCCCCCGCCAGCGTCACGAACGCGACGATCGCCTGGCCGGTCTGCTCGTCGGCCTGCGCGACGACGGCGGCCTCGGCGACGGCCTCGTGCGCGACGATCGCCGACTCCACCTCGGCGGTGGACAGGCGGTGCCCGGAGACGTTGATGACGTCGTCGATCCGGCCGATGATCCAGAAGTAGCCGTCGGCGTCGAGCCGGGCCGCGTCCCCGACCACGTAGGTCGTCGGGCCGAAGCGGGAGAAGTACGTTTCGACGAAGCGCTCGTCGTCCTTGTACAGGGTGCGCAGCATCGACGGCCATGGCTGCGTGATCACCAGGATGCCCGTTCCCTCCGTGACGGGCCGGCCGTCCTCGCCCAGCAGCGCCGGGCTGATTCCGGGCAGTGGCTTCGTCGCCGACCCCGGCTTGGTCGCGGTGGCCCCCGCCAGCGGCGCGATGAGCACCGACCCGGTCTCGGTCTGCCACCAGGTGTCGACGATCGGGCAGCGCCCACCCCCGATCACCAGGTGGTACCACAGCCACGCCTTCGGGTTGATCGGCTCGCCGACCGTGCCGAGCACCCGCAGCGAGGACAGGTCGTGGCGGGCGGGATACTGCGCGCCCCACTTGATACAGGTGCGGATCGCCGTCGGCGCCGTGTAGAAGACGGTGACCTTGTACTCCTCGACGATCCGCCACCAGATGTCATGGTCGGGATAGTCCGGGGCACCCTCGAACATCACGCTGGTCACGCCGTTGGACAGCGGTCCGTACACGATGTAGGAATGCCCGGTGATCCAGCCGACGTCGGCGGAGCACCAGTAGACGTCCGTCGCCGGGTCGAGGTCGAACACCGTCCGCAGGGTGTAGGTGGCGCCGAGCAGGTAGCCCGCGGTGGTGTGCAGGATGCCCTTCGGCTTCGCCGTCGACCCGGAGCTGTACAGGATGAACAGCGGATGCTCCGCCGGCAGCGGGACCGCCGGGCACACCGGGTCGGCGGCGGCGAGCAGCTCGTCGTACCAGACGTCGCGCCCGGCGGTCATCGGTACCGGCGCGGCGTTCTCCCCCGGGCCGCGGACCACCACGATGTGCTTCAACGCGGGCAGGTCGCCGAACTCGGCGTCGACGGCGGCCTTCACCGGCGCCCGCCGGCCCTTGCGCCGCGCCCCGTCGACGGTGATGAGGACCTTGGCGTCGGAGACCTCCATCCGCTCCCGGACCGCGGACGGGGCGAAACCACCGAAGACCACGTTGTGGACCGCGCCGATCCGGGCGCACGCCAGCATCGCGGCGGCCACCTCGGGAATCATCGGCAGGAAGATGCCGACGACGTCCCCGGCGCGCACGCCGAGCGAAAGCAGCCCGTTCGCCAGCCGCTGGGTCTCGGCCAGCAGGTCGGCGTAGGTGACCTCGCGCTGCTCGCCCTCCTCGCCGCGCCAGTGGAACGCGACCCGCTCGCCCAGGCCGGCCTCGACGTGGCGGTCCAGGCAGTTGGCCGACAGGTTCAGCTCGCCGTCGGCGAACCAGGTGTAGAAGGGCGGGTTCGTGTCGTCGAGCACCTGGGTGAACGGCTTGTCCCACCTCAGCAGCTCGCGGGCCGCGGCGGCCCAGAACGCCTGCGGGTCCGCCTCGGCCGCGGCCCGGTCGGCGTCCACGGGGCGGCGCCGGGTGAACCCCGCCGGTGGATCGAAGCTCTCTACCGACAACAGGCCCTCTAGCGTCGCATCCAGATCGGTCACGGCGCTCACGCCCGTATCGGTCACGGTTCCTCCTGGACGAAACGGTGCGCGGTGGGACACCTACCCAGTGTACCACGAAGACCGGTCGCCGCCTAGGATCACGCCGGGGCGGCGGAAGCCTGATCGGGCCGGTCCGCACGCACCCGGTCCAGCAGCGCCGCCAGCACCTGTTCGCCCGCGAGCGCGCCCGCGCCGGCGGTGACGGCGACGTTCGGCGCCGACCAGCCGAGTTCGTGCAGCTCGCCGTGGGCGGGCCGGACGGCGGCGTCGGCCGCCAGCAGCATCGGGATGTCCAGGACCGAGTCCCCGGCGGCCAGCAGCGTCGCCGTCCCGGCCCGGCGGACCACCTCGTCGACGGCTCGCTGCTTGGTCAGCATCGTCGGTACCAGATACACCTTGCGGCCCTGCGCCGACACCGACCAGCCGCCCACGCGGGCCGCCGCGATGACGCCGGCCAGGTCCGGGATGGCGGGCCGGTCGTGGGCGACGAGGTAGACGAACAGGTCGTCGGCGGCGCGGACCGTCCGGGCCCAGCCGCCGGCGGCGAACCGTTCGGCGAGCGCCAGCATCTCGGCCAGCGGCGCGCAGGCGGCGGCCAGCTGCGCCGCGATCCCGGCCGCCCATGCCGGGTCGGGGACGCCGTCGACGAGCAGGTGCCCGCCGTTGGCCGCGATCGCGTACCGCGGCCGGATCCCGAGATCCACCCGGCGGTACTGGGCGAGCGTGCGGGTGGTGACGGGGACGACGACGGCCCGGCGGTGCAGCTCGGCCAGCAGCGCGAGCTCCCGAGCCGTCGCGAAGGACAGCGGGGCGCCGTCGAGCCGCTCGACCTCGACCAGCTCGGGCTCGGCGGTGCCGGCCGGCAGCAGCATCGAGCGTCGGGAGAAGATCAGCGTCTTGTCCAGGTCGAGGGCCACCAGGTGGCTGCCCCTCTCCGCCGTCACGAAGCGTCCGAGATGTTCGGAACGATCGGGACATCCTGAACACCCGGAACATCCGGGAGATCCGGGACGTCCGGGCGCCAGCGCGCGTTCGGCGTGTGGAACACCGGCGCCGCGCCGACCGGACGCACCAGCCCGACGCACGAGAACGGCAGGTCGGTCATCTCCTCGACCGGGACGCCGCGGTCGGCGGCAAGCGCCAGGACGTGCCCCAGCTCGTCGACGCGGTCCGGGTCGACGAGGATGCGCCACGGCACGCGGCGCAGCAGCACCCGGGTGGTCTCGCCGACCCCCGGCTTCACCATGATCACATCCGGGATGTCGTAGGCGGCGGCGATCCGCTCCACCGCCGCCCAGCCGGCCCAGGTCGGCCGCCGGTCGGCCCCCCACAGCCGCGGCCAGGTCTCGGCGACCTCGTCCGCGACCGCGTCGAACTGCGCGACGACCGTGGAGATGAAGTGCCGGGACAGGTCGTACGGCGCGAGCTCGCCGTAGAACTTCGCACCGTGGAAGTCGGCCGGGCCGATGTGCTCGGCGTTGAGGACGGTCCGGCTGACCAGCCCGCTGACCGTGGAGTTCAGGCAGGCGCTCGGGATGAGGAAGTCGTCGCGGGTGCCGTACAGCGGCACGCAGCGCGCCGGGTCGGCGAGCACGGCGAGGGTGTCGTCGAGCCCGAGGCCCGCGACCGCGTCGCTGAGCACCCGCGTCATCACCCCCTTGCCGGTCCAGCCGTCGACGAACTGCATCGCCCCGCGGTCGAACCGGTCGGTCAGGTAGCGCACGGCGTTCATGTCCATCCCGCGATCCTTGATCACGGAAATGGCGTGGTGGGGGGTGTCCAGGCCGTGTCGCCAGCCGTACCAGCGACGCATCAGGATCCCGACCGGCGTCCCGGCCCGGGCGATCGAGACCAGGACCGGCTCGGGCTTCGAGACCCGCACGAGCTCGGCGACGAGCCCCGTGGCCAGCGCCACCCGCCGGGCCGAGCGCTCCAGCGCCTGGTGGTAGAGACGCAGGTAACCGGCGTCGGGCTGGTACTCGACGGGCAGATCCTCGGAGTAGTGCCGGCCGGCCTGCATCGCCTCCTCGCGGTCCTCGGTGGGCCGTTCGAGGTCGACGGCGCTCAGATCGGTGAGCAGGAAAGTCACGTCGGCCGGGTCGTACGAGCCCGAGCCAATCGTCCCCGCGGGCACGCGGTCGCCCGCCTGCCCGGCCACCGGGGTCGCCGGGCCAGAACCGGAGGCGCTCATCGGGTCCGCTCCGGCAGGGTCCGCTCCGGCAGGTCCAGCGCGGCGGCGGCGTCCGGTGGCGGTCCGGCGGGTCGGGGGGCCGGTCGGTAGGCGGGCAGGGTGAGCACGGCGACCGGGGCGCAGCGGCGCAGCTCGCCGACGAGCCCCGCCGGGTCCGCGACCGCGGCGGGCGATGCCGCGTCCGCGCCCGAGTCGACGATCAGGACGATGTCGTCGTAGACGCCGGGACGGACGTTGTAGACGTGGCTGACCCGGCTCGGGTCGTCCGGCGCCGGGAAGGTGAGCGCCGCCCGGATGGCGTAGCCCTCGACGTCGACGGGATGGACCGGCGAGCGGGTCGTCGACTGGTAACGGACCTCGCCGGAGCCGGCGGCGGCGGCGAGCGTGTCCGCGATCCGCATCGGGGTGTACATCAGTTCCTCCGTCCCCAGAACGAGTGTGCGGCCGCCCGGTCGAGTCAGCGCTGCGCGCACGGCGGCGGCGACCGGCGTCAGGACGTCGTCGAGCCGGCGTCGGTGGGCCGGTGACCAGCCGTACCGGCCGCCTTCGGGCAGGTCCGCCGGCCAGTCGGCGGTCAGCCACCGGACCGGATGGCCGGCCTCAGCCGGTCGGGGTTTCTCGGCGGGCGGCGGCTTCTCCGCGGGCGGGGACTTCTCGGCAGGCGGCACGGACGCGGAGAAGCGGGCGCGGATACTCGCCGCCCGGTCGGCGATCTCGGGCGGCACCGTGACGGTGGCCGCGATCAGGGCGACAACGTCGATCCGGACGCCAAGTTCGGCGGCGAGGTCGGCGAACGCGGTGCGCGCGGCGGCCGGGCGGGCGTCGACGAGGGTCGCCACCACGTAGCGCGAGCGGGGAACGTGAGCGTGCAGGATGCGGATGGTGCCGAGGGCGGTCCGTCCGGTGGACAGTTCGTCGTCGACCAGCACGATCGGCTCGCCGCCGTGCAGGACCGCCGGATTCTGTGGGACCAGCCAGTGGTGGGAGGCGTGCGAGTGCGACTCGGTGAACTCCAGCACCGGCGGCACCCCGAGCAGGTCCCGCCGAGTGGTGTGCAGGTAATGGCTGCCCACCAGCCCGTCGGCGACGGCATGGCCAAGCGCCGTCGCCGTCTCGCAGTAACCGATGACGAGCGGCCCTGTCCGGGCACCGTCGCCGGCTCCGTCGCCGGCTCCGTCGCCGGCTCCGTCGCGGGTGGGGAAGCCGGGTAGGGCCCGGACCTGGGCCGCGAGGTCCGCTCCGGCGGCCAGGCCCGCGCCCGGCGGGACCGGCAGGTGCTTGCCGAGCACCCGGCTGACCAGCAGGTGAGCCCGGCGTGGGTTGCGCCGCAGGGCCAGCCCCACCAGCGCGTCCAGGCCACCGCCGCGCACGTCCGCGCTCACCTCGACGGCGAGCCCCAGCTCCGCCCACAGCCAGCCCGGGTCCGCGGGCACCGGTGTCGTCGTCGTGGACGTGGTCATCGGGCGGTCTCCGCTCGGCCGTGACCGCGGGTCGCCGCCAGCACCTCGACGAAGGTGTCGCCCTCGCGTAGGACCCCGAACGCCCTGGCCCGGCGCAGCACCGCCTCGGCCCAGGCTCGGTGCGGGCGCAGCTCGTTCATCTTGTTCGCGTAGCTGCTCGCACGGACCCCGCCGGCGTCCCCGGCGAGGATCGCCTCGGCGTCGGTGAACTCCTCCTGGCTGACGACGTGCAGCGCGTGCACGGCCGGGATGTGGCTGGGATGGATCACAGTCTTGCCGATCAGCCCGTTGGCCCGGTCCAGGACGACCTCCCGAATCAGGCGGTCGAGGTCGGCCGAGACCAGTGCACTGCGCATCCGGATCGCCTTCTGACTGCCGTCGGCCAGGTCGGCCTGCGCGAACGGGGTCACCCGCAGCGAGCTGACGAACAACCGCTCCGGCTGGGCGAAGTACTCCCACACCGGGCCGGTGACGATGTGGTCGCCGCCGCGGGCGCAGATGTTCACGATGTCGGCGATGCAGTCGCGGACCACGGCGATGTCGTAGATCGTCAGGTCGCGGCCGCGGCGCAACCCGAACAGCCCGCACAGGTCGGTGGCGCCGAGCCGGATCGCGAGCACCTGCTCAGCGTGCTTGTCGACCAGTCGCCGCACGGCCGTGAGCGCCTCGACGCGGGTCTCCCGATTGATCACCGGAGGGCTTTCGAGCACCGGCATGGCCCACAGCGGCCGGCCGATGATGTCGGACACCCGCAGCACCGCCTCCAGCGCCGCCTCGCCGCCCTCCTCGGCGAACTTGGGCAGGACGAAGCCCGCCAGGCAGCGTGCACCGGCCGCGCCGAGTCGCGCGATCAGGTCGGGGATCTGCCCGACGGCGCGCACCCGGACGAACAACAGCGGCATGCCGTCGCCGGAGCGCGGCGGATCGTCGGCGAGCGAGCGCAGCGCCGCGACGACGTTGGCCTCGGCTGCGGCCACCTCCGTGTCGGCAATCGAATCCTCGAGGCAGAGCACCATCGAGTTCGCCCCGGCCGCGGTCTGCCGGCGCACGTCGGATGCCAGCTGAGGCCGCGTGCCCGGTGCATACAGCGTCGCACCGAGCGCGGTGGCCAGCAGCCGGCGGTCCCCGTCGACGGCGATCTCCTCCGGCGGCCGGTAAAACAGGGCCTCGATCGTCTCCGTGTCGAGGAAGGCGAAGTGGCGCAAGCGACGTTCCCCTCGTCCAAGGCGGCGGCGTCGCTCGACCAAGGTCCCCGGTTCGGTATGCGCCGCGGCCGGACCGGCAAGATCGTCAAACGTCGCCTTTCGGGTGACGGTACCTGCCCGGGGGCAGCTGACGACAGGCAACGACAATCGTCAGCCAGCCGACATTCGGCCGTCACCCTGAGGTCATCGACGATCAGCCGACCTGCGACCGAGCCCCCGGCACCGGGCACCGGGCAGCGCGGACCGGGTGCGTCCCGCGGGTCCCGGTCACGGACGGCACCGAAGCAACGACGCCGGGCCGGGACGGATCTCTCCGCCCCGGCCCGGCGACCTGCCGCTGGCCCGCCCTCCGGCGCCCGGTCAGCTCGATCCGGTACCGAACAGCTTCTTGTACTCGGCGGCGGCCTTCGGGTTCTGCCCGCCGTTCGTGATCGTCGAGCAGACGTTCCCGGGAGTGGGATCGCTGAAGTAGGCGTCGTAGCCCATCACGTCGCCGGCCGCCTTGAACGTCTCGAACATCTTCTGGATGTAGAACGGGTTGTCGCCGCCGCCGTCACCGCTACAGGAGGCCACGCCCCACTCGCCGACCCCGACCTTCTTGCCGTGCTCCCGGGCGAACCGGATCACATAGCACAGGCCGTTGACGTCCTCGCACTGCTTGTTCCACGTCGCGTCGTCCTTCGACGGCGGGAAGTGGTCGTAGGCGTCGATGCCGACGTAGTCGACGTACTCATCACCGGGGTAGGCGCCCCACGGGCTGTTACCGGTGGGCACCGGGGAGTTGTGCGCGTTGAACGTCCAGTCGATCTTCACCTGCGAGTCGGTGGACTTGATGGCCGCCGCGATCTTCTGGAAGCAGGTGCGGAACGTCGCCGGGTCGGCGTCGGTGTGCCAGTACATGAACGTGCCGTTGAACTCCCAGCCGATCCGGACGATGGAGTCGGCCCGGCCGTGTTCGACCAGGAAGCTGCCCAGCTTCTTCCACTCCGAGTCGTACTCACCGCGGGCGCAGGATGCGTTGTTGCCCTGCCCCTTGGGGTAGGTGGGCTGGCTGATCAGCAGCTTGCCGGCGAACCCCTTGAACAGGTCGACCGGCCAGCTCGGCTGCACGAGCCCCCCCCAACCCGAGGTGCGGTCGGTGTAGACGTGAACGAGGTCGTTGGGCCGCCCCCGCCAGTTGCCGAAATCCGTGAGCTGCGCGACCTGGTGCGACTGGAAGCCGGATAGCCAGGGCAGGCCCGACTTGGCCCCCCCGGCGTCGATGTCCTGCGCGCCGCCGGCCGCCGGGGCGGAGGTGGCGGTCGTGGCGGTCGGGCCGGCGGGCGGAACCGCCGGCAGCCCGGTGGCCGACGGCGAGGCGGCCGGCACGGTGGCGGACGGCGAGGCGGAGCCGAATGGCCGGTGGCCGCCGTTACCCGCAGCCGCGGACGATGCGGGGCTGGGTAGCGGGCCGGGCGACGCGGTGACGCCGACGGTGGGCGACGGCTGCGGCGAGGTGCCTGGCGTCGGCGACCCCGCGGCGGCCGGGCTCGGCGACACGGTCGACGGTGTGGCACCGGCGGTACCGGTGGTGGCGTCGGAGCGCTGCACGGGCAGGTCGGGCAGTGCCGGCGCGGTCTTGAACTCCTGCGCGGCCGCCTCGGGACCGGTCACGTCGAGCGCGCCGACGGCGGCGGCGGCGGCGCCCTGGGTCGCCTTGACGTTGACCGTGCCCTTGAAGTCCGCCGGGACCCGGAAGCCCAGGATGAAACGGCCGTCGCCATCCGTCTTGGTCAGCGCACTGGCGCCCAGGCTGGTGGTCTCGGCGGCGACGGTGACGTCGTCGCCGGCGGCGAAGTCACGCCCGCCGACGAGCACGATGTCCTCGTCGAACAGGACCAGCGCGATCCGGCTGCTGGTCTGCGGGGTCATCGTGGAGATCGGGACCCCGGGCTGGGCGGCGGTGCTTGCGGGCTCGGTCGAGGCCGTCGGGGTGGCGCTCGGCGAGGCCGCACTCGGCAACGTCGGGGACGGCTGGGAGCTCGGCGTCTCCCCCGCGGCCTGCGCCAGCGGGGTGACTGCCTGCAGCAGCCCGAGGACGAACACCGAGACCAAGCCCAGCCGGGCGCCGGTTCGAACCGGCCGGCGGGCCCGGCGACGACCGGGGCCGGATCGGCCGGGTGCGCCACGAGGTCGATGGGACAGGGAGACCGAACGGCCGACCGGAGGGGACGGTCGGCGACGAGAGGTCGAGACCATGCTCGCGCGCTGCCTTTCGGAGTTGGCGTGAGACGCACCTGCCGAGCGCACCGCACACCGACAACGGAGCATGGTCGGATCACGACCGTTGATGGAACGTCCCCTCCGAGCGGCCGCTTACGCGACCACCCAGCGCGCCACCAGAGCTCGACGACACCGCGGCGGGTGCGTCGACCGGGCTGCCACTGCGGCCCGTCCGTGATGCCGACCGCCTCCAACCTCGGAGTCAGGACGGTTCGACAGGTGCTCCGACCAGGTGTCGAACACCCACCTGACCGGTGCTGGAACTACGTGTGATGGACCCAATCGTAAGGGGCACACCGCCTGCAAGGAACAGCACTAGGACGAATACTTTCCGTAGTAGTGCCATCATTGCAGATCTGGCGTGATATCTCCGCCCGGCGGCCACCGAAAGACAACTGTTAATCAAACCGCAGCATGGAGAGACTCAATCCGGCCGAACGGATCGAGCCGAACGGATCGAGCCGATCAGCGGACGACCAGATCCTCGTCGTCCGGATGCGTGACCGTCCAGCCGGTGGGATGCATCAGGACCGGCAACAGCCGGACACCCCACGGCAGCTGCGCCCCGTCCAGGGTGACGTCGATGGTGCGGGTGACGGCCTGATCGACGGCGGCCAGCCGGGACAGCTCATGGGCCTCCGCGGCCGCCCGCGGCGGCGTTGTGCCCGGCCGCGCGAACAGGATCAGCTCGCCGGCCGGGCCGGAGGTATGCACCTGGACCCGCAGGGTCCGCCGCCGCCACCCGGAGCGGCTCACGGTGTAGGTGACCGTCGGCTGGATCAGCGGGACGGGATGCGGCGCAGGCGGCATCGGCCCGGTCAGCGCATCGTCGGCCCCGGCCCCCTGGGCACCGGTCGGGGTCGGGGTCGCGCTCCCAGGAACGACCGGGCCGGGTGTGCTGGGCGCGAACCGCGTCTGCCACGCCTGCGCCGGGCCGCCCGCGACCGGTTCGCCGGCACCTGCCGGCGGGAGCAGGGGCACCGGCAGGACACCGAACGGGTTCGTGGGTGGGTGCTCCCCATGCGCGGGCCCCCGGGCACCGCCTGGCTGGTGGCCCGCCATCGGTTGGCGGGCGCCGACCGGCACGGGCAGCAGGACGGCGCCGGTGCGCGGCTGGGCCGGGCCTCCCAGCGGATGCGCGGCGGTGATCGGATCCGAGCCGGACGCATCGGGCCCGGCGGCAGGCCGCCCCGCGAACGGACCACCGGGGATGCCTTCGGGCCCGCCCCCCAGTCTGCCGACGAGGTGACCGCCGGTGGCGGGTCCGGACGAGGTGGGAGGCGGCGGGTCGCTGCGGGTCGCGGGCCGGGCCAGCACCGCCACTCCGGCGGTCGCGACGCGGGCGATCCCGCCCGCCCGGTACATCGGATAGGCGGCCACGTGGTAGGCCCAACCGTCCGCCGGGGCAGCGAGATGCCAGCCGCCCTTGATCTCCAGGCTGGTGTTGGTGACCTTGGCTCTGGCGGCGTAGGGATCGTCCGGGCCGGTGGGCGTGCGGTCCCGCCGCCAGAGCACCCGCGCCTCGGTCACCCCGGGTGGCATCTGGAAGGACAGCACGATCGACTCGCCGCGGTCGTCGGCGCGTAGGTCGCGCACGGGCTCGATCACCACGTGCCGCACGGCCCGGCCGACGACAGCCGTCTCGCCGTGCACCGTCACCGGGGTGTAGATCACCTCGCCGACCGGGGCGGACTCCGCAGCCTGTCCCGTGCGGCTCGCACCGACCAGGCGGACCGGTCCGGTGATGGCGGCAAGCTGGACGTCGTCGCCCTCGGCGCCGAGCCCGCCGACGAACAGCGGGCCGGAACCGTGCAGCGGCAGCGGACCCGAGCCGGCACCGGGCAGCGGTAACGGACCCGAACCCGGCCCGAACCGCGGCCCGGTGCCGCCCGGTTCGACGCCGGCACCGCCGGGCGCCGGCGTCGCGTAGATCCGCACCTCCCAGCCGGGCGGCGGCGTCCAGCGCAGCGTGGTGCGCCCGCTGGTGGTGACCGCGGCGAGATCCTGCACCGGCCTCGGGCGGGCGGTCACCTCGACCTCGGCCTCGGCGCCGGGCGTGCGGACGGGATGCCCGGCCGCGTCGTGGTACTCGACGAAGACGTGGTAGCGGTACGTCGCGCCGACGACGACGTCCGTGTCATGGAAGACGCCGCCGGTGACCCGGGCCCGCCGGGGCGGCTGGCTGACCGGCGAGCCGGGCGCGGCGATCCGCTCGACCGTGACCACCGACAGGGCCCCGTCGAGCCGCCAGTTCAGCCGGATCCCGGCGGCGGTCCGCTCGGCGCGCAGCTCGGCGAGGTCACGGGTGCAGACCACGGGCTGCGTGGCGACCGGCTCGGAGCGGCGCTCGCCGCAGATCGCGGTGACCTCGTGGCGCACCGGCGTCCACGCCGGTGCGCCGGCGTCGTAGAGCTCGGTGGACCGGGTGGTGCCCAGGCTGCGCCGGCCCAGCGTCGCCGCGGCGCCCTCGACGAGCACGACGCGCTCCACCCGGTAGGAGACGGGCCCACCGACCGACGGCGACGCCCGCCAGCGCAGCTGTACCGAGCCGTCGGGGCCGGCGACCGCGACGAGGTCCGACGGCGACGACAGCGGCAGCGCCGCCAACGCCGCCAACGCCTCCCGGTTGTCCGCGGCGGTGGCGAGGACCGCGGCCAGGGCGGCCTCCTGAGCCTCGCGCGGCAGCGCCCGCGCGGCCTGCACCCGCCGGCGGATCACCGCCTGGGCGGCGATGAGCTCGGCCAGCACCTCGGCCGGGCCGCGGCCGTCCGGCCCGGGCACGTCCGCTGCCTGCGCGGCGAGCCAGCGGGCGTCGTCGAGGGCGGCGTCGGCCCGGCTGGCCGCGCGGGCCTCGGACAGGGCCCGCCAGCCGGCGTCGGCCGCGCCGAGCGCCGCGGAGACCCGGGCGCCGAGCTCCTCAGCGGCGCCGGCGACCGGACCGCCGACGGCGACCAGCACCGGATGCGCGGCGGCGAGCAGGTCGCCGGCCTCGCGGGGCCGCCCGCCCTCCAGCGCGCGGCGCACGGCGGCCAGTGCCTCCGCCGCCTCTCGAGCCTGGCGCAGGCTGTGCCCGCAGTGTCGGCAGACCACCGCGGCGGCCTCGGTCATCGAGCCGCAGGACGGGCAGGTCGCGTAGAGGTCGGTGTCGCAGTACCGGCAGTGCCGGGCGGCGCCGGCCGCCTCCGGGCGCCCGCAGCCGGGGCAGACGACGTAGTCGACGACCCCGCCGACGTTGACCGCGGCGCCGAGCTTGCGCGCCACCCCGAGAACCACGGACTTCGCCTGCGCCGCGGTGAGACCGCGCCCGGTGGCCAGCGCCGCGCGGACGAGACCTTCGAAGGCGACGGCGGTGAGCTCGCCGTCGAGGACGACGTGTTCCTCCACCGCGGGACGCAGCTCGTCGGCCGCGTCCGCCATCAGGCCGACCGTGTAGGCGGCCGGGTCGCCCTCGACGAGCCGGGTCGAGACGAGGGCCAGCAGGTCTGCGGTGACCGTCTTCTCCCGGTCGTGCGGACGGCGGCTGTTGGCAGCCGCCACCGCGGCGTAGGCGGCGGCGAGCCGTTGCGGCGAGGCGTCGGGGGCGAGCCCGAGGAACGCCCACAGCGACGCGCTGGAAACCCGGTCCCCGCCACGCAGGGCGCGCAGTTCGGTGAGCCGCTCGGCGATCTGGCGGCGGACCTCGGGCGGCAGTGGCTCCACCCCGCCGCCGACGCCGTCCACGATGATCTGCTCCCGGCTGAGCCGGGCGTCGAACTCCTCGACGGTGACCCCGGCGGCGGCGGCGAGCCGGCGCAGTCCGTCGACGCGGGAGGCGGGAATGCCGCCGAAGCGATCCCGGACGGTGGCGAGGTAGCCGTCGACCTTGGCCAGCCGCTCCGCGTCACCGCTGCGCCGGGCGGCGAGGACGTGTACGCGGACCCGCTCGCGGGACTCCGCGTCGCGCAGCGGCTCCTCCCACTCCCCCCGGCGGCGTACCAGCTCGGTGGCGAGCGTGGCGTACTTGGCCGAGTTGCGCTCCCGCTGTAGGAAGGCGAGAACCCGGACAAGATGGGCCCCGATGTCGGAGTCGGTGTACGGGACGGTGGGGTCGAGACCGGCGATGAGAAAAGGGTCGGCGGTGTCCAGGAAGGAGCCCGCCCGCAGCGGTGCGAGCACCCGCTGGCGGTAGCCGCTGCCATCGAACGCCGCGCTCAAGGATCCACCTTCGTCCCACGTGACCGCCGTGCCCGTCGAACAGACCGGCAACCGGCCCGTCTTCGGGCGCCGAACGTGGGGCGGCAGTTTACCGCCCTACATCCGGCAGGCCCCACATCCGAGAGTACGAAGCGGCGCCCCGCCCCGGGTCCCGGACGCCGCAGACGCCCAGCCTGATCCTTGTGGATCAGGGGCCGGTATCACCGTCTGGCGGCGATTCCCGACCCTGGCCGTGCGTCCCGGCTGACCCTACCGATTACCGGGCCGACACCCGGAAGCGCCTGCGTACGTGGGAAATTGGCAGCTCATAACACTTCTCGAGCGGGTTTTTCCTGGGCCGTGGGAGAAGTCCCTGGTCGCGGGATCGACCGGCTCAGTCCCGCTGCTTGAGCAGGCTGACCTTCGCCGACTCGATCGCGCGCATCTCCTCCGAACCGACCCCGGCACGCACCTGCAGAACCAGCGCGGTGGCGGCACCCTCGTGCGCCGCGGTAACCCGAATTGTCTGGTCCCCCGCCATCGAGAAGGTGACCTCGACCGGCGTGCCGCGCTGGTGACCCGGCGGAATCCCGGAGATCGCCCCGGCGACAATCACCTTGTTGTCGTCGATCTCCGTGGACTCGGCGGTCGTGCCCTGCTCGAAGACCCGGATGTCGACCTCGGCCTGATCGTCGGTCACGGTGTAGAAGGTGCGGGTGACCGAGATCGGCAGCGCGTCGTTCTGGTGAGCGAGGAAGGCCGCGACCGGCACGCCGCGGTCCTCCGCGAAGATCCCGAAGCCGCGCGAGGTGACGTTCGTGACCTTGGTGCGGACGAGGTCGACCACCGATGCGGTCGCGAGCCCCGCGGCGCCGGCGCTGGCCGCCGCCGCCTTCTCCACCGCGGCGTCGTCGGCCGCGGTGAGGTCCTGATCGGGCCGCAGCGCCCCGCTGGCCACCAGATCCGAGTGGACCTCGCGTTCGAGCGCCTTCTTCTGCCCGTACACGGCGGCGCCCTTGGCCACCGCCAGGTCCGGGTCGACGAGCCGGGACGTGAGCCCGAAGGACTCCCCCAGCCGGCGGGCGACCGCCGGGGTCTTGCTCATGCCGCCGACCAGCAGGCACAGATCGATCTTCTCGACGCCCTTCTCCCGAGCCCGTTCCAGTACGGAACCGGTCAGATCCAGGGTGCGTCGCAACAGCGGCCCGGTGATCTCCTCAAACGTCGCCCGGGTCACCGGCACACTCACCCGCCTGCCCTTGTGGACGACGAGGACATCGACGTTGTCCCGCCCGGACAGCGCGAGCTTGGCGTCCTCGGCCGCGGTGAGCAGCTCCTGCTCGTCGTAGACGTCGTCGAGGGGGTCGCCCGCGTCGGGCTGCGCCTCGGTGAACTTCTGCGCCAGATATCGGACGAGCTCGTTGTCCCAGTCCGCACCGCCGAGCTCGTGGTCGCCGTCGGTGGCCACCACCGTGATCGCACCCTCGCTGAGCCGGATGACCGTGGTGTCGAACGTGCCGCCGCCGAGGTCGTAGACCAGGACGGTCGACTCCTCCGCGCCGTCCTGGCCGAAACCGTAGGCGAATGCGGCCGCCGTCGGCTCGTTGATGATGTCGACCACGTTCAGCCCGGCCAGCTCACCGGCGAGCTTGGTGGCCTTGCGCTCCTCGTCGCCGAAGTACGCCGGCACGGTGATGACCGCGTCCGTGACCGGGGTGCCGGTCGCCCGCTCCGCGTCGGCGGCGAGCGCCTTGAGCACGAGGCTCGACACCGCCGAGGCGCTGTACTCCACGTCGTGCGCGACGAAACGCCAGTCGGACGCGCCCATGTGCCGCTTGACCAGCCGCGCGACGTCGTCGGGGCGGATGCGGGCCTGCCTCTTGGCCTGGGTGCCCACCACGAAGGACGTGGTGCCCTCGCCACCGCCGTCGAACAGCACGACCGACGGCGTCGTGGGCTGCGACTCGATGTTGCGGATCACGTCTGGCCGGCCGTACTCGTCGACCTGGGCGATGCAGGAGTAGGTCGTGCCCAGGTCGATCCCGAACACCTTGGTACCCGCCACCGTCTGAACTCTTCCCTTCGCAAGTCTCGTCAGCGTTCGCCGCCACCGCGACTCAGCGCGAGCGGTAGACCTCGGTCTCCGCGGGCCGGACGACGGTCGTCTCGCCACGGACGAAGCCGGGTCGCACGGTGCGGGCGATAGTCCCGTCCCGTCCCGGATCGTCCGTGGCCACCCGCCGCAAACCCAGATGCCGCGCCGGGTCGAATGTCCCGCCCGGTACCGCCGTATAAGGCCGCACGTCCACGGCCAGGTCCAGCACCTGGAGCAGCTGCTTGCGCAGGATGCCGGCGACGCTCTGCGGATCGTCCGCCCCCAGGCTACCCATCTGATCGTGCAGCCGGATCAGGCCCCGCAGCAGCGGCGCCATCGCCTCGGTGAGCTCACCGGCGCGCAGCCGGCTGTTCTCCGCGTGCAGCCGGTCCACCAGCTCCGCGTCGTGGCGGCGCAGCCGGGCGAGCTCGTCGACCTGGCCGGCGAGTCGCTCGAGGGCCACCGCCTGGATCGCGCCGATCGACCCGGCCAGATCGCCGTCCCCCGCCGGCCCGGTGACCGGCCGCCCGCCGCGCAGGGGAGGCGGCGGCGCGGAGTCTTCCACGCGCCCCGACACCCAAAGCCTTTCGGCGGCCTCGTCGCGGCCGACGTCCTGGCCACGACCGTCTTCGCCCCCCCGACCGGCGCCCCGGTCGACTGCCACCGCCAACACCTCGTCCACATCGTCGTCGGAGCCGGAAACGGGCGAGCCCACCGGGTCGCCAAGGTGATCCGGGTCGCCAAGGTGATCCGGGTCGCCAAGGTGATCCGGGTCACTGGGATGGGACGGGCCACCGTGGCAGTCCGAATCCGCCGGATCGCCTGCGGCGTCGTATGTCGCGAGGACATCGCCCAGGGGTAGGACGTCCTCGCTCCCGGTACTCGCGTCCTCCCGGCAGCCGCCGGGCTCGGGAAGGTCGTATCGGGAATACCCGGAGTACGGGTCGTCCCCGGGGTTCGGGCCGTCCCCGGGGTTCGGGTCGGAGGTGGCGTTCTCGCCCCCGTCCCACCCGGCGGCATCGGAATACTCGCCGGGCACAGGCGGGGTACCCGTCGCCGGCGGTACCGCGAAACCGGCCGCTCGCAGCACCTCGTCGTCGACGCCGAGCGCGGTCGTCTCGGCCTCGTCGGACCTCCACACCTCGGTCGCCGGCCCGGCGCCGCCCGCCGGCCCGGCGAGCTCGGCATACCGTCCGAACTCCGCCACCATCTGGTCGTCGGGCTGCACTTCGTGCGGATACTCGCCCGAGCTGTCGCGCTCCCCCGGCGCGAGCAGGTCCGGATAGTCCAGGCGGCGGGAGTGCTCAAGTTCCTGCGGGTACGGGCGCCGGGCGCCGTCGAACCGCGGGCCGCCCGGGTCCGCCTCGGCGTCCAGGCCGACACCTCCCGTCCTTGCCTGCTCGACACGGCCGGGGTGGTCTGGATCCGCGAGGTCGGCCTCGTAGGCGAGATCTTCCTGATCCGCGCCATCCACCTGACGCCCGGGATCGGCCTGGTAGGCGGGGTCCGCTGCAGCGTGGTGGACGGATTCGGCCAGATGCTGGGGGTCAGCGGCGTAGCGCCGCGCGGCAGGCGGGTAACGCTCATCGAGGTAGCCGTCCGCCGGCTCGTCAAGCCAGCGCTGGCCGTCGTAGCCGTCGGTGCCGGGCGCCACGTCGACGGCGTCCGTACTCGTCGCCGCACCGCCGAGGGCGTCCACCGCGGAGCCGGGGCCGTCATCAGAGTGGCGGGCGTCATCAGAGTGGCGGAGGTCATCAGAGTGACGGAGGTCATCGGCGCCGCGGAGGTCATCGGCGCGGAGGGGGTCCAGGGCACCGGGACGATCGCGACCCGTGCGCGCGTACGGGTCGAGCGGCGGGGCCGCGCCGAGCGCAGGCACCCCGAATCCGCGCACCCCTGTTGGTACGGACTCGTCCCAGTGGGTGCCGGACCCGGCAGTCTCCCCCCCGCCAACCTCCTGGGACCCGCCGGAGCGGTGAGTGCGCTCGGGCGGGGCGAAATAGTCCCCCGGGCCTCGGCCGGCCGACCCCGGATTCCAGCCGCGAAGAAGGTCGTCACGCAGGGGCCCGGCGTCCCGCTCCGACCGCTCGAAAGCTGTCCGGTCCGGCACAGCTCGGTCCGGCACAGCTCGATCCGGCACAGCTCGGTCCTGGGTGGAACGATTCGGTCCTCGCCACGGCGAGTAACCACCGGCGCCGTACGGCTCCAACCCGTCCCGCGCCCCCCGTGGGTCCCGTCCCGGGTCGCCGGTGGCCGACAGCGGATCCGGCTCCAACGGGTCGGGCTCCAACGGATCCGGATCCGGATCCGAGGGACCGGGAACCTCCTCGCCCGGTGGGCCGGAGCGCGCCCCGCCGGGCGGGAACCAGCTTCCCCGGCCGCGGGGCGCGGGATCGCGGCGTGGCTGGAACATCGGGTATCGATCCTCCTCGCCGCCGGGCGGCGGGACCGGGGGGGTCATCGCGAGGTACCGGCGTGTCTCACTTACGGCCGGCGGTCCAGTCCAGCCCCCAGCCGTATGCCTGGTCGAGCTCGCGGTGGCCGCTGACGTACCGGACCTCACGGCTGACCGTGAAGTCATTGCCGGTGTTCGTCAGCAGGGCGATCGCGCACATCCGTGCGCCGCCGGCCTGCTCGTCGAGGCGTACCTCGATCGGGGCACCCTGAGCGGGCGTCAGGGTTACCACCGCGCCGGCCTGGTCGAACGAGGCCACGCCCTGGTAGATGAAGGCGAACACGAGCAGCCGGCGGATCTGGCCGATCTGCGCGAGGTTGACGTAGAGGTTCTCGCCGCCCACGGCGGCACCGGTCCGGTCGTCCGCGTCCAGATTGACGTAGGGGGGGCCGTCGAAGGAGCCGAACGCGTCGCCCAACGCCTGGACCACGCCGGAGCGGCCGTCGGCGAGCTCGAACAGCGCGGCCAGGTCCAGATCGATGCCCCCACCGGCGGCGCCGAGCACCCGCTTGAGGAAGCCGCCTTTCTGCTGCTGGCCGCCGGCCGGATTCTGGTTCCAGTTGAGGTTGACGTGTAGCCGGCCGCCGCCACCCTGCTTGCTCAGCGACACGGATGGCGCGGACTTCGTCAGCGTCACCTTGCTCAGCGAAACCGGTCCGGAGCCGGCCGGTGGTGCGCTGGGACGCTTGGAGTAATCGATGCCCATGGTCCGCTCCTTTGCGGTTGCCGGATTGGTGATCTGCAATCGGTGGACGGATACGGCCGGTGGGTGGATGGTCGCCGGCTGCGCCGATGTCGCCCCGACGATGTCACATCCGCGGTGGACCGCTCCAGACCGCGGCGCCCACGCGATGAGCGAGACGCCCGGCGGTCCGTCCGCCGTCCGCCGTCGCCGACCGCGGCTGGCCGCGGCGGTGTTACAGCGGCGTACTCACCGCCTCGCGCGGCTGACCCTGACCGCCCTCGCCCTCGTCGCCCCTGACCGGGCCGGCGGAGTCCTCGGAGTCCGCATCGGCGTGCCGGCGGCGGTGCAGGATGGACGACACCAGCGCCAGGCCGATGAAGGCCACTCCCACCAGCCCGGTGACGATCTCCGGGACCTCGGTCTCGATCGAGATGGCGAGGATGATTGCCAGCGCGCCGATGGCGTAGTGCGCGCCGTGTTCGAGGTAGATGTACTCGGACAGAGTGCCCCGGCGGACGAGGTACACGGTCAGCGACCGGATGTACATCGCGCCGATGCCCAGGCCGGTGGCGATGACGAAGATGTTCTGGGAGATCGCGAATGCGCCGACGACGCCGTCGAACGAGAACGACGCGTCGATGACCTCCAGGTAGAGGAACAGGAAGGCGGCCGCCTTGCCGGTGGCGAGCACCAGCTTCGGGGGCCCGGAGGAACGCGGGGTGCCGGCCGACTTCCCGGAGTCCCCGGCGGTCTCGGCGTCGGCGTCGTCGTCCTCCTCGGCGCCGACTCCGCGTGCCTCGAAGAACTCCCCGAGGCCACGCACCCCGAGGTAGGTGGCCAGGCCGGCGACGCCCGCGGTCAGCACCTGCTGGGTGTGGTCACCGGAGAACGCCTCGCCCACGACGAGCAGCGCGATGAGGCCGATCACGGTCGGGATCACGTCGAGCTGGCCGGCGCGCCGCAGCGGCTCCTCCAGCTTCTTGATCCACTGAATCTCCCGCTCAGTGTCGAACAGGAAGTCCAGGAACAGCATGAACAGGAAGATCCCGCCGAACGCGGCGATCGCCGGGTGCGCGTCACCGAGCTTCTCCGCATACTGCGCGCTGTCGTTGAGCGCCAGGTCGAAGACCTTGACCGGGCCGATGTGCGCGGTCAGCGCCACGATGACGATCGGGAAGAGCAGCCGCATGCCGAACACGGCGATGACGACGCCCAGCGTCAGGAAGAGCTTCTGCCAGAACGGGTTCATCCGGCGCAGGATCGTCGCGTTGATGACCGCGTTGTCGAAGGAGAGGCTGATCTCGAGCACGGCGAGGATGGCCACGATGGCCGCATCCCGCGGGCTGCCGATCACCCCCGCTCCGACCACCCCGATCGCGGTGATCGCCAACGACCACCCGAAGATCCGCAAGGCGTGCACGCCTATCAACACCTTCCCGGACCGATCGCCAGACCCCGGTCGCGCCGCGCGGGCGGATCCGCGGTCCGTCGGATCCCGCCACGTCGCCTGAACTCGCCGGAGACCGCGTCGGCCCGCGGCCGGTTGGCCCGGAGCGGCGGTCGACGGCATCGTAGCTGCTCGTCCGGTGGGCGCGACCTGACAAATGGGTTACACCGAATAAGCACGCCCCTACCCGCGCACTACCTCCACACACGCCAGGTGATGGAGCACGTTGCGTGGCCGCCGGTCGTCCCGGGCCGGCGGACGGGCGCCTGCGGGGTGGCCGGAGCCGGTCACAGGACCAGCCCCGGCCACCCGGTCGCCGGGCACGCTGCCCGGCGTGGTGCGCAGTGACGCGGACCGGGTCAGACGTTGACGCCGAAGTCGCGGGCGATGCCGGCCAGGCCCGAGGCGTAGCCCTGGCCGACGGCGCGGAACTTCCAGTCCGCCCCGTGCCGGTAGACCTCGCCGAAGACCATCGCCGTCTCGGTGGAGGCGTCCTCGGTGAGGTCGTAGCGGGCGATCTCGGTGCCGCCGGTGCCGTTGACGATGCGGATGAAGGCGTTGCGGACCTGACCGAAGCTCTGCTGGCGTGAGTCCGCTTCGTAGATGGAGACCGGGAACACGATCTTGTCGATCTCCGTGGGCAGCGACGTGAGGTTCACGGAGATGGCCTCGTCGTCGCCCTCGCCCTCACCGGTGAGGTTGTCGCCCTGGTGCTCGATCGCACCCTCGGGGCTCTTGAGGTTGTTGAAGAAGACGAAGTGCCCGTCCGAGACGACCTTGCCGTCGGCGCGGCACGCGATGGCGCTGGCGTCGAGGTCGAAGTCGGCGCCGGTCGTGCTACGCACGTCCCAGCCGAGGCCGACCACGATGTTGGTCAGGCCGGGCGCCTCCTTGGACAGCGACACGTTGCCGCCCTTGCTGAGACTGACTCCCACTGTTCCTCCTGCTGTACGTCGAACTGCGTTGTCTGGGGGCCACCACGCGGGGCGGCGGCCGCTGTACGGGAGCGCGGTGCGCCTCCAGGTGACCCCGGTACCCCGGCGGGCGGGCGGGCGCCGGCAGCGTACTGCCCGGCGCGAACAGCACGGTCACTCTCCGCCCGCGAAGCCACGTGCCGGGGTACGTGTTGCTCTGCGGGACGAACGAGTCACGCGCGAGGTTCCCACCGGCGGTCCATCCGTGACCGCAGCGTCCTACCCGTCCAGGCCGCGGGCCCGCGCGCCGTCGCGAATTCGACAGGATCCGGACCCGACTCGCGATGACCCGATCGGGCGGTCACTTCACTCGCCGGTAACGCGGGTGGAACATGAACCATCCGGTCACCCAACGCATCATCAACGATGGGCGGGTCCACCAAACCCGCGCCTGACCCGCCACTGTCACCGGTACGGCAGCGAAAGTGCACGCCGGACGGCACAACAGACGAGGTTCGGACGTTCGTGGACGCCGCAACTGGGGAACATCGGCTCCGGCGGAACCATCCGGACGGGGCCGGCGGACCCACCCCAACACCAACAATCACCCATCCGGAGGCCCCAGGCAGTTCACGCAGAGGTGTCGCTATTCGCCACGTGCAGGGCGGACCATTGAGGTGTGGTTCGTCTGGATAAGGTCGCCATGATGATCGGACGTTCAGTAGGCCGGGTAGTCATCTCCAATGTGACCCCGGTCGTGTCGTGCGGGCAGTGGCCTGCGCGCGCGGTCGTGGGCGAAAATCTCACTGTCGGTGCGACCGTGTTCCGCGAGGGTCACGATCTCATCGGGGCGAACGTCGTGCTGTCGGGTCCCGACGGCCAGGGCACGCCGTTCATCCGCATGCATTCCGCGGGTGTCGGGACCGACCGGCTCGAGGCGGAGATCACTGCCGGCGACGAGGGCCTGTGGGGGTACCGCGTCGAGGCGTGGTCGGATCCGGTCGCCACCTGGCGGCACGGCATCGAGCTCAAGGTCGGGGCGGGGCAGAGCGTCGACGAGCTCGCGGTCGACCTCGAGGACGGCGCGCGCCTGCTGCTGCGGGCGCTGCCGGGCGTGCCGGAGGGGCGCCGCGCCGAGCTCGCCCGGGCGGTGGCGGCGCTGCGAGACGACACCCGCGACGATCCCCACGAACGGATCGCCGCGACCCTCGACCCTCGGCTGACGAGCCTGCTGGACGCCTTCCCGCTGCGCGAGCTGGTCACCCGCTCGTCCTTGTACCGGATCTGGGTCGACCGACCCCGGGCGCTGTACGGGAGCTGGTACGAGATGTTCCCGCGCTCGGAGGGGGCGACCCTCGACCCGCCGCGCTCGGGGACCTTCCTCACCGCCACCGCGCGCCTGCCGGCTATCGCCGCGATGGGCTTCGACGTGGTGTATCTGCCGCCGATCCACCCGGTCGGTGAGATCAACCGCAAGGGTCCGAACAACACCCTCGTTCCCGGCCCGGACGATCCCGGCTCGCCCTGGGCGATCGGCAGCGAGCACGGCGGCCACGACGCCGTGCACCCGGACCTGGGGACGATCGAGGACTTCGACCTGTTCGTGGCGCGGGCCCGCTCCCTGGGCATGGAGATCGCCCTGGATCTCGCCCTGCAGTGCGCGCCGGACCATCCGTGGGCGAAGCACCACCCGGAGTGGTTCGTCGTGCGCAGCGACGGCTCGATCGCATACGCGGAGAATCCGCCGAAGAAGTACCAGGACATCTACCCGCTGAACTTCGACACCGACCCGACCGGGCTGTACCAGGAGATCCTGCGGGTCGTCCGGCACTGGACCGCGCACGGAGTGCGAATTTTCCGGGTGGACAACCCGCACACCAAGCCGGTCGAGTTCTGGGAGTGGCTCATCGGCCAGGTGAAGGCCACCGAGCCGGATGTGCTGTTCCTCGCCGAGGCGTTCACCCGGCCGGCGATGATGCACACCCTCGCCAAGATCGGTTTCACCCAGTCCTACACGTACTTCACCTGGCGCAACCAGAAATGGGAGCTTGAGGAGTACGCCCAGGAGCTGATCGAAGCCGCCCACTACATGCGGCCGAACTTCTTCGTGAACACCCCGGACATCCTGCCGGGCTACCTGCAGGAGGGCGGGCCCGCAGCGTTCCGGATCCGGGCAGCGCTCGCGGCCACGATGTCGCCGACCTGGGGTGTGTATGCCGGATACGAGCTGTATGAGAACGCCCCGGTCCGGCCGGGCGGCGAGGATTACCTCGACTCGGAGAAGTACCAGTACCGGCCGCGAGACTGGGCGGCGGCCGAGCGCGAGGGCCGCTCGCTCGCGCCCTACCTGACCCGGCTCAACCAGATCCGCCGAGCCCACCCGGCGCTGCACTGGCTGCGCAACCTGCACCTGCACCACGCCGACGGCGACGAGTTCATCGTCTACTCCAAGCGGCTGGCCGAGGTGGACGGCCCGGGCGGACCAGGCGGTCCGGCCGACACCGTGCTCGTCATCGTCAACCTCGACCCGCACGAAGCGCGGGAGACCACAGTGCGCCTCGACATGCCCGCCCTGGGCCTCGGCTGGGACGACTCCTTCGACGTGACCGACGAGATCACCGGCGAGACCTATCAGTGGAGCCGGGACAACTACGTCCGGCTCGATCCGTCGGTCGAGCCCGCGCACATCCTCACCGTGCGGGCCCGGTCGTGATGGAACCGGAGCCGCTCAGCGAGCCCATCGGCGACGACATCCCCCGCCCGGCCCCCGCCGGTCCCGTCGGAGAGACGTCCCGCGACCCGTACTGGTTCAAGCGGGCCGTGTTCTACGAGGTACTCATCCGGGGTTTCGCCGACTCCAACGGCGACGGCACGGGCGACATCCGCGGTCTGATCTCCAAGCTCGACTATCTGGAGTGGCTCGGCGTCGACTGCCTGTGGCTGCTGCCGATCTATTCCTCGCCGCTGCGCGACGGCGGTTACGACATCAGCGACTACTTCCAGATCCTGCCCGAGTTCGGTGACCTCGGCGATTTCGTCAGCCTCGTCGACGAGGCACACCGTCGCGGTATCCGGATCGTCGCCGACCTGGTGATGAACCACACCTCCGACGCCCACCCGTGGTTCCAGGCGTCCCGGTCGGATCCGGACGGGCCCTTCGGGGACTTCTACGTCTGGTCCGACACGGACGAGCGGTATCCCGAGGCACGGATCATCTTCGTGGACACGGAGAAGTCGAACTGGTCCTGGGACCCGGTGCGTGGCCAGTACTACTGGCACCGCTTCTTCTCCCACCAGCCCGACCTGAACTACGACAACCCCGATGTCCAGGAGGCGATGCTGGAGGTCCTGCGCTTCTGGCTGGATCTCGGCATCGATGGTTTCCGGCTCGACGCGGTGCCCTACCTCTACGTGCGGGACGGCACCAACGGCGAGAACCTGCCGGAGACCCACGAGTATCTCCGGCGGGTCCGCAAGGAGGTCGACGCGAAGTACGCCGACCGGGTGCTGCTCGCCGAGGCCAACCAGTGGCCCTCCGACGTCGTCGAGTACTTCGGCAACGACGACGAGTGCCACATGGCGTTCCACTTCCCGCTGATGCCGCGCATCTTCATGGCGGTGCGCCGCGAGTCGCGCTATCCCATCTCCGAGATCCTGGCCCAGACGCCGCAGATCCCGCCGAACTGCCAGTGGGGCATCTTCCTGCGCAACCACGACGAGCTCACCCTGGAGATGGTGACCGACGACGAGCGCGACTACATGTGGGCGGAGTACGCCAAGGACCCCCGCATGAAGGCGAACATCGGCATCCGCCGCCGGCTGGCCCCACTGCTGGACAACAGCCGCGACCAGATGGAGCTGTTCACCGCCCTGCTGCTGTCGCTGCCGGGGTCCCCGGTGCTGTACTACGGCGACGAGATCGGCATGGGCGACAACATCTACCTCGGCGACCGGGACAGCGTGCGAACCCCGATGCAGTGGTCGCCCGACCGCAACGCCGGCTTCTCCACGTCCGATCCGGCCCGGCTCTACCTGCCTCTGATCATGGACCCGGTGTACGGCTACCAGGCCCTCAACGTCGAGGCCGGGCAGCGGATGCAGACATCGTTCCTGGCCTGGACGAAGCGGATGATCGAGGTGCGCAAGCGCCATCCCGTCTTCGGTCTGGGTACGTACGAGGAGCTGGCCGCGTCCAATCCGTCGGTCTTCGCGTACGTGCGCGAGTTCGGCGACGACCGGGTGCTGTGTGTCGCGAACCTGTCCCGCTTCGCCCAGCCGGTGGAGCTCGATCTGCGGCGGTTCGAGGGATTGGTGCCCGTCGAGCTGCTCGGCCGGGTGCACTTCCCGCCGATCGGTGAGCTGCCTTACCTTCTGACGTTGCCCGGACACGGACATTACTGGTTCGCGTTGACCGTACCGGGGGAATTCACCCCCTAGCCCCCTGAGGCCGTCGGGGGGAGAGTAGGACGCAGGACCCGACCTTGGTGACGATGACCTTGGTGACGATGGCCGGGTCAGGTGAGACCAGGGGCGGCCGGCGGACCGCGGGACGGGGTCGGCGGGAACACCGAGGTCGCCGCGGAGGTACGCGCAACACGGCCGACGAAAGGTAACTTTCGGGATATTCGACGTTAGGTGCACACGATGATCGTCGAGCACAGGCATCGGGAGGTCGAGGATGGGTGACCACCACGCCGAGCTGACCGGCCTGCTGACCGACTGGCTTCCTCGACAGCGCTGGTTCGCCGGCAAGGGCCGCGGCGTCGGGCGGATCCGGATCCGCCGGGACATCTCCGTCTTCGAGCCGCTGCGGCTGCTCGTCGTGGACGTCGACTACGACCACGGGCCGCCGGACCACTACCAGGTGCCCATGGTGATCCGGGCCGACGCCCCCTTCGGCCACGAGGGTTTCCTGATCGGCGAGTGCGGCGGCGGGCTGGTGTACGACGGGCTGCACGACCCCGACGGCAGCTCCGCCCTGCTGCAGTTCCTCGGCCGCTCCGCCCGCCGGGACGACCTCGTCGCCGAGTCGACGCGGGTGCTGGACGACCTGCCCGCGCACGCCGTCGGCGTGGAACAGTCCAACACCTCGATCATCTACGGGGACGCCTACATCCTCAAGGTGTTCCGCCGGCTCTGGCCGGGCCTCAACCCGGACCTGGAGGTCACCCGGGCCCTCGCCGAATCCGGCAGCACGCACGTCGCCGCCCCGGTCGCGTGGTTCTCCGGGGAACTCGAGGGGCAGCCGACCACGTTCGGTTTCCTCCAGGAGTACCTGCGCAGCGGAACCGAGGGCTGGCGGCTGGCACTGGCCAGCGTGCGCGACCTCTACGCCGAGGCCGACCTGCATGCCGACGAGGTCGGCGGGGACTTCTCCGCGGAGGCCGAGCGGCTCGGCGCGGCCACCGCCGAGGTGCACGCGGACCTCGCCCGGGCACTGCCGACACGCCAGCCCACCGCGGACGCGCTGCGCGCCCTGGTGACCTACCTGCACGGCCGCCTCGACGCCGCCGTCGAGGCGATCGCCGAGCTGCGTCCCTTCGAGGCCGCCGTGCGCAAGTGCTACGACGAGCTGACCGGCGCGGCACCGTCGGTCGTCCATCCCCGGCCGTTTCAGCGACTGCACGGCGACCTGCATCTCGGCCAGGTCCTTCGGGTCGACTCGGGCTGGGTGCTGTTCGACTTCGAGGGCGAGCCGGCCCGCCCGGTCATCGAGCGAGTGGGGTTGGAGTCACCGCTGCGCGACGTCGCCGGAATGCTGCGCTCGTTCGATTACGCTGCCCGTTCCATGCTGCTGGAGCGGGGCGACGAACCCGCGCTGGTCTACCGGGCCCAGGAGTGGGCCGACCGCAACCGTGAGGCCTTCTGCCGGGGGTACGGCGCCGTGGCCGGTCGCGACCCGCAGGAGGACGCGGCGATGCTGCGCGCGTTCGAGCTCGACAAGGCCGTCTACGAGGTGCTGTACGAGGTGCGTCACCGGCCGGGGTGGATCGGCATCCCGATGGCCTCGGTGGAGCGGCTCACCCAGACCCACCCGCCGGCCGAATGAGCGGGCGCGGGGCGGATCGACCCGCCGCCGACACCGGTCAGCCAGACCATCAGCCCCATCGCGAAGAGAGAGGCAGGGGTGTCCCAGTGAACAACGGCGACGTCAACAACGGCACGGCGCGGACGGGACACCGCGGCGCCGGGC
Organism: Frankia gtarii; assembly: GCF_025403375.1. Classification (GTDB taxonomy): domain Bacteria; phylum Actinomycetota; class Actinomycetes; order Frankiales; family Frankiaceae; genus Frankia; species Frankia gtarii. The sequence continues at coordinate 42,270 of NZ_JAMPTM010000020.1, forward strand.
AGATCACCGGCCGGCCCGACCTCGATCCGCCGAGCGCGCCGGTCCGCGGCCGATCGGGCCGCGTGGCTCTGGCCGACTGGGAGCCGGGACGCCTTCGCGACCTCGACGGCGCGGACACCGCCGCACCGACGGCGACGGGCGACCAGCCGACCCCGGTCGGCCCCGACGCGGCCCCGACCACCGATTCCGCAGCCGCCGGCCTCGGCAGCCCCGTCGGCGCCACCGCGCAGGCGCCGGCCGCGTCGATCGGCCTGGCCCGGGAGGACCTGGAACGGCTCGTCAACGGCACCCACCACGACCCGCACGCGCTGCTCGGGGCGCACCCGGCCGGGGACACGACCGTCGTGCGGGTGCTGCGTCCCGACGCGAGCGCCGTCACCGTGCTCGTCGGCGAGGACCGCCACCCGGCGACCCGGCTGCACAGCGGCGGGGTGTTCGCCGCGGCGCTGCCTGGGATCCTGCCCGACTACCGCGTCGAGGTGGCCTACCCGCACGACTCACACGTCGTCGACGACCCCTACCGCCACCTGCCGACTCTCGGCGAAGTGGACCTGCACCTGATCAGCGAGGGTCGGCACGAGGAGCTCTGGAAGGTGCTCGGAGCGCACCTGCGCGAGCTGACGACCCCGGGCGGTGCGACCGTCACCGGGGTGGGCTTCGCCGTGTGGGCGCCGTCGGCACGAGGGGTGCGCCTGGTCGGCGACTTCGACTTCTGGGACGGCCGGGCGTTCCCGATGCGCTCGCTGGGCCACAGCGGCATCTGGGAGCTGTTCGTGCCCGGCGCCGGCGTCGGGCTGCGGTACAAGTACGAGATCCTCGGCTTCGACGGGGTGTGGCGGCAGAAGGCCGACCCGATGGCGTTCCGCACCGAGGTCCCGCCCGCCACCGCGAGTGTCGTCACCCACTCGGACTACACGTGGGACGACCAGGACTGGCTCGCCCGGCGCGCCCGCACGGCCTGGCACGCCGAGCCGATCAGCGTCTACGAGGTCCACCTGGGCTCGTGGCGGCGTGGGCTGTCCTACCGTGAGCTCGCCGACCAGCTCACCGCCTACGTCCTGGACAACGGCTTCACGCACGTGGAGATGCTGCCCGTCGCGGAGCACCCGTTCGGCGGCTCCTGGGGCTACCAGGTGTCGGCGTACTACGCGCCGACAGCGCGCTTCGGCAGCCCGGACGAGTTCCGCCACCTCGTCGACACGCTGCACCACGCCGGCATCGGCGTGATCGTCGACTGGGTGCCGGCGCACTTCCCCCGGGACTCCTGGGCGCTGGGCCGCTTCGACGGCACCCCGCTGTACGAGCACCCCGATCCGCGCCGAGGCGAGCAGCCCGACTGGGGGACCTACGTCTTCGACGTCGGCCGCAACGAGGTGCGCAACTTCCTCGTCGCCAACGCGGTGTACTGGTTCGAGGAGTTCCACATCGACGGCCTGCGGGTCGACGCCGTGGCCTCGATGCTCTACCTCGACTACTCCCGCCCCGACGGCGGCTGGGTGCCGAACGTGCACGGTGGCCGGGAGAACCTCGAGGCGGTGGCGTTCCTTCAGGAGACCAACGCGACGGTCTACCGGCGCTTCCCGGGCGTCATGATGATCGCCGAGGAGTCGACGTCCTGGCCCGGCGTCACCCGCCCCACCCATCTCGGCGGGCTCGGGTTCGGGTTCAAATGGAACATGGGCTGGATGCACGACACGCTGGACTACAACTCCCGCCAGCCGGTGCACCGCAGCTACCACCACCACCAGATGACGTTCTCGATGGTCTACGCCTACTCGGAGAACTTCGTCCTGCCGTTCAGCCACGACGAGGTCGTCCACGGCAAGGGTTCACTACTGCGCAAGATGCCGGGCTCCCGGTGGGAGCAGCTGGCGAACCTGCGCGCGCTCTACGCCTACATGTGGGCGCATCCCGGCAAGAAGCTGCTGTTCATGGGCTGCGAGTTCGGCCAGGACAACGAGTGGAACGAGGCCGCCTCGCTCGACTGGCCGCTGCTGAGCGACGCGGCGCACCGGGGCGTGGCCAACCTGCTGGCGGACCTCAACGAGCTGTACCGATCCACCCCGGCCCTCTACCGCCGGGACAGCGATCCGACCGGCTTCTCCTGGATCGACGCCAACGACACCGCCAACAACGTGTTCTCGTTCCTACGCTGGTCGGACGGAGCCTCCGCCGCCGGCCGCCCGGCCGGAGCCGAGCCGGCCGGAGCCGGCATGGCGGATGGGCCGGCGGTCGGCAACGGCCCGGCGGGCGCGGAGGTGACGGACGGCGGGGTACTGGCCTGCGTCACGAACTTCGCCGGAGTCGGCCACCATGGCTACCGCCTCGGTCTGCCCTTCCCCGGCCGCTGGCGGGAGGTGCTCAACTCCGACGGGCAGCGCTACGGCGGCGGCAACGTCGGCAACTTCGGCGCCGTGCAGGCCGTCGAGGAACCCCACCACGGCCTGCCCGCCTCCGCGACCCTGACGCTGCCGCCGCTCGCGTCGGTCTGGCTGGTGCCCGAATAGGGGCCGAACACCCGGCTGGTAGCCATGGGCGCCAGCCGGGTGCCCACGGCCCAGCCTCCGGTTGCGGCGCCGGATTCCATTCGGTGATCAGCGGGCAGGCCGGCGCCGGTCCGGAACATTCGTAGCTGTGTTGCAGGCGTAAGTTGATCTCGGCCAGCCCCCTGACCGCCCGCGGACACTCTGCGGCCTCGATCCCAGTTTTGACCAGATTCGCGATCGGCCGGCCGGTCCGGCCCATGGCGCCGCCCAGGTCCCGCCCGGTCCGGCCATGACGGCCGGATGCTGCTCGCCGACGGGTTCCGCCATCAAGGAAACCCCACATCCGATGGGACGGGGGCATTCCTGGAAAGATTCGGTCGCGGACGACAGGAACTCGACCGAGCCGGCGGGCGGCAGTGTCCGCTCGGGCGGACGAACAACCGAAGCTCAGCGCATCAGAACCGGGTGCGGCCGGGCTCGGCGGCGAGCGCCGATGCCCTGGCCGGCGATGGCTGTGGGGGGCTCGACGGCACCGAGGGGCTGGACGCGGTCATGTGCTGTGACCACATCCAGCCCCTCGGTGCTCGCCGGAAGGAACCGACGTCAGAACAGGGCTGCGGCCAGGGAGCGACGGGCGGGGGCGACGGCGGGCTCGGCGTCGCCGAGCGCCTGGAACAAGTCGACGAGGTGGGCGCGCGCCTGCTCCCGCTGCGGACCGGACGTGCGCCGCACGACCGTGACAAGGCCAGCGAGCGCGCCGGCGACGTCGCCCTGCGCGATACCCAGGTCCGCTGCGGCGATCGCGGCGTCGACGTCGTCGGGATCGGCCGCGAGCCGCCTGCGGATGTCCGCCGGGTCGTGATCGCGCACCCGGCGCAGCAGCTCGGCGCGGGCGAGGCCGGTGAGCGCCTCCGCGTCCCCCGGCGCCTCGGCAAGGCGGGCCCGGTAGGACTCGACCGCCGTGTCGATGTCGCCGCGGGCCAGCGCATCCTCCGCCGCCGCCAGGTACGGGTCCCGCGCCGGATCCCCGGCCGCCGCACCGGGCACCCCGCCCGTCGCCTCGTCGACGAGGGAGAGCAGCTGGTCGAGCCAGTTGCGCACCTCGCGCTCGGGCACGGCGCCGGTGAACTCACCGATGATGCGCCCACCGACGACGGCCTTCACCGCCGGGATGCCCTGCACCCCCGCCGCCTGGGCGAGCCCCGGGTTGGCGTCGACGTCGATCTTGGCGAGAACCCAGCGACCGCCGTCGGCCACGGCCAGCTTCTCCAGCACCGGGCTGAGCTGCTTGCAGGGACCGCACCAGGACGCCCAGAAGTCGAGCACGACCGGCACCTGCATCGAGCGGCTGACGACGTCGCTCGCGAAGCTCTCCTCGGTGACGTCGATGACCACGGGGCCGGCGGGCGCGCCGTCGGTGCCGGCGGCGGTGCCTGTCGCGGCGGGGCCGGCGTTCGCGGGCGGAGGCGGGGTGGCCGGCTTCGGGTCCAGCGGGACGGCGCCGGCGAGGCGCAGACCGCCGAGGCTGTCGGGCATGCGCCCGGGTCGTCCCGGGCCTCCCGCACCCCGCGGCGATCCGGATGGGACTGGTGGCCTACGTTGCATGCCTCCATCGTGACATCCGGGCGGGGCTGACGGCCCTGCCGGTGGAGGACTTTTCGGGGCCCGTTGTCCGCCGCGGCGTCCGGCGGCCTGGATCAACCGGCCTCGTCCCCGGCGAGCAGTCGGTCGATGCTCGCCACCTTGCCGTGCAGGGCATCGCTGACGCCGGGACGCAGGTCCGCCTTGAGCACGAGGCTGACCCGGCCGGCACGGCCGCCGACGGCCTCGGTGGCCCGGCGCACGACGTCCATCACCTCGTCCCACTCGCCCTCGATCGTGGTGAACATGGCGTTGGTCTCGTGCGGCAGGCCACTGGCGCGCACGATGCGGACCGCCTCGGCGACCAGCTCGGCGACACCCTCGCCGGTTCCGATGGGCGTGACACTGAAGGCAACCAGCATGCGATCAGACCTACCACGCCGGTGCCCCCGCGGCCATCCCTCCGACGCAGCGCCACGCGCCTGCTACGTTGACAAAACGGATGGGTCGGTAAGCTAGTGACTTGTCACGAAAAGTTGCGCGATCGACCCCCGCTTGGGCGATTACGCAAACCCGGGACAACGGTCCCTGACGGCACGCCCTACCATTGCCCGCCGTGGGGTGGAAGAAAACGGATGACGAGGCGTAGGTGGGGCCACGCACGCTGCTCGATGCGCTGACGGACCTGGCTGTGGTCGTCGGTGCGGACGGTCATGTCACCGACCTGGGTGCCGCGGCCCGCACGTTCCTCGGTGACCGGATCCCCCGCGACCCGCACCTGCGGGACCTCATCGAGGTCGTCGACCCGGCGTTCCGCGCGGCGCTCGACGAGGCCGTCACGGCCGCGTTGGCGCAGTCCGGGCAGTGGCGCGGCTCCGTGGGGCTGGTCGACCCCACCGGGGCGACCGTGCCCCACCACGTGACCATCCGGCGCGATCCGGACGGCGGGCTGGTCCTGCTCGCCCGCGACACCACCGACCAGCGCGCCCGCGAGATCGCCGAGAACGACTCCCGGGCCAAGGACGAGCTGATCGCGCGCCTGGGCCACGAGCTGCGCACCCCCCTCAACGCGATGCTCGGCTTCGCCCAGCTACTGGAGCTGGAGCCACTCACCCCCGACCTGCACGACGACGTCGAACGGATCATCACCGGCGGCCGGCACATGCAGGCGCTCATCGACGACGTACTGGACCTGGCTCGGCTGCGCGCGGGTCGCGGCGACATCAACAAGGGCCCGGTCAACGTCCTCGACATCGTCCAGGGCGTGGTGGAGCTGGTCGAACCGCTCGCCGCCCAGCGCAGCATCCGGCGCGTGATCGACCCGGCCGTGCCGCTCATCGCCGACGCGGACCGCCGCCGGCTGTGGCAGGTGCTGCTCAACCTGGTCGGCAACGCCCTGAAGTACGGCCGCGAGGGCGGCAGCGTGCGGGTCGGCATCGTGCCGATCACCGGCTCCCGGATCCGCATCGAGGTCGAGGACGACGGCGCGGGCCTGTCCCCGCGGGCGATCGACCGGTTGTTCCGTCCGTTCGAGCGGCTCGGCGCCGAGCGCAGCGGGATCGAGGGCAGCGGGCTGGGGCTCGCCCTGTCCCACGCCCTGGTCACCGCCATGGGCGGGGTGCTGACCGTCGCCAGCCGGTACGGGGTCGGCAGCGTGTTCGCCGTCGTGCTCGACGCCGTCGACATGCGCTTCGAGGACCCCGACGAGGACGACGACGGTTTCGGTGATCATCTCGGCGGCTCCGGCTCCGGCTACCGCGAAGCGGGGTACGGCCAGTCGGGGTACGGCCAGTCGGGGTACGGCGACGCCGGCCATGGGCGCGCTCATTACGCCGAGACCGGTCACGAACGCGCCGGTCACAGCAAGTCGGGGTACGGCCAGTCGGGGTACGGCCAGTCGGGGTACGGCGAAGCCGGCAACGGGCGGGCCCGCCGGGACGGTGCCGTCGAGGGTGCCTACGGAGGGCGGCACGCGGGCGTCTCCGGGGTCGGTGGGGGGAACGGCCCGGCCACGGCCGGGCGCCGGGCGGCTCCCGGTGGTTTTCGGGTCGTGCACGTCAGCGGGGACCCGGCCGTGCGGGCAGCGGTCGCGGACATGCTCACCGGGAGCCTGTCCGCCGACCCGGTCACCGTGCCGCGGGCGGCCCTCGCGGTCGACGCGGTGCGCCGCGCGCGGCCGGCGTTCATCCTGCTCGACCACGACCTGCCCGACGCGACCGCACCCGAACTGCTCGCCCAGCTCGCGGCGGACCCCACCGCGGCCGCCATTCCGGCCTTCGTTCTCACCGAGGACACCGACCCTCACGAACGCGCCATTCTGCGCCGCGCCGGGGCGGTCGACATCCTCGCCCTCCCGCTGGAACCGGCGAGCCTGGTGGCCGCCGCGACCGCCCTCACCGCCGCGGTG
>NZ_JAMPTM010000210.1 GCF_025403375.1 Frankia gtarii
GTTTCAGCACCGCCCCGACCAAGTCCGGCCGCAACGACGGGGGGGGCAGCGCGACGCACCTCGACGGGGTCTGCAACCTGTACAGCACCGGCGACGGCGACCTGTGTCTGTGGTACTTCCAGAAATACTGGGGCAGCCACGCAGACTTCTACGTCTCGGACAACAACCTCAACAACAACACCTTCAGCTCGCTCGGTATCGGGCAGGGCTCCCAGGTCGGAAACAATGCCGAATCCGCCTGGAACTACGACCAGCACCTCACCGCCCGCGTCTACACCGGCGTGAACAGCACCGGCACCTGGGGAACCATCTCCCCGAGCAGCGGCGGTGACTTCACCAGCACGTTCATCAACAACGTCGAGTCCTTCATCTGGACCTGATCCCCACTTGAGTACCGAACCCGTCCGCTATACCGCTCCCGTATACCGCTCCCGCCGACGACGTGCCGTTTCAGGGCCGGTCCCGTCCCCCACCGGACGATCAGGACCGGCCCTGACCGGCCGTGCCGGTCGCGGTGACCGACAGGAGACCGATGTCCCACGACGCGGGCCGCCTCGGCCGGCAGCATCCTCCCCGCCCGCGGACCGCCCGCTGGCGGCTCGCCCCCGCCGCCCGGTGGGCGCCGGCGGTGGCACTGGCTGCCGCGTTCGTCTCGGGCTGCGGGAGCCCACGGTCGGTCGCACCCGCCGCCGTTTCGGCGGCCAGTCCACCGGTGGTTCTCGACGGCGCCGCGCTGCGCCTTCCCCTCGATCGGTACCTGCTCGGCCCCCGCGAGTCCGCATCGGTCGCGCAGGCGTACCGGGCGCTGCTCGACCAGTGCACGCGCAGGTTCGGGCTGCCCGATCCGCGGCTGCGGGCCGTCGACGCGGCACTGCCGGCCACGCTGAACGAACGCCGCTACGGCATCACCGACGCGGCGCTGGCCGCGACGGCCGGCTACCGCGTGTCCAAGCCCCGGCCGGTCAGCAGCTCCCCGATGCCCGCGGAATCGACGACACCGCCGGATCCCAGGACGCTCGACATCCTCACCGGTCGGCACTCAGGCGCCGTCGACGGGCGGCCCATCCCGGACGGCGGCTGCTCCGGTGAGGCGAAACGCCGGCTGAACGCGGGCGCCCCCGGCGGCCCGGACCTGGACCCGGACCTGGCGCAGCGGCTCTCCCAGACCAGCTATTTCGCGTCCGGCCGCGACCGGCGCGTGCAGGACGTCCAACGCGCCTGGTCGGCCTGCATGCGCACGCATGGTCTGCGCTATTCGTCGCCGCTGGCCGCCGCCGCCGATCCACGGTTCCGCACGGGCCCGGTGTCGGCGACGGAAACCGCCGTCGCGGCGACCGACATCGCCTGCAAGAAAAAGACCAATCTGGTCGGCGTCTGGTTCAGCGTCGAGTCGGAGCTCCAACGCCCCGGCCTCGCCGCCAACCGGAAGACGCTGGAGAAGATCCGGCAGACCAGCCAGATCCAGCTGAAGGTCGCGCGCGGCCTCGGGATCGACTGAACCGCCTCCCGGAGTACCCGCCCCGCGACCGGCGCGCCGATCCGGCGCGGCCCGGCTCTGTAGGACCATGTGACGGATTCGAAGTCGGCCCGACACAGAGGAACCTCATCGGCTATGGCGACCCTGATCCGCGCCCTCGACACGCACGTCCGGGTGGAATACGCCGTTTTCCACCTGGTCGGCCTCGGCGACCCCGACGGCCCCGGCGACGTCGATGAGCCGATGCTGCCCGAGATCGTCCTGGCCCGGCACACCCAGATACACGTGCGCAGCGCCGCGTCCGAGCACCGGCCGAGCGTCCGCATGGAGGCATGGGACGCGGAACCCGCGCCCACCGTCGCGCCCGACGGGATCCCCGCGTGGGACTACGCCGCGGATCTCCGGCTGGTGTCGCCGACTGGGATCGTCTCCCTCGTGACGCTCAGCGGAAAGCTGGTACGCAGGCTGACCATCGGGCCGCCCCTGTTCCGCTACGGAGTTCGCCTCCGGCGTGCCGGCGGAGCGGCCGCGAGCGATCTGCCGCAGTTCTCCGACGCGCGAGGCGTGGAGACGTATCTCGTGCAGACCTGGCCGCTCGAAGACGTGTTCGACGCCCGGGAGTACCTGCGCCCGAGCGGCGCACCGACCGGCTCCGCGGGCAGGGACGACGAGGGCGTGGCCGGCGGTGGCGGGCAGGGGGGCTACGAGCCGAGTGCCGCCGGGGACTGGCCGTCGATGCGCCGCCCGGACTCCGACACGGGCCGGCGGACGGCCCGCGATACGACCCGCCGGGCAGGCCCCCGGCCCACCGACACCACGCAGGCGCAGGCTGGGTCCGCGAGCCGGGAGTTTCGGGACCTTTCCCGTGTGACGCCGGAGGAGTTCGCCCGGATCACCGGTCTGCCCGCTCCCGCGCAGTCGTCGCCGCCCCCCACGGTCACCGTCAGATCGGGTGACCCCGAGGACCGCTGGCGCGTTCCCGGCGTGATCTACACCATCACTCCCGGCCCGCGCGAGGAACTGCTCGAAGCGCACCCTGAACTGGCTCGCCACCCCGAGCGGCTCCCGGCGGACTTCTTCACCTGGCCGGAAGACCAGCGCCAGGAGCTCATCGCGCACTGGCGCGACGACCTCGCCGTCATCGACGCCCTGACGACGCCGACGGAGCCTCGCCGACAGCTGCGACGCACCGACTTCGCCGTCAACCCCGACCAGGCGTCGCCGGGGATGGCGCTGCGAGCCTGGTTGTGGCTCGACCCCAGAGAGCTCGACACGGTCCGCACAGGTGCCCTGCGCACCGGATTCACCGCTGGCGCCCGCGACGAGCTGAGCGGCCGCGTGTTCGTCAGCGCCATCGTCACCGCGCTCCTGACCAGTGCCCGCGGGATCACCGTGCGCGCCGCGTCCACTGTCGAGGCGGCCCGCCTGCTCGCCGCGGAACGAGCACGCTCCCCCGTGCGGTGAACCCCGGGCAGCCGTGGATCGCTCAGTCACGTACACCCGCTCGCGCTGCCCGGCGTGCGCGTCCCACATCAGCCCGTCGTGATCGACGGGTCGAAGGGAGCAGCCGCGCCGGTGACGCCATTGACCCAACCGCCGGGCTGGTTGACCACCTTGCCGCCCTGGTAGCGCACGAACACCACGTACGGGTTACCCACAGCGGGCGCGCCCTTCGGCGCGGCCGCTCGATTGTACTGATACGACATGAACACCGGGACAGTCTCGGTGTTCAGCACCTTGATGAGCGACGCGCTGGAGAAGGTGGCGAATCCGTGCTTCTTCGCGATGGCGTAGTTCGTCATGACCGTGGAGAACGACCACTGGCCGAGCACGGTGCGACCCTCGTCCTTTTCGTACGTCTTCATCGCCGTGCGGTAGGTGGCGATGTCCGGCTGCGCGGTGTCGTCGAAACTGACGAAGATGTCGCCATAGAGCGAGCCCTCGATCGCGGTTTTCGGCGAGACCTTGGCGAAGAAGTTGGGGACGTCCACAGCCGAGGCCTGGGCGATGATGTTACGCGGGCTGAACCCCTGCTTCTCGAGCTGCTCGTAGAGCGTCGCGTCCTGCACCCCGCTGAGCGCGGTGAAGATCGTGTCGGGCTTGGTCTTGATGGCCTCGGCCACCTGTGGCGAGAGGTCGGCGGTGGTGGCGGGGACGGTGATCGCGGTCACGCTGCCTCCGGCCCGACGGAAGAACACGTTCATCGAGTTCACCACCGCGCTGCTGTCGCCGAGGTCCGACACGACGAGCACGCCCTTCTTCGCGCCCAGCTTCGAGGTCGCGTACGCCGCGTTGGCCGGGTACTCGGTGAACGAGCCGCCGCCATAGGGGAAGCTGTCCGGGCTGGAGTACTCCTGCGGTGAGATCGGCACGCTGTGCACGGGGATACCCGCCTTGGCGAAGATCGGCAGCGCGTTCGCGCCGATCCCGAGGGCAAAGCCGGAGACGAAATCGACCTTGTCCGCAGCCAGCTTGTTCGCGCAGGTCAGAGCACCGGCCGAGGTCGACTTCGAGTCGCATAAATCGATCTTCAGTGGCCGTCCGCCGAACCCGCCGAGCTGGTGGTTGATATAGGCCACGGCCGCTCTGGTACCCACCACCCACTGGTTTTCCTGCGCGGACGCCGCCACGCCCGACTGCATGACGATCAGACCGACGGTGACCGGTTTACCCTTCAGCGTGTCCGCCTGGTCGGCGGCAGCCGAGCCGGTCCCACCGCCCCCGCTGGATCCGCAACCAGTCATCGTCGCGGCCACGCAGACGGCGGAGAATCCCGCCGCTATCGCTCGTCTGAGGGGAGTCCGGATCGGCTGCATGAGGTTTCCCTTCGCCGGAGTTGCCGTGGTGATAAACGAGCGCGTGGTGATGAACTAGAGCGGGGTGGAACTGGGTGCTGTTGTTTCCCCGGGCCGGCGGACGGGCTGCGTTTCGGCCGGCTGGTGGCCGGGGGCGGGGTGCGGCCGGGAACCGCGGGATCTCAACCACGCCCACTGCCGGCGCGCGGCGATCACGGCGCCGTCCGGATTGGCCACGATGGTCAGCAGCAACAGCAGGCCGGACGCCAGGCCGTAGTAGCGGGCGACCGAGCCAATCGCGTCCTGCACGAGCAGGTAGAACACGCCGCCCTCGGCGGCGAGGCCCGCGAAGATGGCGCCGCTGACGATCGACACGCCGCCGATGTAGACGAGCACGATCAGCCCGATCGATCCGAAGACATCGAAGCGGTCGAAGGAGACGGCACCGATCTGGTAGGACAGCAGCGAGCCCGACACCCCAGCCATCGCGGCCGACACCGCGAAGGCCTGAAGTTTCGCGCTCGACACGCTGATACCCGACGCGGTGGCCGCTCGCTCATTGCTGCGCACGGCCAGCATCCGCAGTCCGGATGGGCCGCGCCGAAGGTTTCCCGTACCCCAGACGAGCAGGGCGGTGAGCAGGACGCAGAACAGGCCGAACCGAAAGCGGTGCAGCGAGGGATCGAGCGAGAATCCGAAGATCGACGGGGAGGGTGCGAGGCTGCCGGTCTGCCCGCCGGTCCAGCTCCGGTTGAGGAAGAGCACCGCGTTCACCGCGACTGCGGCGCCGATGGTGACGACCGCCAGGTTGAGTCCCCGCACGCGCAGCGCCGGCAGACCGAGAAGCATCCCGATCGGCACCATGCAGACGGCCGCGAGAACCAGCGGAAAGGGGAACGGCACGTTCAGGTTCTCGGCGAACTTCGACGTCAGCAGGCCTCCGATTCCGGCGAACGTCATGGGCATCAGCGAGGTCTGGCCGACAAATCCCGTGACGATCACGACGGACAGCGCGGCACTGATCGTGACGAGGGAGGTGGTGAGCCCCGACTGGTAGGTGCTGTTCAGGAGGGCCAGACCTGCGACCGCGACGGCGATGAGGGCCACCGCGGAGCTTGGGCGGATCCCGCCTCGGGGCGCGAGCGGCAGCCGGACCGTGGAGATTGTGCCGCGCTCGGGGATCAGCCGTCCGGTCAGCACGACCGCGGCGATGACGACCACGAACGGCAGCGCGTCAGTGACCCCGGTCTGCTTCCAGTAGCGGCCGATCTCGGACTGCGCGGACCCGATCAGAATCCCGGCGAGTGCGGTGAGTCCGAAGGAGCGGAATCCACCGAGGAGAGCCGCGGCCAGGGCTGGAAGAATGAGCAGGGTGAGGCCGCCGATGCTCAGGCCGACGATGGGCGCGATGAGTATTCCGGCGAGGCCGGCCAGGGCACACCCGATGGCCCAGTTCGTGGCGGCGATGAGATCGGGCGAGAAGCCCAGAAGAGCGGCGCCGCGCGGATTCTCGGCGGCGGCTCGGGTCGAGACACCGATCAGGGTGGCGCTGTACCAGGCGGCGAGGGCGATCGCGATCACGATGGTGATGCCGAGCAGCCATAATCGGTCCTGGCCGAACTGGACGCCGAAGACGCCCACGTCGCCGGTGGGCAGGACCTTCGGGGCGTTACGGATCTGGTCACCGAACCAGAGGCTGGCCGCTCCCTCCAGCGCGGTGAGTAGGCCCAGGGTGACGATCACCTTGGCCAGGATCGGGGCGGAGCGAAGGGGCCGCATGACCGCCGCATGCCAGCCCGCGCCGAAGGTCCCCGCGGCGAGCAGGGTCACGACGAGCGCCAGCGGTTTGGGCACTCCCTGCTCGACGAGGCGGGCGAAGAGGAAGGCGGCGAACATGCAGACGGCGCCCTGGGCGAAGCTCAGGGTTCCCGAGCCGCGGTGCACCAGGACGACGCCGCAGGCGAGGATCGCATACGCCGCGCCGGAGCCCAGCCCGAGAATGGCGAAGAGAACGACGGTGCTCACCGGACCGCCCCGCCCTGGGCACCCTGAGCACCGAGGTAGCTCGCTTCGATGAGGTCGCGCTGCCGTCTCAGCTCCGCGGCGGGCCCCTCCTGGACCATGGCCCCGTGGTTGAACACGTACGCCCGGTCGACCACCTGGAGCGCGAGGTCGACGTGCTGTTCGACGAGGAGGATGGCGCAGCCGAGGTCGTCGGCGATCCGCCGCATGACCGGCAGCAGCTTCTTCACGATGACGGGAGCGAGGCCCAGGCTCATCTCGTCGACCATGAGCGCCCTGGGACGCATCGTGATGGCCCGGCCGATCGCGAGCATCTGCTGCTCACCGCCGGACAGCAGGCCGGCGCGCATCCGCAGCCGGCTCTCCAGGGCGGGAAAGTAGTCGAGGACCACCCTGACTGGGTCGCCGTACCGCCGGCCCCGGCCCATCCGGATGTTCTCCCGCACGGTGAGGTCGAAGAACACCGAACGGTCGTCGGGGACGAGGCACAGGCCGCGGCGCGCCACCCGGTCCGGCCGGCCGCCGTCGACGGGCACGCCGAGGAAGCGAACCGCCCCGCCGATCGGTCTGAGCACGCCGGCGATGGTCAGCAAGGTGGTGGTCTTTCCGGCGCCGTTGGGACCGAGGACGGCGACCAGTTCACCCTCGCCGACGGTGAGGTCGAGATCGCGGATGACCGGGACGCCGGCGTAGCCCGAGGTCAGGCCCGCGCAGTCGATGATCGCCGCCGTCATCGCACCGGCCCGTTGCGGTGACCGATGGCCGTGTCGGCCGCCGCCGAATCGTCGTCGACGCCGAGATACGCCTGGACCACCCGTGGGTCGTGACGAATCGACTCCGGGTCGCCGCTGGCGATGAGCCGGCCGAAATCCAGGACATGGATCTCGTCACAGACCTTGAGGACCATCCCCATGTCATGGTCGATCATGATGATGGTCAGGCCCTCCTCGACCAGTTCCCGCAGCCGCGCGGCGAAGGCCAGCGCCTCGCTCGTTGCGAGTCCCGCGGCCGGCTCGTCCAGCAGCAGCAGTCGGGGGCGCAGCGCCAGCGCTCGGGCGACGGTGACGAACTTGCGTTGCCCCAGGGACAGATCGGGCGGCAGCACGTCGGCCAGGTTCTCGATTCGCAACCGCGACAGAGCGTCGTCGACCGCCTCGGCGGCCGCCCTCGACGGGCGGGGCCGGACGAGGTCCACCAACGGTGACCACCAGGTGGATCTCTCCGCTGCCGCGGTGAGGTTCTCGCGGACGGTGAGGTCCTCGAACAGTTCAAGAGTCTGGAACGTGCGTCCGATGCCGGCCCGGATCCGCCGGTGGGCGGGCACCGCGCTGAGGTCGTGGCCCTCGAACATCACGGTTCCGGTGGCGGGGGTGAATCCGGTGACGGCATCCATGAAGGTCGTCTTGCCCGCACCGTTGGGGCCGATGAGGCCGACGAACGTGGCCGGTTCGGCCGTGAAGGAGACCTGGTCGAGCGCCCGCAGCCCGCCGAACTGGACGGTGAGGTCGTGGACACCGAAACGTGTCATCACGCACCGGTCTCGGGTAACGGGGACTCGACGACGGGCAGCAGGAGATGGGACGGTCGAGCGCTGTCGTGGAAGACCTCCGTGTTCGACGGGTGTTGGTTGACCTCGAAGAACGGGAAGTCGGAGGTCGAGACGTCGACGCGGATCCGGTGGCCGGCCCTGAACACGTTCGCGGTGGGCCAGATCTCGATGTCGAACTCGTAGATCTGGCCGGCCACCAGCGCGGTCGGATTCTCGTGCCCGCCGACGTGTGAACCCTTCAGGGCGCCGGTGTTGAGCAGCCGCGACCGGCCGTCGGGAAACACGTCGCAGAGCCGGACGCAGAAGTCGACGTCGGGCGCGTTCGTCGTGGCGTGCAGGACGAGGCGCGGGGTGCCGACGACCGTCAGGTCGGCTTCGAGGACCGCCGAGGAGAACGTCAGGCAGCCTTCCTCGAAGGACCTTTGGTCGGCGGGGTCCGGTGGCGTTCGGTTCGGATTGGCCGGGTCGTGCTGCAGGAGACTGGATGTGTCGGTCGCCCGTGGAACGGCCAGCAGCGCACCGTCGACACCCGACCCGACCGAGCCGTTCGCCGAGGAGGCGAGGTGGTACCTGGTCGGTACGGCCGGTACCGGCCAGCTCGGCATGTCGACGTAGCGCTCGTCGCCCAGCAGGTACAACCGGGCCTGGGGGCCGGCCAGGACGTCGTTCTTCGCGCCGCGCAGAAAGTGGTCGAACCACGCGATCTGCAGTGCGGTCAGGCCGCCGTCGCCGAGCTCGGGCCGCGTCGCCAGGCTTCCGGGGCCGACGAACAACCGCTTCGGGCCCTCCGATGCCTCATGGCTCGCCACGGTGCCGCGGACGAAATGGTCGTACCATACGCCGCTGTGCAGCGTGGGCAGTGACGTCTCCTGCGCCCGGCGCAGGAAACTACGGGACCGCCAGAAGTCGTCGTAGGCATCGTGCTGGTACATCTTGGTCAGCCAGTCGAGGTTGGCGGGATTCTGGCCGGCCGCGATGCGCCGATACCACTGGTCGAACCGCGCCTCGTACACGGCCCGCCGACGTTCGTAGCCGGGACTCTCCGGGTCCCCCGGGTCGATCGGGGAGATGTTCCCGTACTGGCTCGTCGCCCAGCCGATGCGGTTCTCGTAGCGGAAGACGCCGCCAATCCGCCACTGGTCGGTGTAGAAGTCGGCCGGATGCATGTTCGGGGCCATGGCCCGCAGGTGCGGAGGGTGGGTCAGCGCCGTCGTGTAGCAGGAGATGGCGGCCGCCGATCCCCCGGTGATGCCGACATTTCCGTCGCACCAGGGCTGCTCGGCGAGCCACTCGACGAGGTCATACCCGTCGAACGGCCCTTCCACCAGGTTGTAGTAGTCGTAGTTGCCTTCCGAGAAGCCAGTTCCACGGGCGTCGGCCACCGCCACCACGAACCCCGCGTCGACCAGTGGTTTGACGCTCAGGAGCATCGGGTTGACCCCTGGCGGAATCACGATGGGCAGGGCCGTCATCCGGCGTCCATCGGAGCCGATCGGCATGTCGAACTGGGCGTCCTTCTTGTACGGTGTGATGATCAGCACGGCCGCGTGCCGGGAAAGCAGGTCGGGCCGGTAGATATCGACGGCCAGGTGAACGCCGTCACGCATCGGGACGAACTGATCCTTGTCGACTTCCATGGCGACCCCATTTGTCGTGGTCCACGGACCGGCGGACTCGGCCGGGCGGCTAGCTCCTGAGGGTCAGGGTGGGGAACGAGACGTGATGCCAAGTCGGCGGACGATCGCGCGATTCTCGTCGGCGACAGTCTGCTGCGTGAGGTCACCGAGTACAGAGCCGCCGCCGTGCAGGTGGAGCGGCGATCCTCTCATTCATGAGCCGCGGCCCAGGTCTCATTGCGGTCGCGTTATCTTCGATTACTGCACGGTTTCATGTCCACCGCGATCTGGCGGCAAATCAGGGTGTTTCTCCCGCCAAGTGGTGTCCGGTGGGCGTGGCGGCGGCCTAGGCCCCGAGGGCCAGGTCCAGCGTATCGGCGTTCGAGCAGGGCGAGGACCCGGCGGAATGTTGAGGCGTCCGGGACCCGCACGATCCCCGACGTGGCTCAGACGGTCCCGCCGGCATCCGCGGCCCCATCAGATCGCCCAATGCCCGGAGCCGGTCAAGCAACGTGTATCCGGCTCGATCATCAACCCAAAGAACCCGAGAGCCGACCAGACGCCGTTGGAGGCGTGGATCGGGAAGTGCGTCCGCGACCGAGCTCGCAGTGGCTCCGGGATCGCTAGCCGTTCCGCGCTCGGCATCGTGAGCAACTGTGACTCCTCTGATGGCTGAAGCCGTCGGCTTCTCAGGCCGCCTGAGCGTCGGCCTGACGGGCAAGCCCTGCCCGCAGGATGTTGACGGCGGCGTTCTCGTCCGCGTCCGCGGTGTGCCCGCACTGCACGCAGGCGAACGTGGCCCGCCTGCGCCGGTTCTCCTCGGCGACATGCCCGCAGGCCGCGCAGCGTTGGGAGGTGTGGCGGGCGTCCACGTCGACGAGGAACACCCCCGGCCGGTCCGGGTCGGGCCTGGGCCTGGCCCGGCGGGTCATGCCCTTGATGGTGAGTTTCTCCACGGCGATCAGATCATGGCCGCGGACCAGCCCAAGCGCGGTCTTGTGGGCGTGGTCGAGTCGCTGCCGGGCAACACGGCGGCTGATCGTCCCCACCCGGGTAGCAACCTTCCTGCGCCGCGCCGAACCGCGCTTCGCACGCGACAGGCCCCGCTGAGCGGCGCCCAGCCGAGCGGCGGACCGCGCGAGGCACGTCGGGTTCGGCTCATGCTCCCCGGCCGACGTGGTCGGAAACGACGCGATACCGACATCCACCCCGACCACCGCGCCGGCGGGCGGCAGCGGCTCAGCCGGAACGTCGTCGCACGACAGGATCACATACCAGCGCCTGCCCGCACGCTTGACGCTGACCGTCTTCCCCCTGCCCAGTACCCGCCGGTGCTGAGGGATCCCGCCGGCCTTCACGCGGCGGAAGAATCCGGCGAACGCCTTCTCCAGCCCACGCAACGTGGCCTGCTGCGAGGAGAACGACCAGCGAGCCTGATCAGGATCGCACCCCCGGATGCCCTTCACCTGCGCCGACTGATCGCCATAACGGACCCGGGTCTGCGACGGGTGCCGGTAGGCATCACGCCGCTCCTGCAACGCCGCGTTGTACAGCTCGCGATGATCGTCGAGCATCTCACCGAACGCGACCGTCGGGCGGTCGGGCGGTCGGGCGCAACAGGAACGTGTACGCACGCCTCACCAGACCACCCCCCTACGCCACGGCCGCTCGTTCCGCGCGTCGATCTACCGGCGCACAGTCCCAGCAGACACCGCACCGACAGTGGCAACGAAGCACGGCCAGGACCACAGGGCGGGCAACCGGGACCGCAGGTGCGGAAACTCGCCGCACAGCACGTACGACGTAAAACCCATCACCTGGTGGGCGATGTACGACGGGGAGTGCTCCGGGTGGGCCTCGACGAACAGATGAACACGGTCCGGTTCGATCCCCAACGCGACAACCGGCCAGTCGCACTCGGCGCACCGCCCCCGGATGAGCACGTCAAGGCGGCCCCGGTCCGGTCCGGACGGGACGGGACGGGACGGGCGGTACTTCGGGCACCACACGACGTGATAACCGAGGTCGCAGGCGCCACCCACGCCGACCATCACCCGACAGGACATGCACCTGGCCATACCAGCGTTGCTGATCCAACCGGTACGGGTCCGTACCGGATACCCCCGACGCCTGAAGGCGACAGTCCCCTCCGGGGGCCTTGGATGGACAGGGTGTCGCCCAGAGCGGGCCCGACCAGGGCGGCAGGGGTGGAACACAATCGGGAG
>NZ_JAMPTM010000211.1 GCF_025403375.1 Frankia gtarii
GACGGGGCTTGGGCCGCCGCCAGGTCCACGGGTGTCACGACCGGAGGGCGAATCCTCTCGCGCCGGCGTGGCGCTGGCCGGCTGGGACCGGATGGGGGCGAGCGGCGGGCGGATCGGGACGCGTCCAGCCTCGGCGGGACGCGCCGCCGCCGGAGAACGGGACCCTTCAGGGCGACCACCGGCACCGGACCTGCCACCGGAGGACCCGGCGGCACCAGACGAGGACGCGCTCGCCGGGAGCGCGGAGGCACGGGCGCTGGCGGGCGAGGCGGAGGCTGGACGGGCGGGTGGCCCCGAAACGACCCGACCCGCGGGCGCGGCGGTCTGGGACTGGCCAGGGGTCTGAGAACCCGACCCGGGGCCGGCCGGGCCCGGGTCGGCTGTCGGCGTGCCTGCGGGCGCCGGATCGTCCGGCCCGCTCCCCTGCTCGACCATGCAACCACTCCCTGACGTGCGCCCTTGTCCGACAGGCTGCCACCCGATCGATCCGGACCCGCGCCGGCGGGATCCGCCGCGCTCCCGGTCGGCGGGTTGGGACGCGACCGGCATCATCATGACAGCCGCCGGGAGTGTGTCGGGCGGGCACGGTGGATCGCTGCACGGGCGGTGTCGGCGCCCGCGCGGGAGCCCCTCCCCCGAGCTCCATCGCCGTGGCCCGGGGCGGGCTCGGACGCCAGGCCCGCCACCCGCATCCGACTCACGATGTCGGGTGGCCCGGGGTCGGCGTCCGCTCGAGGTGGCGGGGCGCCCGACCGCCGGTCGGCGCGGGTGGGGCCCCGCGGCAACCGCCCGCCGGTCAGGCGTCAGGTCAGGTCACGTCAGGTCATGACGCGGCACGACGCGGCACGTCGGCACTGCACGGTGCGGCCGTCAGACCGCCTCGCCGATGCGGTGGACCCGCATCATGTTGGTCATGCCGGCCACGCCCGGCGGCGTTCCGGCCACGACGACCACAAGCTCACCGGGCTGGCACCGGCCGATCTGGAGCAGGGCGGTGTCGACCTGGCGGACCATCTCGTCGGTGCTCTCCGCGAACGGCACGAGGAAGGTCTCCACGCCCCAGAACAGCGCCATCTGGTTGCGCACGGCGGGGATGGGAGTGAAGGCCAGTACCGGGACCTCGCTGCGGTACCGGGCCAGCCGGCGGGCCGTGTCGCCGCTGAGAGTGTGGGCGACGAGGTAACGGGCGCCGACGGCGTGTCCGACGGAGGCGGCCGCCTGAGCGATCGCCCCGCCGAGGGTCCGCGGCTCGGTGCGCAGCGGCGGGATCCGCCCGAGGTCAGCCTCGGCCGTCTCGATGATCCGCGCCATGGTGGACACCGACTCGATCGGGTAGGCCCCGACGCTCGTCTCGGCCGAGAGCATGATCGCGTCGGCGCCGTCGAGGACCGCGTTCGCGCAGTCGCTGGCCTCGGCACGCGTCGGCCGTGGCGCGCTGACCATGGACTCGAGCACCTGGGTGGCGACGATCACGGGCTTCGCCCGTTCCCGTGCCTGGCTGACGGCGTGCTTCTGCACCAGCGGCACGTCCTCGAGGGGCAGCTCGACGCCGAGGTCGCCACGGGCGATCATCAGACCGTCGAACGCTTCGATGATGCCGTCCAGAGCGGCGACCGCCTGCGGCTTCTCGATCTTGGCGTGGACGGGGACACGGGTCCCGACCTCATCCATGATCGCGTGCACGGACTTGGCGTCGGCGGCGCTGCGCACGAAGGACAGCGCGATCATGTCGACCCCGAGTTCGAGGGCGTAGCGCAGGTCGTCGGCGTCCTTCTCGCTCAGCGCCGGCACGGTGAGCGCGGCCCCGGGGATGTTCATCCCCTTGTGGTCGCTGACCGGCCCGCCGACGACGACGGTGGTGTGCACGTCGGTGTCGGTGACGCCGTCGATCTGCAGGACGAGCCGGCCGTCGTCGACGAGGATGCGGTCGCCGGCCGAGACGTCGGCCGGCAGGCCGGAGTAGGTGGTGCCGACCTGGTGCTGGTCACCGGGCACGTCCCGGATGGTGACGGTGAACCGCTGACCCGGCAGCAGGGTGACGCCGCCGTCGGCGAAGGTGCCCAGGCGGATCTTCGGGCCCTGCAGGTCGGCGAGGATGCCGACGTTGCGCTCGGCGGCCTCGGCCGCCTCCCGCACCCGGGCGTAGGTGACGGCGTGCTGTTCGTGTGTTCCGTGGGAGAAGTTTAGGCGGGCAATGTCCATTCCGGCGTCGACGAGGGCCCGGACCTTCTCTGGCGAGCTGGTGGCCGGGCCGAGGGTACAAACAATCTTGGCTCTACGTGGCACAGACAAAGCCTAAGTACTGATCGTCGGTCATTGCACACGGGGGCCGCCGAGAGAGGCGAGTCGCTCACCCGGTAGTAGTCAGATCAGGTCGATCCGGTACATGCTGCGCGTGGTCGCCTGACGGCGTACCGTCCGTCTCGTCACCCGCGCCACACCCGTCCCTCGGCGCGCGTGATACGGGAAAGACGGCAAGGGTGCCGACGTTCCTGGGAGCCGCTCCACCCGGACGCGGAAGTCGGTATGACACGGTCGAGCACCCCCGGAGTCGGCATGAATCGAAATCCCGCTATTCACCGTCACCCGTCCGGTGACATCGACATCGCCGTGGTCGAGGTCACCACCACCCCCGAACCCGGTCCCGTCGCCGCGCAGGCGCCTCCCGGGCAGCCGTCCGCGCGGACCGCCGCCCACGATTCTCCGCCGCCACCTTCGGTGGAACCCGGCACCTGACCGAACGGTCTACCCCGCCGCCTCCCCCGGTCCGGGCGTGACCCGCGTTCGCGGCTCGGCGAACCCCGGTCCGGGCTCAGGCGGGGACCGCGGTCGCGTCGTCGGCGGGCGCCGTGGCGGGCGCCGTGGCGGGACGGAACTGGGTCCGGTACAGCTCGGCATACAGCCCGCCGCGCGCCAGCAACTCGTCGTGGGTGCCGCTCTGCACGATGCGTCCGTCGGCAACGACGAGGATGCGGTCGGCCTCCCGCACGGTGGACAGCCGGTGCGCGATCACCAGCGAGGTGCGGCCGGCCAGCGCGGCGCTCAGGGCCTGCTGCACCGCGGCTTCGGACTCGCTGTCGAGGTGCGCGGTCGCCTCGTCCAGCACGACGATGCCTGGCGCGCGCAGCAGCAGCCGGGCGATCGCCAGCCGCTGCTTCTCCCCGCCGGACAGCCGGTGCCCGCGGTCGCCGACGACCGTGTTCAGCCCGTCCGGCAGCGCGCGCACCAGCTCCCCTACCTGCGCGGCGTCCAGCGCTGACCACATCTGGTCATCGGTGGCGTCCGGCCGGGCGAAGGCCAGGTTCGCCCGCACCGTGTCGTGGAACAGGTGGGCGTCCTGGGTGACCACGCCGACCGCGGCGCGCAGCGAGCGCAGGCTCAGGTCGCGCACGTCGTGCCCGCCGACCCGGACGGCGCCGGAGCGGACGTCGTACATCCGCGGGATCAGCTGGCTGATCGTCGTCTTGCCGGCCCCGGACGGCCCGACCAGTGCGATCATCTGACCGGGCTCCGCCCGGAAGGTGATGTCGTGCAGCACCGGCGCCGGAACCCTGGTGTCGAGGACTGCAACGGATTCCAGCGAGGCCAGGGAAACCTCGTCGGCCGCGGGATACCGGAATCCGACGTGATCGAACTCGACGGCCGCCGCGCCTGCCGGCAGATCGACGGCATCGGTCCTGTCGACGATCGCCGGTGCGAGATCGAGAACCTCGAAGACGCGCTCGAATGACACCATCGCGCTCATGACGTCGACGTGCACGTTCGACAGCTGGGTGAGCGGTCCGTACAGCCGGCCGAGATACGCGGTGAGCGCGACGAGGGTGCCGACCTCCAGGTCTCCCCGGGCCGCGAGACGGCCGCCGACGCCGTAGACGATCGCGGTCGCCAGCGAGGCGACGAGGCTGAGCGAGGCGAAGAATATCCGGCCATACATGGCCTGGGTGACCCCGATGTCGCGTACCCGCCCCGCCCGACCGCGGAAGTTGACCTCTTCGCGTTCGGGGGACCCGTAGAGCTGGGCCAGCATCGCGCCCGACACGTTGAATCGCTCGGTCATGGTGTTGTTCATGTCCGCGTTCAGTTCGTAACGTTCCCGGGTCAGTCGGGCGAGCCGTGGCGCGAACGCACGGGCGGGAAGGATGAAAACCGGTAGTAACACCAATGACACGACGGTGATCTGCCATGACAACACGAGCATCGCGGCGAGTACGAACCCGGCGGAGAGCACATTCGACAGCACTGAGGACAGTGTGTTCGTGAACGCCGACTGTGCGCCGAGCACGTCGTTGTTCAACCGGCTGGTGAGCGCCCCGGTCTGGGTGCGGGTGAAGAACGCCAGCGGCTGGCGTTGCACGTGCTGGAAGATCTGGCTGCGCATCTCGTAGATCAGGCCCTCGCCGATACGGGCCGAGAACCAGCGCTGGGCGAGGGACAGGCCGGTGTCGAGGAAGGCCAGCGCGGCGACGACCCCCGCCAGCAGCTCGACGTAGCCCACCCGGTGATGCTCGATCCCGCCGTCGATGATTTCCTTGAGGATCAACGGGACGACCGCGCCGAGTGCGGCGCTGACCGCGATGAGCCCGAGGAACCAGATCAACTGGCCCCGCCAGGGCCGCGCGAAGGCCGCGATCCGGCGCACCGTCCCCGGCCGCAGCGAGGTCTTCGCCGCCGACCGGTCCCGCAGGGCGGATCGCATCAACGCCCGACTGTCCGGACTCGGCCGCATCATGCCTCCCGACACCGTCACTTGCACTGTAAGCATGTAAGCGGACGGCGGGTTGCGGTCATTCCCGCCGACGGGCCCGGCCGGGATCGAATCAGCCCGCGGCGGCGCCTCGCGAGGCGTCCAGCAGATCCATGACCGTACGTTCCCAGGCCTCGCCCTCCGCATCGGCAACGCCGCGGGAGTCGGCACCCGCCGCGGCCCGCATCGCAACCGCGGATCGGCCGACCACACGGGCGCCGCGCAGGAGCGCCTTGACCTCAGCCGTAACGGCAGGGGAGGTGGCGAGCAGGCCCTCGACCACGGCGGCGACCTCATCGTCGAGCCGCGGGCGGGGCACCACCCGCTGAGCCAGCCCGAGGCCGGCGGCCTCGGACGCGCCGAGCGGCCGCCCGGTCAGGCACAGGTCGAGGGCGCGGGACCAGCCGAGAAGCTCGGCCAGCCGGGTCAGCGAACCCGCCCCGGGCAGCAGGCCGCCGCGCGCCCAGACCGGGCGCAAACCAGCTTCTGTGGTGAAAATCCGCAGGTCGCAGGCGACGGCGACGGCCGTACCCACATCCTCGGCAACGTCCGCCACCACTGCGACGCTGATCAGGTTCGCTTGCGCGGTGAGCCGTTCGAGCGCGTCCCGCCAGACCCGGTACCCTCCGGTCAGGGCGCCCGGATCGGCCCATGCGGGCGACGGCGAGAGCGGTGCCTGCTTGTTCAGACCCGCCAGACGCGGCGCGGTGTCCGCGGCCGGCGGGACCTGGCCGCCCAGGCGGACGACGGCGACCCGGACGTCGCCGCCCATTCGTCGCTGGGCGTCATCAAGGGCGGAACCGAGGCCCCCCAGTGACCCGGGATCACCGGATCCGGAGAGTCGGATGGTCGCGACAGGTCCGACGACCTCCACCCGTAGTCCGGCCGCCGCCGATGTGGCGGCGGCCGGCACCGCCATGATCAGGCGCTCTTCTTCTTGGTGCCCCGGGTCGCACCGCCACGGCCGCGCAGGGTCGTACCGGACTCCGACAGGATCCGGTGGACGAAACCGTACGAACGACCAGAGGACTCGGCGAGCAGACGAATGCTCTGCCCACCTTCGTACTTCTTCCGAAGTTCGGCAGCGAGCTTGTCCCGCTCGGCGCCGGTGATCCGGGTTCCTTTCCTAAGCTCGGCCAACGTGGCCCCCTCCGTGTTCGATGATCTGCGAACCGATCTTCACTCAGCTCGAGTGAACGCGCCACTCGAAGCAGATGTGATCCATCACACGCGGCGCGTCGGTACGTGACCGCGCGCTCGCGCTTTCATCTCCACGCCGACGCCAAGGCCGGCATGACCCGGGTCGCACCCGCCCGCTCGCACGCCAGGCATCCACGACCGACCATGCACGGTGACCAGTGTCCCCAATCCCATGCGCACGGCCTAACAGCAGCAACGGCGCGTCGCCGCGAACATCGTCACCCGCATGATCGGCGATCTTCCCTCAACGCAATACCGCAGGTACAACCAACAGTCGATCACTGTACAGAGCCCGCCGACGGACCGCTAACGCCGCAGATCAAACCGACTGATTACTCACACCCCGCGGCGGCCGTCCGCTGTCACGGCCGGCCGGGAGACCGCCGCGGCGCGGTGCGCGCCCGCCCCGCGGCGGCCATCCGCACCCGGGCTCGCGCAGCCGGCACCGTCGCGCCGATCGGCTCTGGGCTTCGGCCGGCGCAGGACTCGTTACCGTGCAGGGGTGGCCCGTGAAGTGGTGATCGCCGGCTCGGCGCCGGGTAGGTCCCGAGACTCGGCGACCGTCAGGGCCAGGCCGTGAACGTCAGCCGCGACGCATCCGAGCGGGTGCGCGTCCCGGCGATCGCGCGGCGGCGGATGCAGCCCCGGGCCGGCACGCTCGCCGCCAACCTCGGACCGACGGTGCGGACGGAACTCGCCGAGGCCGGGATCTGGCTGGCCCTGGTCGCCTTCGGGCTCGCCGGCACCGCCCTGCTGGCCGGCACCGACATCAGCCTCGGCTGCCCGCAGCCCCCGTGGCACGACGGCTGGGCACCGCGCCTGGACCCGCTCGTCGCGGTCCCACTCACGGTCGCCGTGACCGTGGTCGCGCTCACGGCCTGGTGGGCCTCGACCATCCGGCCACCATGGTCGGCGGCGTTCCGGCTGCCCTGGAGTGTCCTGCTGCTGCTGGGCTACCTGGGCTCGTTGGCGTTCAGCCTCGCGCTCGCCCTGGTCACACCCGGGGATCTCACCGCCGGCCTGCGGGCACCCGCGGACCTGCTCGCGGCGGCCGGCGCGGTCGGCGACGACCCGCTCGGACAGCTCGCCGCCTACACCTCGACGACGCCGCACGCCGCCGCCGGCTCGGTCGCCGTGCTGCCGGCGCACCCGCCGGGGCCGGTGCTCGCCACCTGGCTGCTCACCCGGGCGGGGCTGCACGGCGCCGTGCCGATCGGCGTGCTGTTCACCGCGCTCGGCGCGCTGACCGTCCCGGTCGTGTGCGTCGCGGTGCGCTCGCTGTGCCATGAGACCGCGGCCCGCCGGCTGGTTCCCGTCCTCGTTCTGGCTCCGTGGAGTGTCTGGATGGCGGCCTCCCCGGATGCCGTCACCGCCGCCCTCGCCGCGCTGGCCGTCGCCATCGGCGTGATCGGCTGCGAACCGCAGCGCCGGTCGGTCTGGTGGGCGCTGGCGAGCGGGCTGCTGCTGGGCCTGGCGGCGCTGTTCGGTTACGCCCCGGTGTGGCTGGGGGTGGCGGTCGCGGCCGCCTACTTCGTCCGGCGCCGGCCGCTGCTCAACGTCATCACCGGGCTCGGCGCGCTGCTGCCGCTGTGGCTGTTCTACGCCTGGGGCTTCTCCTGGCCGGACGGGTTGGCCCTGGCCAGTGCGCCGCGGCCGTCGGCGGGAGCCGCACTGGCCTGGATCTTCCTGGACCTGACCGTCGTGGTCCTCGCCACCGGCCCCCTCGCCGTGCGGGCGGCACGCCGGCTGCGCCTGACGCCGGGCTGGCCGTTCCTGGTCGGCGCCACCGCCACCATGCTGTTTGCCGTGACCCTCGGCCTTGCCGAGGGCGGGACCGAGCGGACCTGGCTGCCGGTGTTCCCCTGGCTGCTGGTCGCGGCGGTGGCGCCCCGACCCCGGCCGGCCCGGCCTGGCGACCGGTTGCAGGCCGGCAGCCTGCCCGTCATCCTCGTGTCACTGAGCGCAATCGGAGCCCTCGGCCTGCGGCTCTGCCTCGGCGGTCCGCCGGCCTGACCTGCGTCCGGGAGCGCCCGGGACCCAGCCGAACCGGGCGCGTCAGGCGGGCGCGGAGGTCGCCTCGGCACCACTCGCGGACGGTCGGGGCAGCGCGTCGCGGGGAATGTCCGGCTCCAGGAAGATCCGCATCGGAACCGCCAGGGACGCCCGCAGCGCCTCCTCGGCGCCGTCGATGGTCGCGGCGACCTCCCGCATCGTCGCCGTCGGCGCTATCCCGATCTTGGCGGCGACCAGCAGCTCGTCCGGGCCCAGGTGCAGGGTCCGCAGGTGGATGACCTTTGTCACACCGGGCGTGGCGGCCAACGTACCGCGGATCGTCGCGACGGCCTGCGGGGTCGCCGCCTCCCCGACGAGCATGCCGTACGCCTCGGTCGCGACGAGCACCGCGACGACGAGCAGCAGAATGCCGATGGCCAGGGTGCCGGCGCCGTCCCAGATCGGGTCGTCGAGCAGCAGGGTCAGCCCGACGCCGAGCAGGGCGAAGATCAGCCCCAGCTCGGCGGCCAGGTCCTCGAGCAGGACGATCGGCAGCTCCGGCGCGCGCGCCTCCCGGATGAACTGCCACCAGGAGCGCTCGCCCCTGGTCTTGCTCGCCTCGCGTACCGCGGTGGACAGCGAGTACGACTCCAGCACGACGGCGACCAGCAGGATGATCACGGCGATCAGGCCGCTGTCCAGCTCGTGCGGGTGGCGCAGCTTCTCGACACCCTCGTAGGTGGAGAACAGCCCACCGACGCTGAACAGCACGATGCCGACGAGGAACGCGGCGATGTACCGCGCGCGGCCGTACCCGAAGGGGTGCTCCTCGTCGGGCGGGCTGCCCGACTTGCGCTGGCCGAGCAGCAGCAGACCCTGGTTACCGGAGTCGGCGACCGAGTGAATGGATTCGGCGAGCATCGACGACGACTGCGTGAGCAGGAACGCCACGAACTTCGTCACCGCGATTCCCAGGTTGGCGGCCAGCGCCGCCAGAACCGCCTTGGTGCCGCCCTGCGTACTCACAAAGACTCTCCACTTCCGTCCCGACGGCTAGGCGGACGCAGTCTCGGCCTGCCACCGCGCCGCCGAGCATCGTCGCCGGTGTCCCCTCCGGCCCGATGCCCCAGTCTTACAAGTCGAGCCGGCCGGCCACGCGGCGGGTCGGCACGCGACGCAGCGCCGCCCACCCGACGACGCGACGCCACCGCCCCGGGTGGCGGCGTCAGGCCAGCGTGATGAGCTCCAGGAGATCGGGTGACCAGTTGTCCTCGACGCCGTCGGGCAGCATCAGCACCTTCTCCGGGCTGAGCGCCTCGACCGCACCCGGGTCGTGTGTGACGAGCACCACCGAGCCCTTGTAGGTGCTCAGCGCGGCGAGGACCTCGTCGCGGGAGGCGGGGTCGAGGTTGTTCGTCGGCTCGTCGAGCAGCAGCACGTTCGCCGAGCTGCACACCAGCCCGGCCAACGCCAGGCGGGTCTTCTCGCCGCCGGAGAGGGTCTGCGCACGCTGCTCGACGGTGTCGCCGCTGAACAGGAACGCGCCGAGAATGCGCCGCAGCTCCACGTCGGAGGTGCCCGGCGCCGCAGCCCGCATGTTGTCCAGCACGGAACGGTCGGTGTCCAACGTCTCGTGCTCCTGCGCGTAGTAGCCCAGCCGCAGGCCGTGCCCCGGATGCACCTCGCCGGTGTCCGGCCGCTCCTGACCGGCGAGCATGCGCAGCAGCGTCGTCTTGCCGGCACCGTTGAGCCCGAGGACGACCACCCGGGACCCCCGGTCGATCGCCAGGTCGACGTCGGTGAACACCTCCAGCGAACCGTAGGACTTCGACAGTCCGGTGGCGGTCAGCGGGGTGCGCCCGCAGGGCGCGGGGTCCGGGAAACGCAGCTTCGCCACCCGGTCGGCGACGCGGGTCTCGGCGAGCCCGGCGGCCAGCCGCTCGGCGCGGCGGTCCATCTGGTGGGCGGCGCGGGCCTTCGTCGCCTTCGCCCGCATCTTGTCGGCCTGCGCCTTCAGCGAGTCGATCTTCTTCTCGGCGTTGGCGCGTTCCCGGCGGCGGCGCCGCTCGTCGAGCTCCCGCTGGTTGAGGTAGGTCTTCCAGTTGACGTTGTAGACGTCGAGGGCGGCGCGGTTGGCGTCGAGGTAGAAGACCTTGTTGACGCACCGGTCGAGCAGGTCGACGTCGTGGCTGACGACGACGAGGCCGCCGTTGTGCGCGCGCAGGAAGTCGCGCAGCCAGCTGATGGAGTCGGCGTCGAGGTGGTTCGTCGGCTCGTCGAGCAGCAGCGTCGCATCCGAGCTGCCGGATCCGGCGAACAGGATGCGGGCCAGCTCCACCCGGCGGCGCTGCCCGCCGGACAGCGTGCCGATGGGCTGGGCGAGCACCCGGTCGGCCAGACCCAGCGAGGAGCAGATCCGGGCCGCCTCCGCCTCCGCGGCGTACCCGCCGAGAGTGCCGAAGCGCTCCTCCAGGCTGCCGTACCGGCGAATCGCCGCGTCCCGCGCCTTCACGTCGACCAGCTCAGCCATCTCCAGCTGCAGCTTCTCCATCTCACGAAGCAGGACATCGAGGCCACGGGCTGACAACACCCGGTCGCGGGCGGTGTCCGTCGGGTCGCCGGCGCGCGGATCCTGCGGCAGGTAGCCCAGCTCACCGCGGACGTCGACACCGCCGGCGAACGGCATGCCCTCGCGGGCCAGCACCTTCAGCAGGGTCGTCTTACCCGCACCGTTACGCCCGACCAGACCGATCCGATCGCCCTGCTGCACCCGGAAGGAGACGGGCTCGATCAGGGTGCGGGCTCCGGCGCGCAGTTCGAGCTCGGACACAATGATCATCGAGGTTGGGCCTCTTTCGGGCTTCCTGGCGACGCGGTTGACGTCAGACGGCTACGGACGACGGTGGAAACGCCACCGGGGCGGGACATCATCCGATCACGACGCGGCGATGCTCATGCCGTCCAGACTACGGTGCCGTCCTCCCGGGGCACCGTCCTCACCGGGCACCGTCCTCACCGGGGGTCAGGCCAGGCGGGGGTCAGGCCAGGCGGGTCACGGCCACGGTGACGCCGAGGGAGGTGGAGCTGCCGCCGGAGTAGACGCCGCGCACAGGCGGGACGTCGTTGTAGTCGCGGCCGCGGGCGACGACCACGTGCTGCTCGCCGGCGGGGACCGCGTTGGTCGGGTCGAAACCCCACCATCCGCCGAGCCAGCCCTCCACCCAGGCGTGCGACTGGCCCTCGACGGTCTCGCCGACCTCCGCGGTGGCGCAGGGGTGCTGGTAACCGGAGACGTAGCGCGCCGGCATGCCCGCCGCCCGCATCAGAACCAGGGCGAGGTGCGCGAAGTCCTGGCAGACGCCCTCCCCGCGCCGCCACGCCTCCACCGCCGAGGTGTGCACGCCGGTGGTGCCGCGGCGGTAGGCGAGGCGCTCGCGCACCCAGTCGCCGACGGCGGGGATGAACTCCCGCGGCCCATGGCGGGCGGCGAGGTCGCGGGCGGCGGCGGTGAGTTCGGCGTGCTCCGGCGTGGACGTCGTGGGACGCAGGTACTCGACGAACTCGTCGGCCACCGGGTCGGCGCCCAGCCGTTCCCAGGTGGGGACGTCCGTCGGGGGCAGCGGGGCGGGCGCGGTCTGCACG
>NZ_JAMPTM010000212.1 GCF_025403375.1 Frankia gtarii
CCCCGCCTGCTGATTCTTCCGCCGGCCGGTCTTGCCGCCCGCTGATTCCGCGGCTGACTGGCGGCCTGGTGGTTCCCGGCGGGACCGAGGTCTCGATGGCCCATCGCTCTCCGTGGCGGTGGGCCATCGGTGTGTTTGGACCCGTCGCCACCGGACTTGCCGGCGCCGAACCTTCCTCATTAGTATACGGACCGGTCCGTATACTAATGAGAAGGGGCGTGCTTGTGCCGAGCCCGTTGTTCACCCCCGTGTCACTGGGGTCACTCACCCTCCCGAACCGGATCGTGATGTCCGGCATGACGAGGAGCCGGGCCGAGGAGCCGGGAGGTCTGCCCGGCCGGCTGGCCGCGCTGTACTACGCCCAGCGGGCTTCGGCCGGCCTGATCGTCACCGGTTCGATCAACATCTCGCCCGAGGCTCGCGGCTATCTCGGGACCGAGGGGTTGTTCACCGCGGAACAGGTCGCCCGGTGGCGGGAGGTGACGGGGGCCGTGCACACCGCCGGCGGCCGGATCGCCGCCCAACTGATCCACTGCGGCCGGGTGTCCCATCCGTCCCTGCAGCCCGGCGGCGCGGCTCCGCCCGGGGTGAGCGACATCCCGGCTGACACCCGGATCTTCGCGTACGGGCCCGACGGAGCACCCGCCATGGTCTCGGCCGGGCGCCCGCGCCGGATGGACGGCACCGAGATCACGGCGGCGATCGCGTCGTTCGGCGCGGCGGCGGCCGCCGCGCAGCGGGCCGGCTTCGACGCGGTCGAGATCCAGGGCGCGAACGGGTTCATCGTGGAGCAGTTCCTTCACCCGGAGGTGAACGACCGGGACGACGGTTACGGCGGTTCGGTGCCAGGCCGCACCCGGTTCCTGCTCGAGGCCGTCCAGGCCGTCCGGGACGCCGCACCCGGGCTGCCGGTCGGGGTGAAGCTGTCTCCCAACGCGACCATCAACGGCCTGACCTCCTTCGAGGACTGGCGCGCGGTCCACCTGCACGCCATCGGCCAGCTCACCGTGGACTTCCTGACCGTGGTCGGGAGTGCGGTGGACGGCGCCTTCCTCGACGAGGTCCGCGATGTCCACCGTGGGGCGCTGATCCTCAACGGCGGTTTCGACGGCGCCTGCGCAGCGGCGGCGGTCACCGCCGGACGAGCCGACCTCGTCGCGTTCGCGCGGGCCTTCCTGGCCAACCCCGATCTTCCGGCCCGGCTCCGCACCGGCTTCCCGTTGGCCGAAGCGGACCTGACCAGGCTCTACGGCGGCGGGGCTGAGGGCTACACCGACTACCCGGCAATGCCGGCGACCCCGGCCGACGCCAGGACTGCCGACGCCAGGACTGCCGACGCCAGGACTGCCGGGGTCGGCGATGTCTGAGCCCATGCGGTCGGAGCCGACCGGACCGCTGGCCGGGCGGGTAGCACTGATCACGGGTGCCGGCGGCGAGATCGGCACCGCGATCGCCACCGAACTGGCCTCGCTGGGCGCCGCGGTGGTCTGCAACCACCGCGACCAGGCCGACCGGGACGCGGCGGAGGTGGCGGCCCGGGCGGCGCGGGCGCGAGGGCCCTCAGCGATGCTCGTCGCCGCCGACGTCAGCGACGCGGCGGCGGCCAGGCATCTGCTCGACCGGGTGGAGGAGACCCTCGGCCGCCTGGATGTGCTGGTGAACAACGCCGGCACGGCGGTCTTCGGTCCGATCGCCGGTCTGACCGACGAACAGTTCGACGCCGTGGTGTCGGCCAACCTGCGCGGGGTGTTCAACGTCTGCCGCGAAGCCGCCGGCAGGCTGGCCGACGGCGGTCGGGTGCTCTCGCTGTCCTCGTCGTCCACGGCGATGGCGCTGCCCGGCTACGGGCTCTATTCGGCGACCAAGGCCGCCGTCGAGCAGATCTCCCGAGCCCTGGCCCGGGAGCTGGGCCCGCGCGGGATCACCGTCAATGTGGTCTCGCCCGGGCCCATCGACACCGCGGCGTTCCGCCGGGGAAAGACACCGGACCTCATCGCACACTTCGAGGCCGCGTCCCCGCTGGGACGCCTCGGCACACCGGCGGACGTGGCCGGTGCGATCGGCCTGCTCTGCCGCCCGGAGGCGGGATGGATCACCGGGCAGAACATCCGCGTCAACGGCGGTCAGGTGTAGGCCGCGGGTGCAGTCCCCGCAGGACGTGATCGACAAGCGAGTCGGCGAAGCTCTCGGTCAGCTCGGCGTGCCTGGCCAGCAGGCGGTACCAGTACGGCCCGAAGATCTCGTCGACTGCGGTCTCGAGGTCGAGCTCCGGCCGGAGCTCGCCGCGCTCGACCCCGCGGCGGAACACCTCCGCGAGCACGGCTCGCCGCTCGGCGATGAACCGCGCGAACTCCGCGGCGAACGCCGGATCGGACTGCGCCTCGACCATCATCGAGCGCATCACCGCGGCGACCTCGGGCCGGCTCACCGCGCGGAAGAGTCGGCGCACCACCGTCCGCAGGTCCTCGGCCACCGAGCCGGTCTGCGGATCGGGGTGGTCTCGGCGCACCAGCGCGCCGTACGCCTCGGTGACCAGCGCGCCCTTGGACGGCCACCACCGGTAGATCGTCCGTTTCGTGACACCCGACCGGGCGGCGACGCCCTCGATCGACAGGGCCGGATACCCCCCGCCCTCGCGCAGCAGCGCGATCGTCGCCTCGATGACCGCCTCGTGGACCGCGACGCTGCGTGGCCGACCTCGCGGTTTCGGCCGGTCGACGTCCGAGGGAGCCACCCGCACGACGATAATCCACCGCTTGCCTTCCCGGCCGATCAGCCGTGGCCCGCCGGCTAGAACACCCGGCGCGGGGTTGACCAGGTCGCCCCCGACCCCGACGAGCGCCACACCATGTGCAGCTCGTCGCCGACGCGGGCGAGGACCTCCAGGTGACCGTCGAAGTTGCTCTGGATCATCGAGACGGCGTCGACCTTGCCCAGGGCGGCGGCGAACGGGCGCGGCCCACTCCAGAACGGCGTCGGCGCGCTGTTGTTCCGGTAGTAGTGGATGAGCCCGCCGCCGGCGGCGGGGACGACCACCTCGAAGTTTCGTGCGCCGTCGGCGAAGGTGCTCTGGATCAGCGCCGGGTTGCCCGCCACGTCCTGGCCGAACTCGGGCCCGGTCCGCCACACCGCGGCGTTGTCCCGGGTCAGGTGCACCAGCCGGCTGCCGACCCGGGCGACGGCCTCGAGCATGCCCGGACCGCCGCCGAGGGTGCCGTGGATGAGGCTGACCGCGTCGACCCGGCCCAGGTTCGCGCCGAACAGCCGTGGCGCGCTCCAGGGGTAGCCGTAGACGTCGTGGTTGCGCCACAGGTGCAGGATGCCGACGTCCGCGGCCGGGATGAGCAGCTCGAAGTTGCCCTTCGTCCCCAGCCGGCTCTGGACGAGCGAGGGCACCCCGCTGACGCCCTGGGTGAGCTGCTTGGGGTCGTGCCAGGCGAACGCCCCGGTGCTGTCGCGCCACAGGAAGTGCAGCACCGAGCCGACCCGAACGGCGACCTCCAGCGGCCCGGGGTTGGCCAGGGTGCTCTGGACCATGGTGAGGGCGTCGACGCGACCGAGGCCCTGCGCGGTCTGCCACGGGTCGCGCCAGGGGAAGCCGGTGGCGTCGTTGTCCCGCCACACGTGGGTGAGCCCCGCGAACGTCGACGGCACGACGGCGTCGAAGTTGCCGGCGGTGCCGAGGCCCTTCGACTGGACCAGCGCCGGATTGCCGCCGACTCCGTGGCCCCAGCCGATGTGGCTGGGGGTGTACCGGCACAGCGCGAAGCTGTTGGAGCGCATCAGGCAGTCCACCGGTGCCGGGGCGCACGAGTCGCAGTTGCCGTTCGGGGCGGCGAACGCGCCCCACTGGCCGCCGCAGTCGCAGCCGGCGCCGCCGTACTCGTCCGGGGCGCCGAAGATGTGCCCGGTCTCGTGGGTGAAGACGCGGTCGATGTTGTCCGGGCCCCAGCCGTCGTTGGCGTACGACATGACGATCCGGGGGCCGCCGACCGACGAGTAGGCGAAGTAGCCCAGCGGGTACTTGGTGAAGAACGCGCAGTAGGCCCACTGGGTGCCGAGCCGGGCGCGCAGCGCGTCGACGTAGTCGTAGACGCCGTCGAAGTTGGCCGCGTGGCCGAGCCGGCCCATCGTCGGGTCCCGCCAGAGGGCCTCCAGATCGGTCGCCTTCGGGTCCGCCGGCACGGGCAGGCGCACGACCTGGATGTCGTAGTGGAACGTGAGGTCGGCCGCCGGGTTCGTGGTGGCGTACCAGGACAGCCCGTTCTGCACCTCGGCCACGACCTTGGTCCGCTCGGCCGCCGTGAACTGAAGATCGGCGGTCGGCCCCTCGACGAGGATCAGGCCGACGGCGACGGCGCCTTCCAGCTTCGAGCTGGTGGGGGAGCCGGCGGTGCCGGCCGCGGTGCCGGCGGTCGAGCTGGCGTCGGCTGCGCCCGCCGCGGTCAGCGTCATCAGTGGGCTCTGCAGGTCCGACCGGCCGTTGGCGGCGGCGAGCGGGGACGGGTGGTCGGGATCCGGCCCGGTGGATCCCCGCGGCGGCGGGACGTCGGTGCAGGGCCGGTCCATGTCCCACGGATGGCCGTCACGGGGGCGATCCTGCTTGAG
The DNA here is from genome assembly GCF_025403375.1 of Frankia gtarii. Classification (GTDB taxonomy): domain Bacteria; phylum Actinomycetota; class Actinomycetes; order Frankiales; family Frankiaceae; genus Frankia; species Frankia gtarii. Next base: position 4,609 of record NZ_JAMPTM010000212.1, read on the forward strand.
CCGACGGTAGGCGGTGCTGGCGCGTAGCCGGAAGGCGTCCAGACCCAGTGTTTCCGCCCGGTTCAGGCCGGGTGAGACGCCCGTGGTCGACACCACGCTGCCATCGGCCGGCGGCAGCAGGCCCGCGCCGGTACGGGCCGCGAGCAGCCCCGCGCCACCGGGGGTGTCGTCCCGTGGACGGCCGAGCACCTGGACCCGGCCGTAGCGGTGCAGGGTCCATTCACTGCCGGTGACGACAGGTGCCTCGTCCCCGGACGCCGGGTGGTCACTGTCGGCCGGGTCGGACGCGCCGGCGCCTACAGGAGCCGCCCGCAGCGAACGGCCGCCCGCCGGGCCGGTCGGGATGATCAGGGCGCGTTCGTCGACCGGTACGTCCCCCGCCATGCGTGATCGTTTTCCCTTCGGTGAGGAATGGCTGTGCGGAGTTGTATCGTGTTGCGGCGTTGTTGTGTTGCTTTTTGCGGAAGCAAGAGTCGGGTGTGCTGATCCGACTTATTAGTCCCGGTTTGTCCCCATAATGTCCGCACGGAGCCCCGGGCGAGTGGGGTGTTCGGCCATGGGCGGAGGGCCGGAGCTGGCCGAAGGCCGCGCGGGCCGCCGCATCCGGCGGTCGCCGGCAGGTCAGCCGACCGCCGGCGGGAGTGTCATCGCTCGGGTGGGAAGGAGTTCTGCCCGGGGGAGACATCCGACCAGGCGGAGCCGACGGCCGACCGGTCCGGCGCACCCATCGACGGACCGCCCAGCACGGCGCCGCCGGTCGCGGGACCATGCGGCCCGGATCCACCCACCGGGGGCGCTGACATCGCGTCGGCGACCTTGCGCATGATTGCCTCGACGAGGCGGACGGCCTGGGGGGTCGAGAGGTTCAGCACAATCTCTGAATCCCCTGCGACCTGGAATCGCACCGAGACGTCCGCCATGACGAGTTCCCCTTCCTCGCGGCTCGCCACCCCTGCGCAGGGTGCGTTGCCAGGGGTGACGTTACGGGGCGAAGGGGGCGTCGCGTGCGGGACCTCGGTACGTCGGCCGGCACAGTGACCGGCTGGCAGGCGACCGCGACCGTGCGGGTAGGGTCACCGTGATGAGCACCAGGTTGGCGACGGTCGGTGACTGCGTGGCCGTATTGGAGCGGGCGTACCCGCCGGCCTGGGCGCAGCCGTGGGATGCGGTGGGGCTGGCCGTCGGCGACCCCGAGGCCCCCGTCTGCGCGGTGCTGTTCGCCGTCGATCCCACGGTCGAGGTGGCCGTCGAGGCGGCGGGCGGTGCCCAGCTGCTCGTCACCCACCATCCCCTGTTCCTGCGCGGAACCCACGGGGTGGCCGAGACCGGACCGGGCGGGCGGGTCGTCGCCAGCCTGATTCGCGCCGGGGTCGCGCTGTACACGGCGCACACCAACGCCGACGTCGCGGACCCGGGCGTCAGCGACGCGCTGGCCGCGGCCATCGGGCTGCGCCGGGTCGGCCCGTTGGACCAGGACCAGGACCCGGCGCAGGCGCAGGACCCGGCGCAGGCGGGCAGCACCGCGACACCACCAGCCGGGGATGCGGCGGTGCCGGCGCCGACGGTGTGTCGGGGGCTGGGGCGCATCGGTGAGCTGCCCGAGCCCGAGCCGCTGGACCGTTTCTGTGCCCGCGTCGCCCGGGCGCTGCCCGCGACGGCCGGCGGGGTGCGCGCGACCGGGGCCGCGGACCAGCTCGTGCGTCGGGTCGCGGTGTGCGGCGGCTCGGGCGGGGAACTGGCCGGCGCGGCGCGGGCCGCGGGCGCCGACGTCCTGGTCACCGCGGACGGACGGCATCACCATGTGCTCGACGCGGTGGGGGAGCATCCGATCGCCATCGTCGACGTCGCCCACTGGGCGAGCGAGTGGCCGTGGCTCGCGCAGGCCGCCGCGCGTCTGGAGGCCGGACTGCGGACCCGGGGACGTACGGTGAGTGCATCGGTGTCCGCTATCGTGACCGATCCCTGGCGGTTGCACGTTCCGTCCCGGTAGTCGGCGCCCCAGGCGTGGATGCCCGGCTCGTCGGGCCGAGTTCGCGGCCGACGCCGATGAAGGACATACCGGTGAGGAGTTCATGAAGGCCGACCCAGCAACCCAGCTCCGCCTGCTCGACCTGCAGGCCCTCGACGCCGGTCTCGACCGGCTGGCCGCCCGCCGGCGTGGGCTGCCCGAGTTCGCCGTCATCACCGAACGCACCGCGGCTCTGGGCACCCTTGACGACGAGGTCGTCGGAGTGCGCACCGAGCTGGGGGACGTCACCCGCGTCCAGCGCAAGCTGGAAAACGAGATCGAGCTCGTCCGGACCCGCGCGGCCCGCGACTCGCAGCGGCTGGAGTCCGGGGCGGTGACGAACTCCCGCGAGCTGGAGAACCTGCAGGCGGAGCTCGCCTCCCTGGCACGGCGCCAGGGTGTCCTCGAAGACGACGCCCTGGAGAAGATGGAGGCCGTCGAGGGCCTGGAGGGGCGGCTCGCGGCCCTCGCCCAGCGCCGCGCCGACCTGCAGGCCGAGGTCGACGCCGCGACCACCGCCCGCGACAAGACGTGCGCCGAGATCGACGCCGAGTCCGCCCGGCTGCGCCAGGACCGGGCGGCCCTCGCCCCGCGGCTGCCCGAGGCGCTGGTGACGTTGTACGAGCGGATCCGGGTCTCCTCCGGCGGGGTCGGTGCCGCGCCGTTGCTGCGCCGGCGCTGCCAGGGCTGCCATCTGGAGCTCTCCGGTGGCGACCTGCGAGCGGTCGCCGCGGCTCCCGTCGACGAGGTCGTGCGGTGCGAGGAATGTCGGCGCATCCTGGTCCGTACCCCCGAGTCGGGGCTGTAGCGGCAGGTCGGTTCGGGCAGGGCGAGGGGAGTCGTAGATGAGCACGGTGCGCAGGCTGGTCGTCGAGGCCGACGGCGGATCCCGGGGTAATCCGGGCCCGGCCGGCTACGGCGCCCTGGTCCGGGACGCCGCGGACGGGACGGTGCTCGCCGAGCGTGCCGCTTCGATCGGCCATGCCACGAACAACGTCGCCGAGTACTCGGGCCTCATCGCCGGGCTGCGGGCAGCCGCCGAGATCGCCCCGGACGCCGAGGTGGAGGCCCGGATGGACTCCAAGCTCGTCGTCGAGCAGATGAGCGGCCGCTGGAAGATCAAGCACCCGTCGATGCGTCCCCTGGCCGACGAGGCGGCCGCGATCGCCCGCACCCTGCGCTCCGTGCGCTACCAGTGGGTGCCCCGCGCCCGCAACGCCGACGCCGACCGCCTCGCCAACGAGGCGATGGACGCCGCCGCGGCCGGGCGGAGCTGGGAACCGTCGGTCCCGCAGTCGCCGGACCCGGCGCCGCATCGCGCCCCCACCACCAATCGGCTCTCCGGCTGGATGGCCCCGCCCGCGCCGCCGACGACGACGGTGCTGCTGCGCCACGGCCAGACGCCGCTGTCGGTCGACAAGCGGTTCAGCGGGACGGTGGAGGCCTCGCTGACCGACCTGGGGATGAGCCAGGCCGCCGCGGTCGCCGATCGGCTGCGCGACGAGCCGTTCGACCTGATCGTCAGCTCGCCGCTGAAGCGGGCCAGGCAGACCGCCGAGGCGCTGGGCCGCGACTACGTCGTCGACGACGACCTGCGGGAGACCAGCTTCGGCGCTTGGGAGGGGATGACCTTCGGCGAGGTGCGCGAACGATTCCCCGACGAGCTCAACGCCTGGCTCGCGGATCCGAACGTGCCGCCGCCGGGCGGGGAGAGCCTGATCTCCACGGTGACCCGGGTGGCCCGGGTCCGCGACCGGCTGCTCGTCGAGCAGCCCGGCAAGCGGGTCCTCGTCGTCTCGCACGTCACGCCGATCAAGGGCCTCACCCAGCTGGCGCTGGCCGCCGAGCCGACCGTCCTGTACCGCCTGCACCTGGACCTGGTCTCGCTGACCACGATCGACTGGTACTCCGACGGCCCCGCCGTGCTACGCGGCTTCAACGACACCCATCACGTCACCAAGCAGACCACCTACGGCGAGTAGAAGCGCGCGCCCCTATCGGACCGGGGCCAGAAGCGTGCCCGGGATCGAGCGAGCCCAGGCCGGAGCCGGTTGCGGTCCGTTCTGCACGGTCTGGACCCTGCGGAGCGCGCGCATCGCACCGCAACGCTGCCCAGGCACCGCAACCGGTTACTACTGGGCCTGAACAGCTGCCGCCGCGGCGTCGATCTGCTCCGGCGCCGGCGCCACGTAAGCAAAGTTCCGATCGCGGACATGCGCGAGGAACACCGCCTCGGCGGCAGATCGTGTTCAACCAGGTAGTAGGCGACGGATGCACTCCACATTCCTGCGCCGTCCGTCAGGAAGGCGATGGGCACCTGCTGACCCCGAGACTCGTCCGGCCTGTCGATCGACAGGCCGGCGGCGCGGAGCTGTCGGGCGTCGAGTTGTGTCCGGCCGACCCGGAATTCGGGACTCGTCGCCGGCCGTTCGATAGACATTGCCATGCAAAGTAGCAGCGTTGCTACATGTCCGATGGCAGGCTGTCGGTGAGCAGACTTGTCCGCTGATCGGCCCTCTTCGGCCTCAGTGGGCTGCCTGCCAGGCAAAGCGGGCAACCCGCTGGGCGGCCCGATCGCGGGTGCCGACGTCAAGGACGGAGCGGTCGGCAAGGGGGCGGGCGAGGGCGATGCCGATCCACCACCGGCGTTGAACTCCACCGTGGCGGGCGCTCCGGCCGTGAGCGGTACCAGGCGCATTCCTTATACGGATCGGTCGTGGCGGCTGTTGCTGGTCGATGCCGACGCGGACGCGCACCTCGACCCGGTCGCCGAGTTCCGCGGCGTCGACGCCGGCCGGGATCTCGCCGCGGTCCGTGGAGACGCACAACCGGAGTTCGCGTCCGTCGTGACTGACCCGCGCGCGGTCGACGGTGGTTTCCCAGGGTTGAAAGGCGGTCGGGTCGCACGGCTGGGTGGCGAGCCGTGCGAGGAGACGCCGGATGAGCCATTCCGGTTCGGTGACCGGCTCGATGAGCGTGCCGGCCGGATGGCGGATGGCGGGATTTGCGCCGCGGCCGGGGAGGTGGTCGAAGGGCCGTCCCGGGCGGAACTGTTCACCGATGTGCGGGCGTGCAGTCAGAAGGGCCGGGCCAGCGGGCTGGCGGTCCTGCTCCTGGTCGAGTGCGGTCGGCCAGGCGGACCAGGAGGAGTCGGCCGCAACCTCCTCGAACACGAAGCTGACGGCCGGAGGAATCCGGGTGGAGGTGAGAAACGCGTCCGCTCGGATCGGCGCAGACCCGCCGTCGGCGGGGATGAACGACCAGGTCACGAACCACGGTGGCGGGTCGGTGGACACATCCAAACGTCTGCCTACGCCCACCATCGTCCCATCGTGGCGCTGCCGGCGAGGGTCTTATTCCGCCTGCATTGCCGCCAGCGCGGCATCGGTCCGCTCCTCGGTTGGCGCTTCATACTGAAATTCTCGGCTGCGCAGGTATTCCAGGAATGCCGGCTCCGGCGGCAGATCGTGTTCCGTTCATCCGACCGACCGCCCCCGTCGTCGCATCGTGCATGCAAGCTTACGGGCGTCCCGTTTGCGGTACGCAGTAGTCCCAATGCGGCGGACCGACGACCGGAACTGCTTACCAGGCTTGATTTCGTCTGGGTTCGACCGTCGGATCAGAGGTCTCGGTACACCTCGCGTCGGTGGGCGACGCGGACGATCGTGACGAGGATTCGGCCGTCGTCGGCATGGTAGATCACTCGATGGCCGCCGACTCTGATCCGTAGGACGCCGGCCGGCTGACCGGCGAGGGCACGCGCGCCGGGTGGGCGCGGGTCGGCGGCGAGCCGGGTGACCGCGCGCAGGACCCGGCGCGTGGCGGTGGCGTCGAGCGTGCGCAGCTCGCGTAACGCCGAGGTGGTCCACTCGATGGCGTACGCCGCCACGTCAGTTCAGGCCGAACTCGGCCAGCACCTCGGCATGGGGGATCCGCGGCTCGTCGGCGGCCAGTGCCTCCCGCGTGGCGGCGAGATCGGCCGCGTCCTCGGCGGCCTCCAGCTCGCGGAGATCCTCGATGGAGATCACCGCGGCGACCGCCCGGCCATGACGAGTGAGGATGATCCGCTCCTGGGCATGCTCGGCCTTGGAGACGATCTCGCCGAGATGGTCGCGCGCCTCGCTGATCGGCACCTCGCTCATCCCCAGATTGTACAAACTGGGGGATGATTCGGCGGGGCGGCGGTCAAGGCATCCGTGGTTGGGCGGCCGAGGCCGAGGCCGGGCGGGTGAGCAGCCAGTGGGCGACGAGAAGGTTGGGGACCCAGCAGAGGAACGGGACCACGTGGTAGGCGCGGTCGAAGGCGACGTCCGAATCGGTGCCCGCCCCGATCTGCGCGGCGCTCAGGACGAGCATCCACAGCCGCAGTGTCACCGCGGCGTAGGTCAGGGCGAAGGTGCGGATCGCCCACCGGCGATGCGCGAGGACGTCGCCGCGTCGGATCGTCCGCACGGCCATGACGGCGAAGCTCACCCAGAGCACTGCCAGCAGGCCGAAGCCGGCCGTTCCGATCGGCCCGGCGAGGTTGACGGTGGACAGCACGGCACCCGCCGTGCCCGCGACGCAGATCGCCGCCACGGTCGTCCGGCCGGCGACCCGGTGCAGCCGGGGAAGGTGCGCCCGGACCCGGGCCGAGAGCTGAAGAGGCGAAAGCGTCAGGGCGACGGCGCCGAACGCGATGTGCAGGTAGAGGAAGACCTGCAGCACGGTCGACCGGTCCACGTAGTTGACGGCCACCTCGTTGCCCTGGTCGGCCTGGTCTCGCAGCGACGACGTCAGGTACGGCACCACGGCGAACACCGCGATGGCCAGAGTGCTCAGGCCGTACCACCAGGCGGCGACGGTGGTACGGGCACGGGGGCGGCCGACGGACCGGTCGATCGTGGTCATCGAGTTCTCCGGGGGGGGATAGGCGGGGCAGGGC
>NZ_JAMPTM010000213.1 GCF_025403375.1 Frankia gtarii
GGGGGCGGGCTTCCTCGGCAGCCATCTGTGCGAGCGACTCCTGGCCGGCGGGGCCGAGGTGATCTGCGTCGACAACTTCCTCACCGGCCGGCCGGAGAACATTGACCCGCTGCGGACGCTGGCCGCCTTCCGGCTGCTGCGCCGCGACGTCACCGGCCCCCTCGACGCCACCGGGCCCCTCGACGTCGACGGGCCTCTCGACGCGGACGGCCCCCTCGACGTCGCCGGGCCGATCGACGCGGTGGTGCACCTGGCCTCCCCGGCGTCGCCGGTGGACTATCGGGCGCTGCCGCTGGAGACGCTCGCGGTGGGGGCCTGGGGCACCCGCCGGCTGCTGGAGCTCGCCCGGCGCAAGCAGGCCCGGTTCGTGCTGGCATCCACCTCCGAGGTGTACGGCGACCCGCAGGTGCACCCGCAGCCGGAAGGCTACTGGGGGCACGTCAACCCGGTCGGCCCGCGCAGCATGTACGACGAGGCCAAGCGCTTCGCCGAGGCGCTCACCACCGCGCACCGCGCCACCCACGGCACCCGGACGGGCATCGTGCGGATCTTCAACACCTACGGCCCCCGCATGCGCGCGGACGACGGCCGAGCGGTGCCGACCTTCATCACCCAGGCCCTGCGCGGCGGGCCGGTGACCGTGGCCGGCGACGGCTCGCAGACCCGCTCGCTGTGCTACGTCGACGACCTCGTGGCCGGGCTGGTTCGGATGGTCGAGGCCGAGCATCCGGGGCCGGTGAATCTCGGCAACCCGCGGGAACTGCCGGTACTGGAGCTGGCTCGGCTGGTGGTGCGACTGTGCGACGAGCAGGTACCGATCGTCTTCGTCCCGCGGCCCCCGGATGATCCCAGCGTGCGCCGGCCGGATGTCACCCTGGCCGGGGAGGTGCTCGACTGGCGTCCCCGGGTGGACCTGGCGGACGGGCTGGGTCGGACCGTCGACTGGTTCCGGAACCGGGCGGCCGGGCTGCCGTCGGCGCTCGTGCCGCGGCAGAGCCGGGCGTCACGCTCCCGTGCGGGCGGCGACTGAGGGGACGTCCGCCGACTCGGTGGTGGTCGGGTTTTATTGCTAAAAGTAATCTATATACTACAAATAGTGAATGACGTCTGCCGTGTCCGGAACCGCCAAACCCACCGGTCCGGCCCAGGCCTCACGCGGCCCGCTCACCAACGGGATGACCTTCGAGGGGTGGTCAGCGCCCCAGGCCGGCGTCGACGGGATGTGAGGCGTCGACGGGACTGGTGGTGTGGACAGGGCCGGCGAGGTCCGGGCGGGCGCCGTCGGCCCCGCGGGCGGTCAGCGTCGCGTGCAACTCGACGGGCAGGTCGGCCTCCAGCCGGAACTCGGCGGTGGGGGCGAGGACCGTCTGTTCCCAGCCGACCGCTCGGCGGGTCATGCGCACGTGCCACCGGCCGGGTCCGCCGGTGCGCAGCAGCAGTCGCCGTCCGGCGGGGGTGGTGACGTCGAGGGCGGCGGGTTCCTGCGGGGTGCCCGGCCCTGGGCGGCGGGCGGCGGTCAGCGTCACCCCGGGTGCGAACTGGAACAGCACGGCGAGCCGGTGCCGGCCGCCGCCGCCAATCCGGTCGACGACGGTGAGGCCGTCCGCGTCGAGTCGCCAGGTGCGCCAGTGCATGGGCCGGCCGGGCAGGTGACGGTAGCCGTCATGGCCGGCGGTCAGGGTCGCCGTCCCATCACGGTGACGCATGGTGACGAGGGTGGGATGGGCCCGGCGGCCGGCGCGGAACGCACCCCAGACCTCGGTCGAGTCGGCGCCGTCGATGGTGACGGTGCAGTGGGCGGCGGAGCCACGTTCGGCGTCGCGGCGCGGCCCGGGTGCGTAGGTCGAGGTGCCCGCGTCGACGAGCAGCGGTCGGCCGTCCAGCCAGAGCAGGAAGCCGAGGGTGTCCGCGTGCGCGTGCGCCGGCAGGTCGTCGGGGCAGGGCAGGCCGACGTCGGCGAGCAGGTGCCAGCCGCCGGCTGTGAGGACCGCCAGCCCGCTGTCCGCCAGCAGCAGCCCGCCGGCCTGGCCCGGTCCCCCCGCACCCGCGGCGGGAACGCCCGGGCGGGCGACGGCGATGGCGGGGCGGGAGGTGCCGGTGCCGGCGGGGTCGGCTTCGGGGCCGGGCGCAGGCGGTTGGGCCGGCACGGAGGGCAGTAGCCGGCGCAGGAGGTCGTGGCGCACCGGGAACCCGTCGTTGAGCAGCGGTACCGAGCCGTCCGGGCCGAGCACCGCGCCGAGCCAGGCGCGCATCCGGGTGATGGCGTCGAACAGTTCGGTCGGCACCGGCCACCCGCCCGCGGCGAGCAGCCCGGCGACGTCGTCGAGGTCGGCGAGGACCTGGCAGTGGTAGGCCGGTGACCTTTCGTAGTGACCTCCGTCGCCGAGTACCTGCCGGCCGGTCTCACGCACGAGCGCGTCGACCCAGCGGTCCAGCTCACGCGGGTCGTCGGCCGCCATCGCCAGCGCGATCAGCGCCTTGTGGTTCTTCAGCAGGTGGTTGCCGCCGACGTCGGTTTCCAGATGGACCCGCAGGAACGATCGGTGGAGGCCCAGATCGGCGCGCAGCACGTCCCGCGCCGGCGTGTCCCGGGCCAGTGTCGGACCGAGCGCACACAGCGTCCAGGCCCGCAGCGAGGCGACGTACGGCGACCAGGCCACCGGATGGCCGACGGCGACCGCGGCGCGCCAGCCCAGGTAGAGCCGCGCGAACAGGGCGCGCTCCCGATCGCCACCGGGTGCCAGCGCCCAGGCCCAGTCCCAGTAGTGCAGGTGATAGCGCCACAGCAGCGGGGCATCGGCCTGCTCCCAGTCCCAGCGGCCCGGGTCCTCATCCAGGTCGCGAACGGGGCCGGACGGATCGGTGTGACCGAGGGGACGGGTGTGGCCGAGCAGGGTCAGCCGGCCGAGGGCGAGCCCGTCGACGGTCGGACCAGCGGGTGGGCAGGTCTCGTCCACGGGGACGAAGCCGGCCGGCCACCGTCCCGGGGACGGGCGGCCGCGCAGCACCGCCCCGGCCAGGCGGGGATGGCGGCTCAGGACGGCGCGCTGCCCGCGTAGCCGCACGCGGGCGGCGACCTGGTGCGGCCGCAGGCGCGCGACGGTGCGCAGGTAACGACCTAGGTTCGTCGACGGGGTCATAGGCCGACCGGTCCCGTCGTGGCGCCGGCCGGTCCGGCCGGCCGTGCGCAGGTGCCTTCCCTGGCCACGGTTCGACCCGGCGGGCGGGTCCTGAGGCGCGCGAGCTCCACCGTGCCGTCGGTCGAGCCGGAGTCGACGACGACCTGCTCGCACCAGCCGACGGAGACGATCGCCCGGACGATGTTCGGTGCCTCCTCGCGGGCGAGGATGATCGCGGTCACCGGAACGGACCGCGGCGCGGGCACCGAGCCGGCCGCGACGGGCCTGGCCGCGTCGTGGGGGATGGGCCAGCCCCGGCGGCCGCCGGGCGGCGAGATCGGCCCGAAGGGGCGATGGGTGACTGGCTTCGTGCGTTCACAGCGCCGGTTCCTCCGCATCGAGCAGCCAGGTGACGTAGTCCGCGGGATCGAACGGGTTGGCGGGTTCGGGCCGCGAGGTCAGGGTGAGCGTGGCGCCCATCCGGGCTTCCGCACAGTCGACGAGGACCCGGCCTTCCATCGGGCTCACCCGGGCACCCTGGCGGATACCGGGGCGGGCGTGCCGGCGGCCGGGATGCCCGCCGACCGCTCGGCCCGCCGGGCGTAGAGGTATCCCGACGAGGCCCCCCCGAGATCCCCGACGCGGCGCAGGTCGTTGTCGAGCAGGGTCACCTCGAACCCGTGCCGGCGCAGCCGCCCGACGAGGGTCGCCGGGTCGCCGAATCCGGGGTGCACCTCCATCACGATCCGGCCGACCGCATTCAGCCAGCCCGGCTCGTCGAACAGGGCGAACTCGGAGCCCTCGATGTCGAGTCTGAGCAGGTCCACCCGGTCGACGCCGCCGGTCTCCAGGACCTGGCTCATCGTCAGCCGCTCGACGTCGCCGCCCCAGTGGGTCGCGCCGTGGCGTGCCCGCTCGTCGGCGAACACCCCGGTCGACGGCCCGACCAGGGCGTGCAGCAGCTGGATGCGGTGGGAGACGCCGTTGACGGCCGCGTGGTTGACGAACACGGACGCGAACCCGCGCTGCGCCTCGACGGCGATGACGTCGGCGCCCGCCCGCGCAGCCAGCACCGAGAACAGGCCCTGGTTCGCCCCCAGATCGACGACGATCTCGTCGGCCGTCGGCGCGAAGCCGGGCAGCGCGTGGTAGACCCCGCGGCAGTACATCTCCCTGGCGCCCCCGAACGCACCGCCGGGCAGGATGACGTGGACGCCTGGCAGCGGGTGATACGTGTGGCTGCCTTGGGCCATGGCGCGGTCGGCGGCGTCGAGGGTGCCGGTGCGCAGGACGGCCGGGGCGTGGCGGGCGATCGCGGCGGCGAAGCGCAGCGCCGTGGGGCCGCCGGCCACGGCTGCGACGGCGTGCAGGTCGCGGGCCAGCCGGCGCAGCCGGTCGGGCCGGATACTCGCCGGGCGGTCCGCCGCCGGGGCGAGCCGTCCGGCGGCCTGGCGGTCCGCGGCGGCCTGCTCGGCGATGCCGACGCCGAACGGCCGCGGCCGGTGGTCGAGGTCGCGCATGGCGGCGCCGATGTCGAAGGCCTTGTCCTCGGCGAGGCGGGCGATCTGCTCGGCCTTCAGCCGTGGCGCGGTGGCGTGCCGCTCGTAGACGCGGGCGGCGGCGAGGGCCGGTCGGGCGGGAACCGGGACGCAGTACACCCGGCGGTCTTCGGCTGCCGCGGCTGCGGCGACGACCTCGCGCAACGACAGTGCCCGCGGCCCGGCGACGTCGTAGCTGCGTCCGATCGCCGCGTCGGCGCTCAGCGCCCGCAGCACGGTCGCGGCCAGGTCGTCGACGTGCACCGGCTGGTGCAGCCGCCGCCCGCCGCCCGGCAGCGGCAGGACACCGACCCGGCGTACCAGCGCGAGCAGGCGGGCCATGTTGCGGTCGTCCGGCCCGCCGTAGATCATCGTCGGGCGGATGATCGTCCAGTCCAGCTCGCTCGTCCTGATCGTGTGCTCGGCGGCGATCCGCACACGCTTCGACGGGGGGTCGAGCGAGGTGAAGATCCCGGTGGTGGACAGGAACACCGCGCGGTGGATGCCCGCCGCCCGGGTCGCGGACACGATTGCGTCGGTGTGGCCGAACCCGAGGGAGGCGAGGTTGAGCAGAGCCGCGCAGCCCGCCTCGGCGAACGCCGCGGTCAGCCCGGCCGGACGGGTGAGGTCGCCGGCGACGGTCGCGGCCCCCTGGTTGCGCAGCGCCGCCGCGGCCGTGGTGCTGCGTGCCAGTCCGACGACCTCGTGCCCCTGCGCAAGCGCACGCGGAACCACCCTGCTGCCCAGGAAGCCCGTCGCGCCGGTGACCAGAATCTTCATGCCAATGCCTCCGGTGCGGGTGCCTTCGCCGTCTGCGGGGTGGCCGGGACCGGGGCCGACTCCCGCCGTGCCGGGACGGTCGCGTCCGGCCGCCCGTCGCCGTCGGGGCGGGCCGGTTCGGCGTCGTCGAACAGCAGCCGGCGGTAGTGCCGGGCCAGCTCGTCGCGGTCGAAGTGCCGCTCGACGTGCGCCCGGCCGGTCCGTCCCATCCGCGCCCGTCGGTCCGGGTCGGCGGCCAGGTGCGCGACGGCCGTCGCCAGTGCCTCGGGATCCTCCGGGGGGACGACGATCTGCCCGGCGGCGGTCAGGATCCGGGCGGCCTCGCCGCGGACCGCGCCGATCACCGGCCGCCCGGCGGCGAGCAGTTCGAACATCTTCGACGGGATGAACGTGTCGAACATCGGCACGTCGCGCAGCGGCACCACACAGACGTCGGCGGCCGCGACGACGCCCGGCACCTGCTCGCGGGGCACGCCGTCGTGCAGCAGCGTGTTCGTCAGCCCCAGGCCGCGGACGTGCTCGGCAAGCCGGCGCTTGTCGGCGCCCTCGCCGACGAAGGCGAACCGGATCCGTGCGTCGCCGAGGCGGGCGGCGGCGTCGGCGACCGAGGTCAGGCCGTGCGAGATGCCGTGGGCGCCGATGTAGAGCACGAGCGTCTCCGAACCCGGCGCGCCCAGCCGCGCGCGCAGGCCGGCCGGCGCGGGGGTGTCGGGGCGGAACCGGTCGAGGTCGACGCCGTTGCGCACGACGTGCACCTTGTCCGCAGTGATGCCGCGGCGGACGATGTCGTCGCGGAAGCCCTCGGTCACCGTGACGACGGCGTCGGCGGCCCGGTAGGCGGCCAGCTCGAGGCGTTCGAGCAGGCCGAGGACGCGCGGGTCGGTGATGACGCCGAGCTGTTCGAAGATGGCGGGCCACAGGTCGCGCACCTCCACGATGAGCCGGGCCCGCCGCAGCCGGGCGAGCAGCCACGCCGAGCCCAGCGGAAAGAAGGTCGGTGAGGACACCACCACCACGTCGCACGGGCCGGCCCGCCAGCCGCCGAGCAGGACGCTGGAGACCATGAACGACAGGTGGGACAGCGTTTTGCGGACCACGCCCTCGTTGGGGGTGGCGTACAGCCGGGTGCGTACGACGCGGTAGCCGTCGACCCGCTCGGTGCGCAGCCAGCTGCCGCGGTACTCGGGCGGGATCACCCCGGTGGGATGGTTCGGCATGCCGGTGAGCACGGTGACGTCGAGGCCGTCGGCCGCCCACGCCCGGGCCGTCTCCGACAACCGCGCCTGTGGTGCCCCGATCTCGGGCGGAAAATAGTGCGTCACCACCAGGACGCGGCTGCCGAGCAGGGAAGACACCTGGTTCGACCTCCAGCCGTCAGCATCAATAATAATTACTAAAAGTAGCGTAGACCTCACTTCAAGTGATTAGCGTGAGTGCGGCCGTCCGCGTGTCGCCGCGGCGACCTCGTCCCAGGCGGGCTGCCCGAGCGGCAGCCGGAAGTCGTGCGCGTCGAGCCAGCTCCGCTCCTGTCTCTGGCCGAACAGCAGCAGCTCCGCTCGCCGGCACACCGCGCTCAGCGGCGGCAGCCACTGCCCGGTCGGCTCGGCGGCGCGCAGCAGCCGCCGGACCGCCCGGGTCGGCAGCGGGCGCAGCGGGCGGCCCGGGGCGAACGTCTCGTAGAGGGTGCGCACGGTGTGCCCCTCGTACGGGTGGGAGACCACCAGGGGCGCGCTGTCCGCCGCCAGGATCGCGGCGACCGTCGCGCCGACGTTGCCGATCAGCGCCACCGGCACGGGCTGGTCGCCGTCCCCGCATGTCACCAGGGGCCAGCGCTGGCAGAACGCGGCGAAGGCGGTCGTCATCCGCCGTTCTGGACCGTGCACGGAGGGAGGTCGGTAGAGGGTCACCTCGACGCGGTCGGCGGCCGCCGCGTCACGAAGCAGCTGCTCGCCGAGGGTCTTCGACCGGGCATAGGGGTTCACCGGCGCGTAGCGCAGGCTCTCGTCGAGCCGGTCCGTCCGGCCCTGCACCGCGGCGGTGCTGACGTGGACGAACCGGGGGACCCCCGCCTGCTGGCAGGCGTCCGCAAGCAGGCGGGGCCAGGCGGCGTTACCCCCGACGAGCTCGGGTGACATCCTGGCCGCGGAGATCGCCACCCCCGCGGCGTTGACGACCGCCTCGACGCCGTCGAGCTCGGCCACGAGCCCCGCCAGGTGGGGCCGGTACGCGCGCTGGGGGTCGTGGGTCAGGGTCTCGTTGTCGGCCCACAGCCGGCGGGCCGGACGGGGCAGCACCTCATGACCGGCGTCGGCCAGTGCGGCCGCGCACGCGGCGCCGATGAAACCGGTGGCGCCGAACAGGGCGATCCTGGTCATCGGGCGCTCCCCGGCGCGGCCCGGCGGTCCGAGGAGTCGTCGGTTGGGACCGGCCGCCGCTGCGCCGGCAGTCGGGCGGGCTGGCCGGACGGGCCGGACGGGCCGGACGGGCCGCGCCGCGCCGCCCACCGGGGCGCGCGAAGGTAGGCCAGCAGCACCAACCCCGCGGCGGCGTCCGCGGCGAGCCGCCCGGCCAGCGGGCCGAAGGCGGCCAGGGACAGCACGATGAGCAGTGCCGTCGTGGCGGCAACCAGGCCGGTGACCCGCACATGCGACCAGCCGGCGATGACCAGCCGTTGGTAGGCGTGCGAGCGGTGCGGGGAGTACCACTGCTCCCCGGCAAGGATCCGCCGCGCCAGCGTCGTGCTGGTGTCCGCCAGGTAGAGGGCGGTCGGCGCGAGCGCCGGCTCCGGCGGGATGCCGGCCAGCACTGCCTGGACGGCGAGCGCGGCGAGCACGGCACCCAACGCGTAGCTGCCGACGTCGCCGAGGAAGATCCGGGCGCGGGGGAAGTTGAACGGCAGGAAGCCGAGTGCCGAGGCCGCGACGAGCATGCCGCCGACGGTCAGCGTGGGTAGGTCATGCGTGGCGCCCAGGGCCGCGCAGGCCCCGCCGGCCAGCGCCGCCGTGACCGCGGAGATGCCGTTGACCCCGTCCATGAAGTTGAAGACGTTGACGAAGCCGGTGATCCAGAGGGGCGCCGCGACGGTGACCAGCAGGACGGTGAGCAGGCCCGGCGCCGGGTCCCCGAGCAGCGCGCCCAGCACCGCCATCGCGGCGACGACGAACGACGCCGCGGTGTGCAGGACCAGCCGCCGCTTCGCGGTGACCCCGCCGATGTCCTCGGCCAGCCCGATCAGCCCGAACAGGGTGGCCGCGGCGGTCGGTGGCAGCAGGTCGGGGGAATCGGCGCCGCCGCGGGTGAGGACGGTGACGATCACGCCCGTGAACAGGCCGAGCACCACGGCGATGCCGCCGCCGCGCGGGGTCGGCGTCTGGTGCGAGGAGCGCGCCGTGACCTCGTCGATCGCGGCCAGGCGGTGCATGTAGACGGTGACGATCGGGGTCGCCGCCAGGGTGACGATGCACGCGGCGGCCGGCGCTCCCAGCACGGCGTTCCTCCGGCTCTGACACGTCGGGTGGAGTACGAGCGACGTTCATTGCTGAATGTAATGCATCAACTACACTGCGCAGCACGATGCGGGTGCGGGTGTCCCGCGCGGCCGCCCGTCGGCCGCCACCGGCCGGGGCCGGGCTCGCCGACGCTCACCGGAGGTTCGCGCGATGAAACAAGTGGTTCAGGCGGCATCCGGGGGAGCGGTGCGGGTGCTCGACGTGCCCGTGCCGATCATCGGTCCGACCGAGGTGCTGGTGGCGACGGCGGCGACGATCGTGTCGGCCGGCACCGAGCGGGCCGTCACCGAACTCGCCCGATCCGGGCTGCTGGCCAAGGCGCGGGCCCGCCCCGACCTGGTGCGCAAAGTGGCGGAGAAGGCTCGGACCGACGGCCTGGTGCCGGCGGCGCGGTCGGTCCGCGACCGGCTCGGCAGCGACGTGCCGCTGGGCTACAGCGGCTGCGGCCGGGTCGTCGAGGTCGGCTCCGCGGTCGCCGGCATCCGCCCCGGTGACCTCGTCGCCACCGGCGGCGCGGGTCGGGCCAACCACGCCGAGTTCCAGGCCGTTCCCGGACTGCTGTGCGCGAGGGTGCCCGACGGGGTGGAGCCCGGGGCGGCGGCGTTCGCCACCATCGGGTCCATCGCCCTGCATGGGCTGCGCCTCGCCGAGGTCGGGCCCGGGGCGAAGGTCGTCGTCGTCGGCCTGGGCCTGGTCGGCCAGCTCGCCGCCCGGCTGGCGCTGGCCAGCGGCTGCGAGGTGGCCGGCATCGACCTGGCGGAGCTGCCGCTGGCGACCGCCGCGGCGGTCGGCGTGCACGCGCTTCCCGAGGTCGGCGAGGCCACCACCGCCGCGGTGCGGGCCTGGAGCCGGGGCCGTGGGGCCGACACGGTGCTCATCTGCGCGGCCGGCCGCTCGGCGGAGCCGGTGATGCGGGCAACCGCGCTGGCCCGCGACCGTGCGCAGCTCGTCGTCATCGGCGACGTCGGCCTGGGCCTGCTGCGTGCGCCGTTCTACGACAAGGAGCTCACCCTGCGCTTCGCCCGTTCCTACGGGCCGGGGCGCTACGAGCGTGGGTACGAGGACTGGGGGGTGGACTACCCGGCCGGGCAGGTGCGCTGGACCGAGGGGCGCAACCAGGAGGCCGTGCTCGACCTGCTCGCCGCCGGCCGGCTACGCGTGGACGACCTGGTCACGCATGCCTTTCCCATTGATGCCGCGCCGCAGGCCTACCAGCTTGTCGCGGACCGCAGCGAGCCGTACCTCGCCATCCGCTTCGACTACCCGGCCGCGGTTCCGACCCTGCCGGGGAGCCGCCAGCCCGAGCAGGTCGCGGGCGGGCAGGTCGCGGGCGAGGCGGTCCAGCTTCCCGCGCCGCGCCCGCGTCGGCGTCCCCGGCTGCCGCACCAGCGTGGAGCCGCGGCGGGGCGTCGCGGCAGCAGGGTGGGCTGGATCGGCGCCGGGGCGTTCTCCGCAACGGTGCTGTTGCCCGCGTTCCGGGCCGCCGGATTCGACCAGTTCGTCACGGTCGCCTCCGCCGGCGGCCGCTCGGCGCGGTCGTTCGCCGACCGGTACGGCTTCGCCGGCGCGGTGGCCGGCGCCGACGCCGTCCTCGACGACGACGACATCGACGTCGTCGTGATCGCCACGCCGCACGCCACGCATGCCGAGCTCGCCGTCCGGGCGCTGGAGCGGGGACGGAACGTGTGGTGCGAGAAGCCGCTCGCGCTGACCTTCGACGAGCTGGACCGGGTGGAGAAGGCGGCGGCGGCCGGCGGCGGCGTGCTCGTCGTCGGCTACAACAGGCGGTTCTCGCCCGTGGTCGGCGCCGCCCGCACGGCCCTGGCGGCGCGGACGGGCCCGCTCACCATCGTCTATCGGATCGCGGCCGGCGGGGTGCCGGCCGGCCACTGGTACAACGACCGGGTCCAGGGGGGCCGCCTGCTCGGCGAGGTGTGCCACTTCGTCGACACCTGCGCGGCGCTGGCCGGCAGCGAGGTCGAGGCGGTCGCGGCGCTCGCCGGGCGGGAGGCCGAGCTGCTGCTCGCCTCCGACCTTGCGGTGTCGCTGCGGCACGCCGACGGGTCGCTGTCGACCGTGGCCTACAGTTCCGCCCGGCCCCGCGGAGCCCGCAAGGAACAGGTGGAGGCCCTGGCGGGGACCCGTCACGCCCGCATCGACGACTACCGGGAGCTCGTCGTCGACGGCCGGTCGGTGTGGAAGGGGGCCCAGGACAAGGGGCATCGCGACGCTGCGGCCGCCTTTCTGCGGATGTGCCGCGGAGGCGACACGGCGGTGACCGCGGAGCTGCTCGCGTCGAGCCGGGCGACGCTCGCCGCGGCCGACGCGCTCGGCGTCGAGGCGGTGTGCAGCCCCGGTGCCCCCAGGGCTTGATCGGAATCTTTTCCCGTGACGACGAACGCCGCCGCCTGCCCGGCTGGCGCAAGAAAGGGTGATGACGTGCCGCGTGCGCTGATTACCGGGATTACCGGTCAGGACGGGTTGTATCTGGGTGAGTTGTTGACCGCGAAGGGTTATGAGGTGTTCGGGTTGGTTCGTGGGCAGTCCAACCCGAAGGTGGCGG
>NZ_JAMPTM010000214.1 GCF_025403375.1 Frankia gtarii
GCCCGATTCCATCAGAGGCTCCTTCGCGGCCGACACGGGGCCGGCGGTGGTCCTGGCACGACGTCGACGATTATTCGTCACACCGGCGTTACTCTATGTGAATATCGGGCCTTGTTTCTGGGGTCGAGGACACGTGCCGTGTCGGCGGCGAAAGGAGTCGTACATGGAACTCGATCTGCGGTATCGCAATGGCGGCAATCCCGACCTGCTCGATCTGATCGACATCCGGCCCGGGCGGGCGCTCGACTGCGGCTGCGGGGCGGGGGACAACGCCCGGCTGCTGCGGGCCCGGGGCTGGCGCGTCACCGGTGTGACGATCGACCCCTCGGAGGGTGCGGCCGCGGGCGTGGAGTGCGAACGTGTCGAAGTCGCCGATCTCAACGACGGGCTGTCCTTCGCACCGGACGGCAGCTACCAGCTCGTCCTGCTCTCCCACATCCTGGAACACCTGGCCGAGCCCGCGCCGCTGCTGGCGGAGGCCCGCCGGGTCGTCGCCCCAGCCGGGCGCGTCCTGGTGGCGCTGCCCAACGTGCTGCACTATCGGCAGCGCGCGCAGTTCCTGCTCGGGCGCTTCGAGTACACCGAGACCGGGCTCATGGACTCCACCCACCTGCGCTTCTACACGGTGGACTCGGCGCGACGCCTGCTGGCGGACAACGGTCTGCGCCTTGTCGCCGACTCGACGACCGGTGGCCTGCCGTGGTGGCGAAGCCGCGAGGTGCTGCCGCGTGGGCTGACGCGCGGCGCCGACCGCCGGGTGCTCGCCCGGTGGCCGAACATGTTCGCGTGGCAGGCGCTGTTCCTCGCCGCCCCGGCCCCCGTGGCCGTGCCGGCGCAGAGCCCGGGGTCGTCCCGGCCACCGACGGGCATCCCGTGGGTCAGCGCCGAGGCCGGGGCCGGCTCACGGACACCGCCCCGGCGCCCGCGAGGGCGGGACGGGCAAGCTACGTAGGCCGCTGGCGACCCGTAGTCGGTCGGCTGCGCGGAGCCGACCGACCCAGGCGCGCGACGGTCGGGTGGCGCGGGGAGCGCCGCGGCAGCAGATCCGTCGCCACCCGGATCGCGACCAGGACGACGCCCAGCATCGCGACGGACCGCACCAGCGTCACGGTGGCGAGCACGGGCGGAGTGCCGACGTCGAGCGCCACCTGGATGAGCAGGATGCGGATCGCCACCATGGGTACCGTCGTCGCGGCACATCGCCGGTAGCAGGCGTCGAGGGCGAGCACCCAGCCGCAGATGAGCAGGGTCGCTCCGCCCAGCCCGAGGTTGAGCACCGCGTCACCGAAGGCGGTGATGGTCGAGAAGGTGGGCACGTCGCGCGGAAGCTCGAAGACCGCGTAGCTCACGGCGTGGCCGTAGTCGACCGGCGGCTTGTTCGGGTAGAGGAACCGGGGCGCGGCGCTGGCGGCCTGGTCGGAGAGAGCGACCGCCTGGCGGGCATCCGGATCGTGGCGCTGGTCGAGCGCCCGCAGCAGGTACGGGCGGTAGTCCAGCCGGCGGATGATCGTTTCCGGTGTCTGGCCCAACGAGACCTGCGCCGGGCCGTGCTGGCCGTGTTCGGCGCTGATCGTGGCGCGCACGGACGACCCGAGCAGGAACAGGGCGACACCCGCGGCGCCGAGCAGCACCAGCGGCGCCGGGTGGCGTGCGGGGCGCCGGGCGAGCGGGCGCCTGTCCCGCCGGCTGCGCGCCGGGCTCGCCGGGCGGTCCACCGCGGCGGGCCCGGGGGGGCCCGAGCCGGCCGGGATCGCCCTGTGCCCTGCGGCGATCACGACTGCCAGGCACATCACCGGCGCCGCGCCGCGGAAGCCGGTGAACGGCAGCGTGAGCAGGTGCAGCCCGAACAGGCCGGTGGCGGCGACGGTGGCGGCCGGCGGCGCTTCGGTGCGGTGCAGGACGACGACGGCCGCGGCGGCGAGGACGGGCCCGAGGGCGCCGAACAGCCCGACGTATCCGCCGCCGCTGCCGCCTCCGCTGACCTGGCTCGCCACCCCGACCGAGCCGGCGGCGATCAGGAGCACCTCGAAAGCCAGGCCTACCGCCGAGACCGCCATCGCACCGAGCGCCATCCGCAGGCTCGCCGCCGGTGTGGGCCCGGGCCCGGCTGTCGACCGGTGCCGGAGTCCGAGGCCGGCGGCCAGCACGACCGCGGCGATCCACAGGGCCGCGCAGGTGTCGGCCCGGCCACCGTCGATCACCTTGGTGTTCGGCAGCAGGACGTCGTGGGCCGGTGCCAGCCGCCCGGCGAGAACGAGACAGAGCACCACCATGGCCAGGTAGGCGGCGCTGAACCGGGACAACGCGCGTCGGGCGGCGACCGCACCAGCCACGGCGAGGGCGACGCACCAGTCGCCGGGCAGCCCGGCGGCGACCGCCGCGAACACGAGCGGCGGGGCGCCCAGCGCGGGCAGCGTCCCCGGCGGGTGGGGGACGTACGGTCCGGCTACCGCCATGCCGTCCAGTGGGCCGCGCGCGGCTCGTCAGCCCTCGGGTCGCCGAAGGGCGGCAGGGGACCGAGGCCGTCGAGCAGACCGTGGCGGACCAGCGCCGATGTTTCGAGTCCGCGCCTGCGCAGCAGGTCCAGCACCACGCTGCGGGGCAGGACGACGGCCGCGGTGGTGGCCGCGATCAGCACCGTGCGCAGCCGCCAGCCGCGGATGCGGGTGAACCACAGCCGGTTGCGCACGATGTAGTAGGCGTTGCCGCGGTGGGGGATCGTGGTACTGCCGGTGTGCCAGGCTCGCAGCGGGCTGAGCACGACGCTCCATCCCGCCTCCCGGACCCGGTAGCAGAAGTCGACGTCCTCGAAGCCGAGGAAGTAGCGGCCGTCGAACGGGACCCGCCGCAGGCATTCGGCCTTGATGAACATCACCGCGCCGGTGACCCAGTCGGCCTCGCAGGGCCGGTCATCGGGGGGGCGTCGGGCCCGCGGCGCGACGAGGACCGGGCTCAGCCTCGCGGAACCCGACTGCAGACCGTCGCTGTTGATCAGGGTGGGGGCGACGACCCCGATGTTGGTGCCGGCCAGCAGGTCCAGGCACGCTCGGATCGTCGCCTCGTCGATCCGGATGTCGTTGTTGACCAGCAGGTAGGCGCCGCCCGCCGGATAGTCCTGACTGGCGAGCGCGAAGGCGCTGCCGAAGCCGAGGTTGCGCGGCGGCTGGATCCACGTCACGGAGGTCGCCAGCTCCGTCGGCCGGGTCGAACCGTCATTGGCCACGACGGTGACCTGGGTGATCGACGGGCTCGCATCCAGGCGCTCCGCGAGTTCGACGGTGGGCTGGTGCGGACCCCAGTGGACGATGACCGCCACGATCTTCATCGGGCCCCCTGCCTCGGTCGAGCGGAGCGTGAATCCTGGCGGTTGCGCGCTGGCACCGCCGATCGGGTGCTGAGAGTAACAGACCTATGTCGCGCTGTAAGGCAAGGTGGAGGTGTCGGCCTGCCGGGGGGTGCGACCGTCGAGTACGCCATATGATTACTAGAAGTAGTCGAGCACTGTCATAGAGTGATGACGTGGCTGGTGCATCCTCGGTCCCGGCGGCCGAAGGCGAGCAGGGAACCGCGTCGAGCGGCCCGGCGGCGGACGGGATACCCGAACCCGGCCGGCCCCCCGATCCGGAGGTCGATGCGCCCACGCTGCTCGTCGAGAACCCGCCGTCGGTCGGTGAGCCCGCCCCCGTCGGCGGGCGGCGACGGATACTGGCCGGCCGGCTGGCCCGTGGGCTCGGTGAGCTGCTGATCACTGCCGGGATGGTCGTCGCGCTGTTCCTCGCCTACCAGCTGTGGGTCACCGACCTGTTCGCCGCGCGGACCCAGAACCGCCTGCATCATCAGCTCGACCAGGCCTGGCAGCGGCCGCCGGCGCCGCGGGCACCCGTCGGACAGCGGGCTCGGCCGGCTCCGCCGCCGCCGGTCGACCTCGGTGACGGGCTGGCGATCCTGCGGGTGCCGCGGTTTGGCCGGGACTATTCCCCGGTCGTCGTGGAGGGCGTCGCCGCTGCCGATCTGCGTCGCGGACCAGGACATATTCCGGGCACGGCCATGCCCGGTCAGCTCGGCAACTTCGTCGTTTCGGGGCATCGAACGACGTATGGAAAGCCGTTTAGTCGTCTTGATGAATTGAAGGTTGGCGATCCCCTCGTCGTCGAGGTGCGGGACCGCTACTACACCTACCGGGTCACCGGCTCCGAGGTCGTGACGCCAAACCGGGTGGATGTCACCTATCCGGTCCCCAAGCGGCCAGGAGTGGTGCCGACCAAGGACCTGATCACCTTGACCACCTGTCATCCGAAGTTTTCGGCGAGCCATCGGCTCATCGTGTACGGCGAGTTGGTCGACACCGCCGCGAAGTCCGCTGGGGTGCCCCCGGCGCCCAGGGGGGAGTGAGTGATGTACGCGTGGCTCTACCGTCACCTGCCCGGTTCACCTCGACTCCGACTGACCCTCGCAGCCGTTGCTGTGCTTGCTGTTGTCGCCTTGTTGATGTTCGTGGTCTTCCCCGCGGTAGAGACTGTGTTGCCGAATGGTCGAGTTACTCTGGGTGACTGATTGGGTGGATCTGTCGGCAGTCCGCTCCTCCATCGTCGGACCAGCGGATTAACCGAAATGGCCACGGTGTGGTCCCGCCGGTAACGGAGTGGAATTCGGTGACGCCTTCGGCGGTGATTAGGCCGAGCTCCTCCGCGGGAGCGGGTCGGGCGAGACCGGACGGCTGAGCCGATGCCGCCGGAAAGTCGGGCATCGGATACCCTGCGAACTGGGCCACGTTACGCTCGGATAGCGCGGGGATGGGCGTGGCCGACCGTCGGCCGGGTCGGCGGCGCAAGGGCATTGCGGGATCGGCTTCGGGGGAATTCGATGAAATGGCCGGATCGGATACGGCGTGGTTCGGCGCTTTGCCCCGGCGGTGAGGCGTCTGAACCCGACGGCTGCGGATCGTCACGCCGCCCGCCGGATGGAGCGGCACCCGGCGCCGGCGGCATCGCCCGACCGGCGGTGGTCGTTCTCCTCCTGCTGATCGTGCTCCTGCTGATCGTGCTGGCGCTCGCGGTCGGGTTCGTGCGCCCGCCGGGATTACCCGGCTCCGCCGGCGATGCTGGGGGCCGCGCCGGCGCGGTCGTGATCTCCCTCGCCGCGGTCACGGCGGTCACGGCGGTCGCCGCGGTCCTCATCCCCGTGGCGCGGCCGGGGATCGCTCGCGAGCCCGCCGGCACCGGGTGGGCCCCCTGGCGGGCTCGGCGGCGGCGCTGGGCCGGCGACGAACTGACCGGGCTCGCCGACCGCCGGCACTTTCTCGACGCTGTTGGCCGGAGCCTGGGCGGTGGCCACCGGGTGCGCGCCGTGACGCCGGTCGCGGTCCTGCTTCTCGACCTCGACCGGATGCGCGACGTCAACGGTGCCCTCGGCCACGATCAGGGCGACCGCCTGCTCGTCACGGTGGGCCGGCGCCTGCTCGCCGCCCTGCCCGGCTCGACCCTGCTCGCGCGGGTCGACGGCGACGCCTTCGCGGTGCTGCTGCGTGGCGGCGTCGAGTCCGCCGAGCGGCTCGCGACCGTCCTGCGGGAGGCCCTCGAGCCGCCGGTCCTGCTCGCCGGCGCTCCGGTCCGGCCCGACGCGAGCATCGGGATCGCCTGCTCGCCCGAGCACGGCAGGGCGGCGCTGGAGCTGTTCCGCCATGCCGAGGAGGCGATGCACGACGCCAAACGGTCCCGGTGCGGGCAGTCGGTCTACGCCCGCGCGCACCCTCCGATCAACCGCGCGCGGCTGCTGCTGCGCGCCGAGATACGCCAGGCCCTGGACTGCGGCCAGCTCGAGCTGAGCTACCAGCCGAAGGCCGACCTGCGCAGCGGCCGGATCAGCGGGGTCGAGGCGCTCGTCCGCTGGCGCCATCCGGTTGACGGGGTGCGCCCACCCGACGTGTTCCTCGCCGAGCTCGACCGCGCGGGGCTCATGCCGAAACTCACCGTGTACGTCCTCGATCAGGCGCTGACCGCCTGCGCCGGCTGGCACGCCGGGGGAGCACCGCTCACCGTCTCGGTCAACGTGCCGGCGTCGGTCATCGTCGACCGCGCCTTCCTCGGCGTGGTGCGCGCGGCGCTCGCCCGCCACCGGCTCCCGCCGTCGGCGCTGGTCATCGAAGTCACCGAGGACAGCCTCATCGAAGCCCGGGAGGCGGCCCGGCACACGCTCACGGGGCTGCGCAGCCTCGGCGTGCGGGTCAGCCTGGACGACTACGGCACCGGTTTCTGCTCGCTGACCTACCTGCGCGAACTGCCGGCGGACGAGGTGAAGCTGGACCGCACGTTCCTGCGCGATCTTGACCGCGACCCCGCGGCGGTGGAGATCGTGCGCTCCACGGTCTCGCTCGCCCACGCGCTGCGGATGCGCATCGTCGCCGAGGGGGTGGAGACCCAGCGGTCCTGGCAGGCGCTTGCGGACTGGCAGTGCGACGAGGTACAGGGCTACTTCGTCGCCGGGCCGATGGCGGGCGACCGGGTCGTCGGCTGGCTGCGGGAGTGGGCTGCCAGGCTCACCGTCCCCCCCGGTTCCGGGACGGCGGCGGCCGGTGTCCTGGTCGGCGCGGGCGTTGCGCCGGGTGCTGCCGCGGCCGCCATCCCGGCGTTGGCCGCGCCACCGTCGGCCACCGCTCCGGTGCCGCGCCCGGGTCAGTGGCCGCCCGGCCTGCGCGGCACCCCGGCGCCCGCCGCGGCCTGGCGGACGGCCGGCTACCGGGTGCAGACCGACCTCGCGGCCTCCTGAGGCGTCCGCTCAGGAGGCCGGCCCCTGCCGGGCCGCCGCCGCGTCCAGACGCAGCGTCAGCTCGGCGACCGCCCTGATCTCCTGCGCGCTCTCGCCCGGGCCTCCCGCGACGAGCCGCGCGCAGATCCCGCGGTACATCGCCGGGTAGCTGTCGAGCCGGTTGACGCGACGGCGGCGCAGGATCCGCGAACCCGACTCGGCGGTATAGCGGGCGCCGTCGACGATGGTCGCGGTCACCCCGTTCGCCCGCAGCTCGGTGTGCTCACGCAGGCCGTAGCGGCTGCCGCCGGTGCTGGTCAGCACGAGGGAGAGGATCGCGTCGTTCGCGAGTTCGACATACACGGTGAAGGTGCCTGTGCGGGCGGAGGCGACGGTGGCCCGGCGCACCGGGGCGAAGTCGTTGAGCCACAGGAAGTGGTCGATCCAGTGGCAGCCGTTGCTCACCAGCCTGGTACGTGAGGCCGGCCAGCGGTACCAGTGCCGGGCGGGCAGCGGTTCCTCGTACACCACCGCGCTGTAGACCATCGGCTCGTGCGTTCCGTCGAGGCGCAGATCATCGCGCAGCCAGGCGTTCATCGGCGAGTGGCGGCGCTGGAAGCAGGCGAACAGGCGCCCACCGCCGTCGATGAGCTTCGTCAGCTCCTCGAGGTCCTCCTCGGTGGTCACCACGGGCTTCTCGACGACGGCCGCCGAACCGCGGCGCAGCGCCGCGCGGGCCAGCGGCGCGTGGGTGTGGTGGTAGCCGGCGATCAGCGCGACGTCCGCCGGCTCGTCGTCGGCCGGCAGCGGCGAGGTGTCCCACGACCAGCGGTCCGTGCGCCGGGCGCCGATCTGCACGGGATCTATCTCGTGCACCCGGATCAGGTCGAGGTGCTCGCCGATGTGCGGGACGATCTGGGTCTTGGCGTAGTGGCCGAGCCCGAACAGCGCCGCGGTGGGGCGCCCGGCGCTGGCCGTCGGGCGCCGCCGTGTGCTCGTCGCGATCGGGCTGGCGCCGGCGAGCAGCCGGTCGTCCGGCCGGGTTCCGCGCCACTCGACCGCCAGCCAGGCCACGAGCCGGTCGACGGCTGCCGGGTCCAGGGTGATCCCGGTCATCGGCGTCCAGCCGATCAGCGCGTCGTCGACCGTCGGCGGCGAGGTCGCCGGCCGCGCCCGGCTGACGATCCCGGCCCGGCCGGGCCCGACCGGCTGGGGGATGTCGACCCCGTGAACCGGACGGACCAGGTTACGGTGCACGACGACCCGCTCCATACACGCCGGGTGGCAGGGCGCGACGAAGGCGACGGGTGAGCCGGCCGCAGGCACGTCCGTGGCAGGCACGTCCGTGGCAGGCACGTCCGCCGGGGACCGGTCCGGTTCGACCGTGCCCAGCCCGACCCCCACGTACCGCCGGTTGCGGTCGCGTTCCCGCAGCCGGCTGACGGTCTTGCGGGCGACGGCCCGGGCCCCGAACTCGCGGGTGTAGGCGACCAGCGCCCGGGAGCTGCCTGACCGCACGAAGTACTGGCCGTCCACCGGTACCAGGGTGATCCAGACGGACGGCCGGACGCGGACCTGCCCGGCAGTCGGGGTCTCGTCGAGGTAGCCGTCGACCCAGCGGTCCGCGATGAGGATCCTCATCCCGCCGCTGATGCTCGGCCGGCCGGCTGGACGAGGGATGCCCTGGCGAGCAACGCCATCGGGCCCGACAGCGCCTCGTCGATCATCCGGACGCAGGCCTCGAACGCCTCCCGACCGCCTTCGAGCGGATCGGTCAGGTTGTCGGACGAGGCCGGCACGGCGTGGCCCGCGCCCCGCGCGCGCCAGGCGGCGGCGGTCAGATACTCCCCGGCCAGCCGCGGCTCACCCGGCGGGAGGTCCGCGAGGCGCACCCCGGAGGTCAGCCGGCCGAACTCGCGCACGGTGAAGGTCCGGCGCAGGGCGCGTGGTGCGAGGGCGACCACCGCCGAGCGGTGCTCCCGGGCCGCGCCCAGGATCAGGTCGCTGGCGTCGACCAGCTTCTCGGTCAGCGGCCGGGTGCGAAACGCCGTGGGGTCGACGCCCCGCCCGTGCAGCAGTGCCGCGGCGTGCGGGTGCATCGGTGTCGCCCGCTTCGCCAGCAATCCGGCGCTGTGGAACACGGGCGCCGCGGCGACAGCGCTGAAATGGACGGCCGCAAGGTGCTCGGCCAGCGGCGAGCGGCAGAGATTGCCGGTGCAGACCAGCAGCACCGTCCACGGCCGATGCTGCTCGGTCGGCTCGCCGGGCACGTTCGGCCGGGCAGCGTTGCCGGGCCAGGCGGTGCCGGTCATGCCGGTTGGGACGCGCTGGCCCGGCGCCAGTACACGCCCGTCCAGTCCACCTGGTGGATCGGTTCGGACACGCCGTGGGCGGCCCGGTAGTCATCCACGGCCGCCCGGCAACCGGGAACCGCCCCGTAGTCGTCGACGATGCAGTAGCCGCCGGGGGACAGCTTCGGGTACAGCGCGCCGAGCGCGTCGATGGTGCTCTCGTACATGTCACCGTCGAGGCGCAGCAGCGCCAGGCGTTCAATCGGCGCGCCGGGCAGCGTGTCGCGGAACCATCCCGGCAGGAAGCGGACCTGGTCGTCGAGCAGGCCGTAGCGGCGGAAGTTTTCCTGCACCTGGTCGACGGAGACGGCGAGGGCGGAGTGCTCGTGGTGGCGGTCACCGGCGTCGGCGGCGTAACGCGGGTCGGGCACCGGCAGCCCGGTGAACGAGTCGGCGACCCACACCGTGCGGTCGCTGACCCCGTAGGCCGCCAGCACCCCGCGCATCAGGATGCAGGCCCCGCCCCGCCAGACGCCGGTCTCGATGAGGTCACCGGGGACGTGGTCGCGGATCACCTGCTCGGCGCACTCCTGGAGGTTGCGCATCCGGCGTTCGCCGGTCATCGTGTGCGCGAGTCTCGGCCAGTCCCGCCCGTCGCCGCGGGCGTCGGGTGAGGCTCTCTTCACGATCTCCACTCCCTGGCGCTCGGCGGCCCGGGCCAGGATGCGCCGGGCACCGCCGCGGGCCTCCCACACGCTGCCGTCCTCGCCGTCCCACAGCGAGAAGGTCAGGGTGGACCGGAGGAGGTCGAGGTACCGCGCCGTGGTTTCGGGCAGGTCCTCGCGGGTGACGGTCGGCGTCGTGGTCATCGTCGCTCCTGAAGGGGGGAGAGATCGGCGGTGGATTCGGCGGTGGATTCGGTCGCGGTGCGCGGCATGGGGATCGCGGCGTGCGCGTGACCTGCGGGGTCAGCCGGGGTGCTGCGGGCGAACAGGCGGGTGCAGGCGACGTAGAGAGCGGCGGCGGAGGCGGTGTAGGTGGCGCCGGAGACGGCGGCCACCCCCGGCAACTCCCCGTGGTGCAGCGCGACGACGAGCCCCAGCACGGTCGCCAGCGCGACCGGCACCTGTACGGCGAGCACCGTGCGCGCCGAACGGAACCCGAGCAGCACGTGGATGAGCAGGTAGTCGACCGACTGGGGGATGGCGGCGAGGACGAGGATCCGGGTGGTCGTGACCGCCGGGGCGAAGTCGGCGCCGTACACCACCCGGATGCCCAGCGGGGCGAGCAGCGCGACCGGCGCGGCGACCGTCCCGGCGATCGCGAGCGTGGCCAGCACCGCCCGGCGCACCGTGCGGGCCCGCGCGCGCGGGTCGACCATGGAGCGCAGCCGGCTGAACACGACCATGCCCGTCGCCTGGCAGATGGTCGCGCAGGCGGTGGCGAAGGCGAGCGCCACCCCGTAGAACGCCACCTCGTGGGCCGGCCGGAAGGTCGCGACGAGCAGCATGTCGAGCTTGTAGATGAGCTGGGCGCCGACGACCGTGCCGTAGGCCCCCAGCGCGCAGCGGACGAAGGCGCGTCGCGGCAGCAGCGCGCCGACCCGCGGGCGCCGCTCGGTGGCGCCGGTCCTCTCGGGACGCAGCACGATCAGGTGGTAACCAAGCGGGGGCAGCAGTGCCGTGAGTGCCAGCGCCACCATCCAGTGGCCGGGGTCGCGCACCCCGCTCGCGGCGAACAGGACGAACGCGCCGAGCGTTGCCGCCGCCGGGACCAGCCGCACGAGCTGGAACTCCCCGCCCATCCGCCCGCGGCGCTGGGCGAGTCCCGCCGCGTTCGATCCGACTACCGTGGCGGCGGCGAAGCAGGTCGCACCGATCACCGCGACGGCGTCCCAGTGAACGTCGCCGCGGCGCACGACCGCGCCGGCCGCGGTGGCGGCGAACAGGGCGCCGCCCGCCGCCGCCACGGCGCCCGCGTGCGCCAGCAGGGGGCCGAGCAGGCCGTCGTCGTCCCCGTCGTCGGTGACCAGCGCCTGGGAGACCCCGAGGCTGAGCACCATCGCGAGCATGCCGGCCCAGGTCTGCAGGGTGAGCAGCTCGCCGCGGCCGGTGGGCCCCAGCGCCCGGGCGGCCAGGGCACCGGTGGCCGTGCCCAGAATCAGGGTGCCGGCATTACCTGCGAGCACCGGGATCGTCGCCCGCGACAGTCTGGCTGGCGCCTCGGAACGGGTCATCGCGGCCGCGCCGACGCGGCGGCACGCACGGCCGTCGGCCGAGGGGTGGATGCCATGTGCGTGTCGCGCCTCCTGGGGGGCCGGTCCGAGCGACCGGCCGGCGGCGGGCCGCCTCGAGCGCCAGTCTTCACGATGCGTATTTGTTATTCAACGCACTGTAGATATGTGTCGCGGAACCGGCCGCTCGTCCGGCCTCGGCGAGGCGGCGAGGGGACGAGGGGGCGAGGGG
>NZ_JAMPTM010000215.1 GCF_025403375.1 Frankia gtarii
CCCCCACATCTCCCGGCGGCCGCGACCCGTCGCCGCCCGCTCCCCCCGTTCCCGGCGCACTGCCGTCGCGCGCCCGACATGCCGCGGCCGGCGGGGCACCGCCGCCCCCCGAGTCGGACGGCCGGCACCGGCGCAGGGCTCGAGGCAACGGAGCACACCGACGCGCCCGCGGCGGTCTGGTCCGCACGTCCCTGCTGCCGGTGCTCACCGCTGTCGGCCTGATGTTGTTCTGCACCGCGGCGACCCCACGGCCCGACTCCGCCCAGGCGCCGCCGAGCGGTCCCGCACCGCAACGCCTCGGCGACTGGGCTATGCCTGAGCTCATCCCGAACGGCCCCGCCAGCGCCGCGGCCACGGCCGCAGCCGCAGCCGGATCGCCGAGTCCCGGCGCCGACGCGGCCTCCCTCGACACGGCGGCACTGGCGGGAGCCGCCGCCGATCCGGGCGGCGAGCAGGCAAGCTTCACCCTCGAGGCCGGAGCCAAGGGCATCCCGGCCCGCGTGCTCGCGGCCTACCGCGGTGCCGGCGACCGGCTGGCGCGGGAGCAACCCCGCTGCCGGCTGCGCTGGGAGCTGCTCGCCGGCATCGGCAAGGTCGAATCGGGGCATGCCGCCGGCCGGCCGATCCGCGCGGACGGCACCATCACCCGGCCCATCATCGGTCCCCCGCTCGACGGCCGGGGCGGGCGGGCTCTCATCCGCGACAGCGACGCCGGTCGCCTCGACGGCGACACCCGCTTCGACCGCGCCGTCGGACCGATGCAGTTCATCCCCACCACCTGGGCGATCAGCGGCCAGGACGGATCGGGCGACGGCCGTCGCGACCCGCACAACATCGACGACGCGGCCCTGGCCGCCGGGCACTACCTCTGCGCGGGCGGACGCGACCTGGCCGAACCCGCCAAGCTGCGCGCCGCGATCTTCTCCTACAACCCGTCCGACGACTACGTCCGCGCCGTACTCGGCTGGACCGCCGGCTACGAAGGCGGCGGAGTGACCGCTCTGCCATCCACGACCGTCCCCGACGATGCTCCGTCCGTCGATCCGATTCCGGTCGTCGCCCTCACCACGCTACCCACGCCCGCGGTTCCTGCGACACCGAACGCGCCGTCGCCAGCTCCCTCGCGGCCGGCGACCGCCGCCGCGTCCGGCCCCTCGCCCTCGTCGTCGTCGCCCTTGTCGCCCTCGTTGCCCTTGTCGCCCTCGTCGCCCTCGTCGCCCTCGAACTGTCCGGTGTTCGCGCTCGCCAGGGACGATCTGCTCGTCCACCCGGCCGACCTCGACCCGGCTGCCGCCGGCTACGAGGCACTGGACCTCCTGTCCGAGCGGGCGCCGCGGGCCAGCGGCACCGTCGTCCTTCGCACCGAGGCTCGGACAACCGCAGGCGCGCTCGTCGCCACCGTCCGCAGGGCCATGCCGGACGACGCCGGCGCCACCGCGGGTTCCGCACCCACCTTGCTCGCCCGGATCATGGGCCACCCGCTTGCCGCGGCACCGCTACCCGATCACCTCCTCACCCTCACGCTCAGCGTGGACGCCGAGCCGGGCTGCCCTGCCCGCGTCCTGCTCACCGCCCGGATCCGCAACGTCGACCCGAAGGCCTTCGGCCCGAGTCCCACCGCCGTCCCAGCATCGACGCCGACCGCCGCGCCAACCTCGACCCCACCATCTACCCCGGCCTCAACGGTCAACCCGGACCCGCCCGTCGCGCCGGGGACCCCGACCACCAGGCCGATCGCCGCCCCCGGCGCGACGGCGACTGCCTCCGCTGTGAGCCCCACCGGTGGTCCTACGACCGCCACGCCCCTCCCACCGTCGCCCGCGGCCGAGGCGGCGTCGACCGGGTCCTCGCCGAGGTCGGACGCTGAGGGCGCGGGCATGCCCGCTCGGCCGCCGCCGACAGGCGCCGCGACGCCGTGACAGCCGCATTGACCAGGATCGGCATGCCCGTCGGGGTACACGCCGGGTAGAGCCCGACGACCCGCGGCTCGGCGCTCGCCGCGCGACATCCCACCCTAAAACACTTTACGTCATCTATCGTTTACCTTAGGCGACGATTGGAGGATTCGGCGTCCAAGGAGCGACAGTGACACGTCACCGACGCAGAACCTGATGCGGCCGGATGGGGACGGCAGCCGCGGCCACAACCGCCCTGCTGCTCGTCCCGGCGGTCGCCTACGCGGTGCACCGCGACGGCACCCTCTGGGCCTGGGGCAGCACCAAACGCCCCCGGCGGCGTGACCATCCTCTGACCTGCTCGCGACGGCGCCGACTCCTACGCGGACCGGCCCGTCAGTCCGTCAGTCCGTCAGTCCGGGCGAGCGTTGCCCGGCTGTTGAGGCTCGAACCAGCTCCACGGGGCGGGCGCGGTGGCTCCAACCGTCGACCCCGAACCGCCGCGGCGGCCGGGGCCGCGCACCGTCGTGACGACCTCGCGGTCCACGGCCACGCCGACACCGGCCCGTACCGCCCGACCTCTGGCGAGTATCCGGGTCGGCACCGTGTCCTCGGCACGCACGGGATCCGAGACGCGTACGGGGTCCAAAGCGCGTACGGGATCCGAGACGCGTACGGGATCCGAGACGCGTACGGGATCCGAGACGCGTGCAGGATCCGAGACGCGTGCAGGATCCGAGGCACGTGTGCGCTCGGCCGGCGAGCCGGACCCGCCGCCGGGCGCCGACGGCCGCACCGCGGCGGGCACGTCCGCACGTCGCGTGCCGGCGGCGTTGCGGGCGAGGTGCACCAGCGCCGGCAGCAGGACGATGCGCAGCACCAGTGCGTCGAGCGCGACGCCGACGGCCAGCCCGAGGCCGAGCAGCTTCATGGTGCGCAACTGCTGGCAGACCAGCCCGGCGAAGACGGCAATCATGATCATGCTGGTCGCGACGACGACGTGGCCCACGTCCGCGTGGCCGGACCGGATCGTCGCCGTCGGGTCCCTGTCGCCCGCCGGTTCGGCCCCCGGATCCCGAAGCCGGCGGAGCAGGGTCAGGTGCATGCCGATGGACAGGCCGAAGGAGAGGATGAGGATGAGGCCGAGGACGAACGGTTCGATCGGCCCGCCGCGTACCCCGAGCAGGCCGGCCAGGTGGCCGTCGCAGAAGACGAAGGTGATGGCGCCGAGCGCCGCGGCCGTGGTCAGCACGCTCACCCCGACGATGGCCACGGCGGAGCCGACCGAACGCAGGCTCGCCAGCACGGTCACGCCGAGGACGAGCAGTTCGAGGGCCGCGAAGGCCGGCAGGACCCGGGTGAAGCGGGCCGTCATGTCGTCGAACAGCGCCGTCTGACCGCCGACGTGCACCCGCAGGGGCGTACCGGCGACGGCGGCGGGCACGGCCCGGGTGCGCAGCAGCCGCACGAGGTCGCTGGCCTGCGTCGACCGGGGTCCCGCTTGGGGCAGCACCTCGATCAGGGCCGAACGGGTGGCGGGGTTGTGCAGGACCTGGAAGGCCCTCACCACCCCGCGGGTGGCGCCGAGCCGGTCGAGCAGGTTCGCCATGACGGCCGGGTCCGCCGGCACCTGTGTCGCCACGACGAGCACCGGACCGTTCAGGCCCGGGAAGTAGTCGTCGCTGATGATGTCGTAGGCCCGCCGGGTCGTCGCCGACGTCGGGTCGACGCCCCCGTCGCCGCCGCCGAGGCGCAGTCCGACGATCGGCACCGCCAGCACGGCCAGTACCAGGACCGCGACGGCGGCGAGCGTTCCCGGGAAGCGGCCGACGAGGCCCGCCCACGCCGAGCGCAGACCCGGCCGGACCGGCAGGCCCCGGCCCGTGGCACGCAGGTGGGTGCGCTCGGTCCAGACCAGCAGGCTCTGGCCGGCGACGGCGAGCGTCGCCGGCAGCAGGACGCCGATGACGAGGGTGGCGACCGCGGCCGCGACGAACGCGGCGGGGGCGAGGCCGGCGAGGACGCTGGCATGCAGCGCGCTGGTGCCCAGCATGACGACGGCGAGGCCGAGGCTGCCCGAGGCCAGCGCCCGCCCGGACTGGGCCATGCCCGCGACGATCGCGTCGGCCGGCCGCCGCCCCGCGCGCATCCCGGCCTGGCAGCGATGGACCACGACGACCGCCGCGCCGAGGCTCACCCCCACGGCGATCATCACCCCGAGCAGCGGCGCCAGCACGCTGACCTCGACCTGGCGAGAGAGCAGCGACACGCCGACCTGCACTCCCGCCGCGGTCGCGCCGGCGACCACCGCGCAGACCGCGATCCCGCCCGGCGAGCGCACCACCAGACACAGGATGATCATCGCGACGGCGACGGCGAGGGCGATGGGGGTCGCGGAGATGCCCCCCTGGACGATCATCGTGGTGCCGGGGCCCGACATCTCCACCTGGAGGTCCGGCCCGTCGTAGGCTCGGGCGGTCGCGATCAGGCGCCGCACCGCGGCGAGGTCGGGGGTGGTCGCGGCGCCCTTCATCACGACGCCCACGATGGCCGCGCGCCCGTCCCGGGCCACCGGCTCGACGCCGAGCAGCAGAGGTCCGGCCGGCCCGTACGGATCGATCGCCGTGGCCACGCCGGGCAGCCGGGCGACCCGCGCGGTCATCGCCGCGATCCGCTGGCGGACCGCCGGGGCGCGGACGTCGCCGTCGCGGGCACGCACGACGATCATCTCGGCGTCCGGCAGGCCGCCGGGCACGACGTTCACCGCCGCGTCGGTCGCGAGTTGGGAATCGGTGCCGGCCACGCCGAACGCCTGACGGTAACGCGCGCCGTCGTGACCGGCCAGGACCGCGCCGGCGGCCAGAACGACCAGCCACGTTCCCACCACGATCCACCGATGCCGCAGGCACCACCGAGCGATCAGCCCCACAGACATCTCCTCGACGCCAAGGCCGCCGCAATTGACGCACCTGCCCGGGTAATTCGAATTTGCGGACCACTGCGGGGACAATCTGAGCGCAGACCGACGATCAGCGTCAATCGGTGCCCGGCATCGCGGGCGCGAGATGGCACGGCGGTGCCGACCCTGGCCCTGACTTCGGGGGTCGACGTTCCATGCCGGCGAAAAGGCCCCGGAACGCCGAATCCGTCGGCCCCAGCTGAACGGCGGCGGTGTCGCGGGCCGCCGCCGGCACCAACCGCGACGGCGCCACGGGCGGCCGGGCGCCGCATTGCGGGAGCATTTCCAATCCCCGTGGATGGTCGGGTTATATCCAATCTTTAGGGGGATTTAAGGCCGCGCGTCGATTCTCGCAGAAACACGCCGGGGGCGGCCCGCCCGCCGACGTGACCGGCCCGGCTGCGGCGCGGATGCGGCGCGGGCGGATCGCATCCGCGGCGCAGGTTCGCCGCCACCGGGAGAGGGGGTGCGCAGGGTTGATCTTCTCGCCCCGGCCGGGGGCTTTCTGTTCCAACCGGGCGACCAGCAACCCCCAGCCGTGAGCAAGAATGCTCCGGTTGAGCCCGGCTTTCTGCCGCACGTTCCGGCCCGGCTCCTCGACCGTGCCACGGGCCGAGCGGGTCATGGCCCCGATCGGCAGAGCCTCCACCCGGATCAGATCGTACCGACGGGCAAGATCGGTGCTGGTCTTCTCGACCCAGCCCTTGCGCCGGTCGACCTCCCGGGCCTTCACCCGGGCGATCCGCGCTCTCAAACGGGCCCGCCGGTTCGATCCGCGTTGCGCCTTCGCGAGCCGGCGTTGCAGGCGGACCAGTCGAGCCTGTTCACCGGGCCGCAACCCAGGGCAGTGCAGCATCTCCCCGCTGCTCAGCGCGGCCGACACGGTCACTCCCCCGTCCACCCCGACGACCGTGCCGGTACCCGGCGCCGGGACCGGATCGGGCACGGCCACGAAGGCCACATGCCAGCGGCCCGCCCGATCCCACCTCACCCGGTAGGAACGGGCGTCCGCAACAGCACGGGACCGAACGACGGCCTGCGACGCGAACCCCGGAAGAAGTGCGCCATGGCTGTGGCGAAATCCCGCAACGCCTGCTGCTGGACAGTCCACGAACCCGCCGCAAGCCATGGATTGTCGCGGCGCGCCTCGGTCAACTGGCGGGACTGCTCGTGATGGCCGGGCGCCGGGCCGCGGCGCGGATTCCACCACGACTGCTGTTCCACAGCGAGGTTCCACACATACCGCGCATGCCCGCAATGGTCTTCTCCAGCACCGCCGCCTGTTCGACAGTCGGGCAAAGCCGGTAGCGGGACATGACTCGGTTCTACGACAAGGATATCGACCGATGAATAAGATGAGGCGGCGTTTCATTCCCGCCGTGAACGGCGGGGTCTCCACACCGCAATCCCGATGACGCAGACGACCAGGAACGACCAGGTACAGGTCGTCATCCCCGGCCAGATCGTGGCCGCCCTCGAGGAGGCCGTCCACGTCGTCGCCCGTTCCGAAACGGCAACATCCCCCGGTGAGGGCGGCCGCAGGGCTAGGTCGCGACCTTCTCGCGGGCCTCGCGACGGGCGAGCTCCTTGCGCACGAGTGGGATGATGTAGCGGCCTGTGTCGATGGCATCGCCGATGTCGCCGAGGGTCGGCAGCGAGATCACGTCCGCACCAAGCTCGGCGTACCGGACGAGCGCCGCCGCGATGGTCTCGGGCGAGCCGACCAGGAACGACGAGGCACCGCCGGCCCCGGCGATCGCTCGCGGCGTCCAGAGCACACCACCGTCATGCGTCTCGCCCTCCTGCGCGATGTCGCGCAGACGCTGCGAGCCCACGTTCGGCAGGTTGACCTTCAGCACCTCGCCGTAGTGAGCCCTGGCCCGCTCGACGAGCTTGCGAGCCTTGCGCTGCGCCAGTTCGTCGGTCTCGGCGACTATCGGCCGGAAGGTGACCCAGAAGCGAATTCTGCCGGTCCTGCCGACCTTCCGCGCCTCCTCGTAGACCCGGTCGATCTGCTGCTTGGTCTGCTCCAGCGGCTCGCCCCACAGCGCGAAGATGTCCGCCTGCGCGCCGCCCGCCGCGTAGGCGTAATCCGACGATCCGCCGAGGGAGACCGGCATCGGCTCACCGGAATAAGTCTGGTAACCGGGCCCGAAGTCATCGAAGTCGTAGAATTCGCCGTGGTGTGAGAACGGCTCGTCCTTCGTCCACACATCCCGCAGGATCTGCACGAACTCGGCGGAGCGCCGGTAGCGAGCATCTTTCTCGAGGTAGTCGCCCTGCCGCTGCTGCTCCTCGTTGCTCGAACCGGAGATGATGTGGACCGCCGTGCGCCCCTTGCCCAGCTGATCGAGTGTGGACAGCGCCTGTGCGGCAACCGTCGGGAACGACGTGTTCGGCCGCACGGCGACCATCGGCTTCAGACGCTCGGTGTAGGTGAGGATTTCAGCCGAGCGAACGTACTGGTCAGGACCCGCCGAGTGGTAGGCCACCAACGTGTAGTCGAACCCGAAGTCCTCCAGCGTACGCACGTATCGACGGACGTACTCCGGGTCGAGCTTGCCACGCCAGAAGTCGGCCGCAATGCCCTCGCCCGGCTCACGCCAGTTAGCGGCATTGACGAATTCAACCGGCATTATTGTCCTCCTGCTTCGGGTTTATTCGACGCCGAACTCTCGCCCACCGAGGCAACAGCCCGGGGGCGGCTGCCCTCGGGCCTGGCCGTCCGGGCGATCTCAGGGCGTCGGACGGGCGTCGCGCGCGGCGGCGAGCCCCGCCGCCACCGTGGCCACCACGGCGCCCTGCTGGTCGATCAGGTAGAAGTGGCCGCCGGGGAACACCTTCAGCTCGAACGAACCGGTGGTGTGTTCACGCCAGAGCTCGGCCTCGGCGAGCGTCACCTTGGGATCGGAATCCCCCACCATCGCGACGACCGCAGTACTGATCACCGCGTCACGCGGCGCGCGATACGTCTCGATCGCCTGATAGTCGGCACGGGTCGGCGGCAGCACCATCTCGACGAGTTCGGGATCGGTGAGCACCCGCGGATCAGTTCCCCCAAGCTCGCGCATCTCCCGGAGAAAGCCCGCGTCGTCGCGGCGGTGGACGGTCTCGAACCGTTCGGCCGAGGGCGCCCGCCGCCCCGAGGCGAACAGCACGAACGGCACCGGTTCCCCGGCCGCCGCGAGCCGGCGGATGACCTCGAAGCCGACGATCGCCCCCATGCTGTGCCCGAGGAAGGCCAGGGGCCGGTCGGTCAGGGGGACGAGAAGCTCGGCGATCCGGTCGGCCAACGGCGCGATGGACCTGTGCGCCGGCTCGGCCCGCCGGTCCTGCCGTCCCGGATACTGCACCGCCTGCACCTCGGCAACCGAGGACAATGCCTTCGACATCGGCAGATAGGAGCTCGCCGCCCCGCCCGCGTGCGGGAAACAAACCAGCCGCGGGGCGTCCGGCGGACCCGGATGAAATCGCCGCAGCCATCGGTCGATCTCAGCGGACACGGACATCTCCAGGCCATCTTCTCCGACCCGGACCAGCACCCGGCCGTGGCGTTGTCTCCGCCTTTTCCGGAGGAATTCCCATGGCTCCACAGTATGCGGTGCGCCGGCCTTCGGCTCGTTTTGTGGAGGGGCGTCGGCCACATCACCATCACGATGTTTCCGCCCGGTGGCCGGGGGTGCGTGCCGGCAGCGGTCGCACCGCCGTGACGCGACGACCTGCCGGTCGCCGGGCCGGACTCGACGTCCCGCCAGCCGGTCACGGACCACCGGCGGCCGGCCGGATGGGAAGCTGCTCGGTGGCCTCCCGCGGCGGCGGGGCGCAGGCAGGCGCGGCGGGAGGCGGCGCGGCGGGCGCGGGTGCCCACCTGCGGTTCGCCACCCAGGCGGCGATCGCGGCGGCGGCGGAGGCCAGACCGCCGACGTAGAAGCCGGCGCGGGCGCTGTGGTGCTCGGTGAGCCAGCCGACTCCCAGGCTGCCCAGCGGCGTCGTCCCCTGCAGAATGAGGGTGTAGAGGGCCATCACCCGGCCGCGGTAGCTCGGGTCGCCGCCGAGCTGGATGCGATGGTTGGCCGCCTGGGCGAAGTACAGGGTGGCGAAGCCGGTCAGCGCCAGCAGGGCGATCGCCGCCGGATAGGTCGGCGCGGCGCCGGTCGCCGTCTCCAGCACGCCGAACGCGAACGCCGAGCCGATCACCAGCCTGGCCGACGGGCGGCTGCGGCGGCCGGTCGTGATCAGCGCGGCGACCAGCGAACCGGCGGCGAGCCCGGTGGTGAGCAGACCGAAGGAGGCCGCGTCGGCGTGGAACACGGTGCGGGCCAGCAGCGGGACGGTGAGCTGGAAGTTCATGCCGAACAGCCCGACTGCGGCGACCAGGCCCAGCACGACGACCAGGTCGGCGCGGCCGAGGACGTAGCGCAGCCCGTCGACGATGCGGGGGGCGATCTCGGGGCGGGCATGGCGGTGGATCTCCGCCGGGCGCATCAGGCGCAGACCGGCGACGGTCGCCAGATAGCTTCCGGCGTTGATCGCCATTGCCGGGCCGGTGCCGAAGCCGGCGATGAGTGGGCCGGCGGCGGCCGGGCCGGCGACCCGGGCGATGTTGAAGTAGGCGGCGCTGAGCGCGGAGGCGTTGGGCAGCAGCTCAGGGCCGACCAGCTCGCTGACGAACGCCATCCGGGTCGGCGTCTCGATGGCGTTGACCAGGCCGATCGCCAGCGCGAACGCGCAGATCTGCCACAGCCGCACCGCGCCGGTGAACACGAGCAGCGACAGTGCCAGGGCGAGCAGCCCGGCGACCAGGTTGGCACCGGTCAGCAGCAGGCGTTTGTCGTGCCGGTCGGCGAGCCGCCCACCGTAGAGGGTCAGCAGCAGCATCGGGGTGAACTGCAGCGCGGTGACGAGGCCGAGGGCCGTCCCGGAGTCGCCGCTCAGCGACAGCACGAGCCAGTCCTGGGCGGTGAACATCACCCAGGTGCCGGTGACGGAGAGCACCTGTCCGACGGCGAAAAGTCGGAAGTTGTACACACGCAACGACCGGAAGACGCCGTCGATGATCCGCTCCTCGCCGTGGTGGCACCATGACCGCTGTCCCCACCATCGTCGCGAACGGCGGCGCACGGCGGGCCCTTTTCCCGGTTCGGCCGGCCCGTGGGCGCTAGAGGGCGCGGCCGGGGTTGAGGATGCCGGTCGGGTCGAAAACGCGGCGCAGCTGACGTTGCAGGTCGTGGCTGCGGCTGCCGAGCTCGGTGGCAAGCCAGCGGCGTTTGAGCACCCCGACGCCGTGTTCGCCGGTGACCGTGCCGCCGAGCTCCAGGGCAAGGGCGAAGATCTGCTCGGCGGCCGCCCACGCCTGGGGCGGGATCTCCGGCAGGGACGGGTCGACGACGATGATCGGGTGCAGGTTGCCGTCGGCGGCGTGCGCCAGGGTGAAGATCTCCACCCCGGTGTCGGCGCCGATCTCGGTGACACGGGCGACGGCCTGCGCCAGCCGCCCGCGGGGCACGGCGATGTCCTCGATGAGTACCCGCCCGAGGCGTTCCAGGGCGGGCAGCGCCGCGCGGCGGGCGGCGAGCAGCGTCTCGGCGGTCGCCGCGTCGGCGGAGCGCCGCACCAGCCGGGCCCGTCCGGCGAGGACCGCCTCGGCGGCGTCGGCCTCCTCTGCGGCACCCGACCCGTCGGTCTGGACGAGCAGGAACACCTCCCCGTGGGCGGCGAGGTCGCTGCCGGTGGCGGCGTCGACGGCCCGCACGGTGCGGGCGTCGAGCAGTTCGGCGACGGCGGGGACGATCCCGGCGGCGCCCAGGGCGGTGACCGCGTCGACCGCGGCGGCGACCGTGTCGAAGTAGGCGGCGAGGGTGACGGTGGCCCGCGGCGCCGGCCGCAGCCGCACGGTCGCGCCGACGACGACGCCGAGGGTGCCCTCGGAGCCGACGAACAGGCCGGTCAGGTCGTAGCCGGCGACGCCCTTGACGGTGCGCCGCCCGGTGCTGATCAGTTCGCCGTCGGCGAGGACGACGTCGAGGCCCAGCACCGACTCGCGGGTCACGCCGTACTTGGCGCAGCGCAGCCCGCCGGCGTTGGTGGCGATGTTCCCGCCGATCGTGGAGATCGCCGCGCTCGCCGGGTCCGGCGCGTAGCACAGGCCGACCTCGCGGGCGGCGGCGTCGAGATCGGCGGTGATCACGCCCGGTTCGACGACGGCGACGGCGTCGTCGACGGACAGTTCGCGGATGCTGTTCATCCCGGCCAGGTCCAGCACGACGCCACCCGGGCCGGCGGCGGCGCCGCCGGCCAGCCCGGTACCGGCGCCGCGCACCGTCACCGGCACCCCGCGGGCGACGGCGACCCGCAGCACGGCCTGCACGTCGGAGACCTCGCGGGCGAACGCCACCCCGAGCGGACGGCCGTCGGGAAGCCAGCCCGAGCGGTCGAGGCGGTGCGCGTCGACGACCGCCGGGTCCGTGCTCCACCGGCCGACCGGCAGCGCGACGGCGAAGGCGTCCGCGCGGATCACCTCCGCGTCCGCCGGGCCGACGGCGCGCGGCCGCGGCGCGACACCGGCCGCGGACGGCCGCGGCGCGACGCCGGCCCCGGACGGCCGGGGTGGGATCGCGGCCGCGGACGGCCGGGG
>NZ_JAMPTM010000216.1 GCF_025403375.1 Frankia gtarii
GGGGTGGCCTGCCGGCCGGCGTGGGTGAGGGTGAGGGTGGAACGCAGCTCGCCGAGTGCGTCGACGCTCGTGCGGCGGATCGCCTCCAACGCCACCTGGGCCTGCTCGGGCCGCCGGTCCAGCACATGCAGGGCCACCGCGGCCTGCAACGAGATGACGGACAGGCTGTGCCCGACCACGTCGTGCACCTCGCGCGCCATCCGCAGCCGTTCCTGCTCGATCCGGCGTCGGGTCGCTTCCTGGGCGGCCTGGGCGGCGGCGAAGCGGTTAAGTCGGATCAGCGCGCCGACGAGCGCCGGCACGCTGCACAGCGCGATCCCCCCGACCATCCCGAAGACCAGCCCCCAGCCGCCGGTGGCGTAGCCGCGGGCGTGGCCCACGGCCGACCCGGCCAGCAGGACGACGTTCGCGACCAGCACCGCCCGCCAGGATGTGCCCCGATCATGGCGCAGGCCGACGGACAACGCCGCGACGACCAGCGGGACGACCGCCGGGCCGTGCGGGTAGCCGGCGGCGAAGAACAGGCCGAGCAGCAGGCTCGTCGCGAGCAGCATCACCAGCGGGGCCCGGCGGCGCAGCAGGACGGTCCCGGCGAGCAGGGTGAGCAGCACGAACGCCGGCGCGTCGAGGGCGTGGGCGGGTGGAACCTGGTCCTGGGCGGCACCGTTCGATCCGCCGATGACCACGGCGGCGGCGGCGACCAGAGCCGTGATGTCCCCCACGGCACGCAGGGGCCTCCTGCGGCGCACTCGTCGACCGGGCGGCGGCGACGGGCGTGCGAGCGCCACCGCCCGCGCGGCCGCCGACCTGTCTTCCGTGCTCGCCATCAACGTCGAAGGTAGCGAGCCGGTGGCGTCATGACATCCGTCAGCGGGCGTATTCGGCGTACCTGCCGCGACGTACCCGGCGCGGCGTACCTGTCCTGGCATGCGGACCACGCGCCGCCCGCCTTGTTACGCTCCCGACCGGATCCGGTGGATGCCGTCGGTGGGAGGCCGCATGCTCGTGTCGGGAACGCCGCCGACGTTGCTGTCGCTGTGGTATCTGGCGGCCTGCCTGGCCGAGCGGGGCGACCAGCTGGAGTACCGGCACCCCCTGGTCGCGGTCCGCAACGCGAACAACCTGGTTGTCGGGGGGCTGGACGTGGTGCGGGGCGAGCCGGCGGCGTCGGCGGTCATCCGCGGGGATGGCTGGTGGTCGCGCGCCGTGCTCGGCACCGCCGCCGCGGCCCTTGCGCCGATCGAGGGCCGGGCCCTCACCGGGCTGTGGGCGACCTTCCAGGGCAAGGCGGGCACGGTGGCTCTGCTGCCCCCTCAGTTGCGCTATGCCCGGATCGAGGCGGCGGCGGATCGGGCGGGCATCTCCGCCATCCTCGCCGGCCGGCTGCTGAGCTGGTCCGACGCGGTGGTGGAGCACTTCCGCCGACAGCCGGTGATCGGATGATCATTGCCATTGAGGGCATTGACGGGGCGGGCAAGTACACGTTGACCCGCGGGCTCGTCGCCCGGCTCACCGACTCCGGGCGCAGTGTGGCGACCCTCGCCTATCCGCGGTACAACGCCGAGCCCCTCGGTCCGGCCGTGCGCGGCCTGCTCGGGGGCGACGCCCGCCTTGCCCCGCTGGCCGCCGCGCCCCGGGCCACGGCGATGATGTTCGCGCTCGATCGGGCGGCGTCGCGGCCCGAGCTCGACGCCCTGGCCGGCGCCAACGATGTGGTCATCCTCGACCGGTACATCGCGTCGAACGCCGCCTACGGTGCGGCGCGGCTGCCGGCGGCCGAGCGTGCCGGCTTCCCCGCCTGGGTCGCCGACCTCGAGCTCGGCTCCCTGTCCCTGCCCGCCCCCGACCTGCAGGTGCTGCTGCGGGTCCCCGTCGACAAGGCGCGAGCGGGCGCGGCGGCGCGGGCCGGCGACGACCCGGACCGGCCGCTGGACGCCTTCGAGACCGACGGCGGACTGCAGGCGCGGTGCGCGCGGATGTACGAGGATCTGGCCGCCCGGAACTGGATCTCGCCCTGGCTGATCG
The DNA here is from genome assembly GCF_025403375.1 of Frankia gtarii. GTDB lineage: Bacteria > Actinomycetota > Actinomycetes > Frankiales > Frankiaceae > Frankia > Frankia gtarii. The sequence continues at coordinate 2,026 of NZ_JAMPTM010000216.1, forward strand.
TCGACCGGGACGGCGGAGTCGACACCATCGACGGGTGGCTCGGCGCGCTTCTGCGGTGATTCCGCCGCGACCCCGCGACCCCGCAACCCCGCGACCCGGGTCGGCGGGTCAGCAGTCGACGAGGCAGCTCGGCAGGTCGATCGGTGGGATCCGCACGACGACGACGGAATCGGCACTCGAGCCGCGGTCCGGTGGTGCGGGCGTCGGGGCGTGGTTTGGCCCGGACGTCGCCACCACGGTCATGGCCGGCGAGCCGGTGCCCGCGGTGCTTGCGGTACCCGAGGTACCCGCGGTGCTTGCGGTACCCGAGGTGCTCCCGGTGCGCGAACCGGCCCAGGCCGGGTTCGCCGTCGACGCGACCCGGACGGTGGCGGGCCGAGGTGGGGCGAGGACGACCCCGCGCCCGCCCGGTGGCGAGGTGGTGCCTCCGCCGGCCGCGACCGAAGCGGCGGCGGAGGGGCGGCTGGCAGGGAGCCGGCCGCTCGAGGGGGCGGTGGTGGTGCCGTCGGTGACGAGGGGGGTCGGTTCCCTGGCGCCGACCGCGTCGTCCGGTGCGGGGGCGCCGCGCGGCCCGATCAGGACCGCGACGGCCACCGCTGCGATGGCGACGATCCCCAGCCCGAGCTGCGGGATGCTGATCCCGCGGATGCTCCCTCGGTGCACGCTCAAGCGGGCTCCATCCGTCGACGGTGGCGACGGCCGGACCGTAGCACGTGCATCCCAGACCGGGACACTACGGACAATGAGCTCGCAGCGCCGCCCGATGCCGTCTGATCAGATGGCGTCTGATCAGACGGCGGTCAGGGTCTCCGCGCGCCGGGCCAACCGGGCCTGGGTCTGGTCGAACTTCGCCTGCTGCTGCGTGGCGGTCGCGTCGAGACCGGCGAGGAAGGTGGCGACCTCCTCGCGGGCCTGCTCGCCCGCGGCGTCCAGTCCCGTCAGGTCGAAGAAACGCCACTGGCGCAGGATCGGCGTCACTACGTCGTCATGGTGGATGCGCAGATTGTAGATGCCGGCCCGAGCGATCTGGATGGCCTTGCGGCCGAAGTCGCGGATGCCGGTGCCGGGCATCTGGAAGCCGAGGATCTCGTCGCGGATGGCCTCCACCGTCCGGGACGGGGCGATCTCCAGGGCGGCGGCCACCAGGTTCCGATAGAAGATCATGTGCAGGTTCTCGTCCGCGGCGACGCGGGCCAGCAGCTTCTCGGCGACCGGCTCCGCGCAGAAGCGCCCAGTGTTGCGGTGGCTGACGCGGGTGGCCAGCTCCTGGAAGGACACGTAGGCGATCGACTGCAGCGGCGTGATGCCGGGCCGGTTGAACGCCCTGCCCATCTGGTACATGCGGTCACGTTCGAGGGCGACCGGGTCGACCGCCCGGGTGACCATCAGGTAGTCGCGCATCGCGATCGCGTGGCGGCCCTCCTCGGCCGTCCACCGGTGCACCCAGGTGCCCCAGGCGCCATCCTGGGTGAAACCCTCCGCGATGACCCGGTGATAGCTCGGGAGATTGTCCTCCGTGAGCAGATTGACCTCGAAGGCGATCTGCGCGGCCTTCGACAGCGACGACTGGCCGGGCTCCCAGGGAACGGTGTCGAAATCCCGGCCCAGGCCCCAGGGGACGTAGTCGTGCGGCATCCACTCGGTGGCGATGCCGAGATGCCGGTTCACGTTCGCCTCGGCGACGGGCTCCAGTTCGTGCAGTAGCTCGGTGTCCGTGAGTGATCTCATTGGCGAACTGTTCCAGAATTGGCGGGCGTCAACCATGTCCCACGGGTGTGGATTCCCGGCCGCCGGACTGTTCCGGCCGGTCAGTCCGCCTGCGCCACCAGGACTTTCGCCACCGGCCCGGGGTGGCCCGGCCGAGGTGACTCGCCGGTCCCTTCACATGAAACTCTCACGATGCTCCGATGAACTCGGGCGTCCGGATCCCGGATCCCGGACGCCGGCGCTGGCTCTGACCCGGGCGCTGACCCTGGTCCGGAGCGGCCGCCGGGCCGCCGCCGCGCGACATCGAGGGAGCCGGACATGGCAGGAGCCCCGCGGGTGCTGGTCGTCGACGACGAGCCGAACATCGTCGACCTGCTTCGGATGGCCCTGCGCTTCCACGGCTTCGACGTGCTGACCGCGGCGACCGGCCGGGCGGCATTGGAGCTCGCGGTCCAGGCCCGCCCGGAGCTGATGATCCTCGACGTGATGCTGCCCGACGTCGACGGCTTCGAGGTCTGCCGGACCCTGCGGGCCGGCGGTCAGAGCGTGCCCGTCGTCTACCTCACCGCCCGCGACGCCCACCGCGACAAGATCGCCGGCCTGACCTACGGCGGGGACGACTACGTGACCAAGCCGTTCGCGGTCGACGAGCTGATCGCCCGGGTGCGGGCCGTGTTGCGCCGGACATCCCCGCCGCGGCTCGAGTCCGAGCCCGAACCGCCGGCCACCCTTCGCTTCGCCGACGTCGAACTCGACCCGGACACCCACGTAGTCCGCCGGGGCGGCGAGCCGATCGAGCTGTCGCCGACCGAGTTCACCCTGCTGCGGTACTTCCTGACCAACCCCAACCGGGTGCTGTCGCGGGCGCAGATCCTCGACGCGGTGTGGAGCTACGACTTCGCGGGCGAGCCCACCGTGGTCGACCAGTACGTCAGCTACCTTCGGCGCAAGCTGGGCCGGTACGGGCCATCGCTCATCCACACCCAGCGTGGATTCGGGTATGCGCTGCGCCGGCCCGCGCCGGGGAGCGGTCGGTGACGCTGCGACTGAAGCTGATGGCCGGGCTGGTGGCGCTGTGCGCCCTCGGCCTCGCCGTCGCCGGGGCGGCGAGCGCGTTCGCGCTGCGTTCCTACCTCTACGACCGCGTCGACCAGCAGCTCGGCCGCGCCGAGGTGCTCGGTCGGCTGCCGCTCGCCGCCCTGCTGACCCGTTCCCCGATGCCGGGCCGGGCCGGGGCGGAGCGGGCCGGGGTGGAGCGGGCCGTGGGCCCCACCGACTACCTGGTGGAGATCCGCCGCCCCAACGGCACGGTGCTGCGGGTGGCCGGCTCCGCGAGCCCCCCGCCACCGGCCGCCCCGCTGCTGAACCTCGCCGGACGGTCCGACGCGGGCTCGTCGAAGCCCTCGCCGACCTTCACGGTCGTCTCGGACGGGCAGCGCTACCGGGCGGTGCAGCGTGACTTCCCGGGCGGCACCCGCGTCCTCGTCGCGCTGCCCCTGCGGCCGGTCGCGGACACGGTGCGCCGGCTGGTGCGCATCGAGCTGGCGGTCGGTGCGGCGCTGCTCGTCGCGATGGCCGCCCTGGCCTGGCTGTGGCTCACCCGCGGCCTGCGCCCGCTGCGGCAGATGGTCGACACGGCGGCGGCGATCGCCGGCGGCGACCTCGACCGCAGGGTCCCGGCGGGGCCGGCACACTCCGAGACCGGGCAGCTCGCCGCGGCGCTCAACACGATGCTCGGGCAGATCCAGGCCGCGTTCGCCGCCCGGGTGGCCTCCCAGGAGCAGGTGCGCCGGTTCGCCGCCGACGCCTCGCACGAGCTGCGCACGCCGCTGACGTCCATCCGTGGCTACGCCGATCTGCTGCGCGCCGGCATGGTGCCGGCGGACGAGACCGACCAGGCGCTGCACCGCATCCAGCAGGAGGCTGCGCGGATGGGCAGCCTCGTCGACGACCTGCTCTACCTCGCCCATCTCGACGAGCGGCGCCCGACGCGGCGCGTCGGGCTCGACCTCGCCGCCCTCGTCCGCGACGCCGTCGCCGACCTGCGCGCCGCCGCCCCCGACCGCCCGGTGCGCGCCGAGCTGCCGGCGAGCTGCCCCGTCCTCGGTGATTCGGACGCGCTGCGCCAGCTCGTCGGCAACCTGCTCACCAACGCCCGCGTCCACACCCCGCGCGACGCGGCCGTCGAGGTGCGCCTGCGCGGCGTGCCCGCACCGCCCGCCCGGCCCGCCGAAGCGACCGGCCCGGTGGGACGACCTGCCGGACCGGTCAGCTCGATGCCGCCCGGCGGCGCCGTGCTCGACGTGATCGACCACGGGCCGGGCATGCCGCCAGAGGTCGCCGACCACGTCTTCGACCGCTTCTACCGGGCCGCGGACAGCCGGGCCCAGGGCCGCGGCGGCAGCGGGCTGGGCCTGGCGATCGTCGCGGCGACGGCGCGGGCCCACGGCGGCCGCGTCGAGGTCACCAGCGCCGTCGGCGCCGGCACCACCTTCCGCCTCCTGCTGCCTGCGCCGGCCACCGAACCCACCTCGTCGGGTCCGCACGGCACCGTGAGCCGCACGGCACCGTGAGCCGCACGGCACCGTGAGCCGCAGGCACCGTAGCTGTCCGGCGCCGTGAGGACGCCCGCGGGCGCTTCAGGGGCTGTCCGGTGGTGCCGGCCGGCTCCCGGCGGGGGCCGGCGGGTCGGCGGCGTAGAGATGGGCGAGGGCGGCGGCCGCCCTGGCCAGGGCTGCGCGCAGCTCGGGAGGATCGAGCACCTCCAGGTCGGGCCCGAGCATCAGCAGTTCGCCCTGCGCGTGTCGGACGGACTCGATCGGCAGCCGCGCCCGGATCCAGCCGTCCGGTTCCGGTGCGCCCGCGCTGTTTCGTATTGCCCGGCTGACCGCCGGTGGCAGCCGCAGTGGCGCCATCGCCACCCCCGCCGGGGACAGGCGCACCGTCGCCGTCGCCCGGTAGACCCCGGCCTCGTAGCGGGCCGTCCACGTCGCCCAGTAGATGGCGAGGTCGAAGTCGGGCGGCCGGTCAAAGCACTCCCCGGTCACCGTCAACGAAAGGATCTTCCCGACCCGGTACACCCGCAGACCGGCGGACATACCTTCCTCTCCGCCGTCGGGACTCTCTCCGCCGTCGGGGCTCTCTCCGCCGTCGCGGGTCGCGTCCGCGTCCGGGGGCACGGCGGCCACCAGGTACCAGGTGCCGCTTTTGAGCACGACGCCGAGCGGGTCGAGCACGCGGTCGACCGTGCGGGGGGCCCGCCAGCGCCGGTAGGTGACCTGCAGGCGGTGCTGCGCCCAGACCGCGTCAGCCACCTCGGCGAGCAGCGGCGTGTCCTCGGTCGCCCGGAACCAGCCGGGCGCGTCGAGGTGGAAGCGCTCGCGGACCCGGCCGGTCCGCTCGCGCAGCGGCTCCGGCAGCGCCGCCATCAGCTTCAGCTCGGCTGCCGCGAGCATCGCGCCGAGGCCCAGTTCGGCGGCAGCGCCCGGCATCCCGGCGAGGAACAGCGAATCGGCCTCGTCCGCGGTCAGCCCCGTCAGCCGGGTCCGGTAGCCGGCGAGCAGCCGGTAGCCGCCGGTGACGCCCCGGTCGGCCAGCACCGGGACGCCGGCCTGCGCGAGGGAGTCCAGATCCCGGTGGACGGTCCGGATGGACACGTCCAGCTCGTCGGCGATCTGGCGCGCCGTCAGCTTGCCGCGCGTCTGTAACAGCATCAGGACGGACAGCAGCCGACTGGCACGCACGCCCACATTTTCGCGCGCCAATCCTGACAGGAGAAGTCAGGTATCCCGCCCAGGATGGGTGGAGCAGGCAACACCACCAGGTCCGATGGGAGATGACCATGACGGGAACGGAGACGGTCGGCGGCGCGGCGACCGCGCAGGCGACGTCCTCGGCGGGCGTCACGCCGGCGGCATGGGCAGGGCTGATGCTCGACTGCCCGGACGCCCGGGAGCTCGCGACCTTCTACGGCGAGCTGACCGGCTGGGGCGTCGGGGGTGCCGACGACGGGGGCGCCTGGGCCTACCTGACCCCGCCGGGCACCGCGCTCACGTTCGGATTCCAGCGGGTGGCGGACTACCGGCCGCCGCGCTGGCCGGACCAGGAGGTGCCGCAGCAGTTCCACCTGGACTTCCGGGTCGCGGACCTACCCGCCGCGATCGCCCGCGCGGAGGAGCTCGGCGCCACCCAGGCATCGTTCCAGCCCGGTGGCGAGCGCTGGCGGGTGCTGCTCGACCCCGCCGGTCACCCCTTCTGCCTGTGCCCGCCGGTCCCCGCCGCCGACGCGGGCTGACGCCGAGGTCGGCGTGATTCCGCCGGTGTCGTGCCGCCGCGGCCCGCTGACGGCGGGCCGCGGCGGCGGGCCGGCCGCGCGGCGTGGGGAGTCAGCCCATGGTGCGGGCGCCGTCGAGGGCCTCGCGCAGGATGTCGGCGTGCCCGCAGTGATGGGCGGTCTCGGCGATGAGGTGCAGCAGGACCTGCCGCACCGACCAGCTCGCGCCGGGCTCGAACCAGGGCGCCGCGGGCAGCTGGTGGGCGTCGTCGAGGTCCGCGACCTCGGCGACGATCCGCTCGGTGCGGCGGGCAACCTCGTCGAAGCGGTCGAGCACACCAGCCAGCGTCTCACCGGGCAGCAGCCGGAAGCCGTCGTGGAACTCATCCTGGCGGGCCGTCATGTCACCGTCGAATGCCGAGGCGCCGACGAGGACGAAGTTCAGCCACTGGTGTTCCATGACGGCGACGTGCTTGACCAGGCCGGCGAGGGTCAGCTCGCTGACGGTGGTGCGCCGCCCGGCCTGCTCGTCGTCGAGGTTCTGCACGGTGAACCGGAGGAAGAAGCGCCGCCGCGCCAGGCTCGCCAGCAGGTCGGCGCGCTCGCCGGTGAGCGTGGGCGCGGCCATGTCTGCGGCGTGGCCGCCGGTCGCGTCGGTTCTCGTGGTGGTCATTGCCTGTTGCCCTCCGTCGCCCGTCTGATTGGGATCGACGCTAGGGGAACTTCCGGTCAGAATCTGACCTCAATCATGTGCGGGCCCAGGGACATGGGCGTACAGCGACGCGAGTGAGGTCCTGAGTGGTCGGTGGCCGTGGGGATCTGATCGAGTGGCTGGGAGTCCCTCGGATCAGATGCATCCGTCGGCCGTGGCCGCGCGCCGCCGACAGGATACGTGATGACTACCCACGGTCATGAGAATTTCGGAATCGCTGGTCAGGGCAGGTCGTAGACGCGCCGGGCGTTGTCGGCGCAGATGAGTCGGGCGATCCGGGCGGCGTCGGCGGCGGTCCAGGCGTCGTCGTCGATGCCCTCGGCGAGAAAGGTGGCCAGGCCGCGGCGGAACAGCGTCGCGCCAAGCAGGAACAGCTCGCCGAGCGCGTAGGCGTCGGTGGAGAACAGGAACTTGCCGAACGGGGCGAGTTCGAGGGCCTGCGCGATCAGACCGATGGAGCCGCGCCCGGTGTTGTTGATCGAGAGTCCCAGGTCGAAGTGAACGTTGGCGAAGACCTGGGTGAGATAGGCGGCCTCGCGGTGGAACGGATAGCAGTGCAGTAGCAAGACGGTGACCTCGGTCGGCGCGATCGCCCGCAGCAGGCCGGTGAGCAGCAGCGGGTTGCCGCGGGCGAGGTCGAGATCGGCGTCGCCGTAGCCGACGTGGATCTGCACCGGCAGCCGCGCCTCGACCCCGCACCAGATCAGGAACGAATGCAGGACGGGGTCGTGCAGCCGGATCGGGGCACCACCTCGGATCTCGTTGATCCAGGTGCGAGTGGCAGCGGAGACCTCCCGATCGGTGGGCCGCCGCGCCGGCAGGTCGAGCCCGGCACGGTAGGCGGCGACCGACTTCACCGCGACCGTCGACGGGGTGCGTTCCGCCAGCCGGGTGCGTACCGTGTCGGCGAGGTGGGTGACCCCGATCTGCCCGGTGAGCACGTCCACGGCCGCCTGTTCCGCGATCCGTTCGAGGCGCACGACGTCGAGACCTCGTCCGCCGGCGAATGCGGCGAGGTCCTCGGCGCAGGTGAGCGGCTCGGGTTGGAAGCCGGTGTCGACGCAGAAGGTGGTGATTCCGGACGCCCCCAGCAGCCGCCGGTGCACCTCGGTGTGGCCAAGCTCGGCCCGCCGCTCCAGGTAGGTCTCGGGGTCGGCGTGCGGCGGCAGGTCGAGCGCCGGGGCGCACCAGCGCCGCACGGCGAAGCCGATCTGGCTGTCGAACATTGTGGTGCCCGCCGGGCCGGGTCGATCGGCCTCGGTGAGCATGCTCTCGAACTCCGGGCGGGTGAGATCGCGCCGGACGAGGCCGTGGCAGTGATGGTCGACGAGCTCGTGATCGACGAGTGCGTGATCGACGAGATCAGGTTCGCCGACGCCTCCGGAGCGCCCCATCCCCGACTGATCCCCGCTGGGCGGTGGGAGCATGCCTAGCCAGGGACATCACTTTGCGTAATTAACACTTGCGTGCTGCGGCTGTGGATAACTTGTGGATTACTTCGGCCTGCCTGGGGATAGTCGAGCCGAACATTGGTGATGTTGACGTGTTTTCAGATCTTCTTGCCGGGGCGAAAGCTGTGGACAACTGTTGACGGCTGCCCGGATGCACGGTGGGCATCTCCAGTGAGATCATGGTTGAATATCACTGTCCGTGATGGTCGGGGCGGTGTGAGCGGGGTCTCGTCCAGCGTCTCACCCGGCATCGGGCCCGCGGCCGCGCGAGCATGGTGTCAGGCGAGACCCAGCGAGGGTGGGATTCGTGGGGAAGGCGACATCCGTGGGACAGCGATCTCCGTGCCACCCGAGGCATCCGCGGGCGGGACGATCATGATTGGCCCTGCGTGGGACCGGGCCGCGCCGCGGATCGGCGCCACCGACGGCCACGAGCGCGACCGGCTCGCCGCCGCGGCTCGGCACGCGGCGACGCACCTGGAGGTGCGCGGGGTCGTGTGCGTCGCCTGCACCTTCGTCGACAACAGTGGCATCACCCGGATGAAGGGGGTGCCGGTTGGCCAGCTGGACGCGGCGGTGGTCTGGGGCATCGGCGCATCCCCCGTGTTCGACGCGTTCGGTGTCGACGACAGCATCACCGTCGGCCGTTTCGCCGGCGGCCCGGTCGGCGACCTTCGGCTGCATCCGGACCTGGACCGGCTGACCGCGCTCGCCGCCCAACCCGGGTGGGCGTGGGCGCCGGTGGATCGTCGCGATCAGACCGGCGTGCCCCATCCCCAGGACGCTCGGGATCTCGTCCGGGTCGAGGCGTTGCGCCTGGCCGGACGCGGGCTGCGGGTCGCGATGGCCTTCGAGATCGAATGGGCCGTCGCGCCGGCCGGCGCCGATGGGTTCGTCCCCGCCGCCCGCGGCCCCGCCTACGGCATGACCCGCGTCGCCGAGCTCGGCGACTACCTCCGTGATGTGGTCACGGCGCTGACCGAGGAAGGTCTCGTCGTCGAGCAGATCCATCCCGAGTACGCGGCCGGCCAGTTCGAGGTCTCGGTCGCCGCGCAGGACCCGCTCGGCGCCGCCGACACCTGCGTGCTGGTGAAGGAGACCGTGCGCGCGGTCAGCGGGCGCCACGGCCTGCGCGCCTCGTTCGCGCCGAAGGTTCTCGCCGACGGCGTCGGCAACGGCGGGCACGTCCACCTGAGTCTGTGGGGCGACGGCGAGAACGATGGCGGCGAGAGCGGCGACGGCGACGGCGACGGTGTGACCGGATCCGGTGTGACCGGGCCCAGCGGGTACGGGGCGGGTTCAGGGTCGGC
>NZ_JAMPTM010000217.1 GCF_025403375.1 Frankia gtarii
ATCAGAGACAGCCCCTGCCCCTGCCCCTGCACCCAGCAACGCAAGGCCATCCGGAGGATCATCGTGAGCGAACCGCTCGTCCCGGTCGAGGTGCTACTCGTCGAGGATGATCCCGGGGACGTGCTGATGACCCGGGAGGCCTTCGAGGACCACAAGCTGCGCAATCATCTCAATGTGGTCAGCGACGGCGTTGAGGCGCTTGCCTACCTGCGCGGCGAGGGGGAGTACGCGGGCGCGCCCCGCCCCGACCTGATCCTGCTCGACCTGAACCTGCCGCGCCGCGACGGGCGAGAGGTGCTGCGCGAGGTCAAGGCCGACGAGCGGCTGCGGCGGATCCCGGTGGTGGTGCTCACCACCTCCGAGGCGGAGGAGGACGTGTTGCGCAGTTACGACCTGCACGCCAACGCCTACATCACCAAGCCGGTCGACTTCGAGCGGTTTGTGGCCGTGGTGCGCCACATCGACGACTTCTTCGTGACGGTCGCGCGCCTGCCCGGGCAGTAGGCCGGCCGGCCCGCCCGCGACCGCACCGCCGGGTGACATCGCGCTGGTGGGACATCTCACCAGCGCGGCCGGCGGCATCGGCGTGGCCGGCCGTCCACAGGGTGGATGACCTGCCTGGCGGTGCCCGTCCGGTCGGTCGCGCCGGGTCTCGGGCGGGGCGAACATCGGGAATTCGGTGCGCAGCGCCGGTCGCGCTGCGCACCGGTGGGGCTCTCGTCGCCTAGAGTGCGGCTCATGGCGACCGGACCGGAACCCGCCCAGCGCCGCGCCCGCACGCAGCGGCAGGCGCTCGCGGATCTGCTCACTGACCTCGGCCCGGGTCATCCCACCCTCTGCGCCGGGTGGAGCAACCACGATCTGGCCGCGCATCTCGTCACCCGGGAGCGGGTGCCCTGGGCCGCACCCGGGCTGCTCTTCAACAGTCTGCATGGCATCACCGCGCGGGCCGAGCGGTCCACGATGCGTGCCCACACCTATCCCGATCTGGTGGAGACCTTCCGGGCCGGACCGCCGTGGTGGCAGCCGACCCGGCTCGGGCTGATCGACGATGCGGCGAACTTCGTCGAGTTCTTCGTCCACGCCGAGGACATCCGCCGTGCGGACGCCGGCTGGGAACCGCGTGAGCTGGACGACGTGGGCCGCAACGCGATGTGGGCGGCCCTGCGGCTGATCGGATTCGCCGGGTTCCGCCGGGCGGGGCTCGGCGTCGTCGCCGAGCGAATCGACCGGCCGGGCCGGCGCACCCTGCACGCCGGCGAGCCGACCGTGGAGATCATGGGCCTGCCGGAGGAGCTCGTTCTCTACGCGTTCGGGCGAGGCGAGGTCGCGCGGGTCGAGGTGCGTGGCGCCGACGGCGACGTCGAGCGCCTGCACGCCGCCCCCGTCGGTCTCTAGGCCGTCCCGGCTGCCCCTGATCCGGCGGCGATTCGCACCACATCGGGGGCCTGCGCGTCGGCGGGGAGTACCTGCGGGGGCGCGGGCTGCGAGGCTGGCGGGATGGCTCAGCAAACCCGTCTGGCCGCGCGGGTCGTGCTTGTCGACCCTTCCAACGCGGTGCTCCTGCTCCGGTCGCACGATCCGACCCTCGACAACGCACCGCAGTGGTGGCACGTGCCCGGCGGCGGCCTCGACGAGGGGGAGAGCACCGAGCAGGCCGCGGTCCGGGAGGTGTTCGAGGAGGTCGGCTACCGCCTCCCCGACCCGGGCCCGGAAGTCGCCACCCGCCGGGCTTTGTTCACCTACCTGGGCCGCACGTTCTGGCAGTTCGAGACGTTCTTCGTCGCACGGGTGCCCAACCGCCCCGAGGTCGACTCGTCGTCCTGGACGGACATCGAACGCCGGTCGATCCTCGGCTGGGCCTGGTGGACCGTGCCCGAGCTGCGGGCGACGGAGCAGACCGTCTACCCGACGGGTCTGGTCGGCCTCATCGACGGCTGGCTGCGATCGGGACCGCCGGCGGCGCCGATCCGGCTGTGACGGCGCCCGCCCGCCAACCCCGCCCGGTGGGTCGGCGAGCGCGGTGGGTCGGCGAGCGGGCTGTGACGGCGGGTGGGCTGTGACGGCGGGTGGCGGCCCACCGCGGGGTCACCGCGGCCGGCCCGCCACCCGGTTTACCACAGCGAGGCGTAGGCGGCGGCGCCGTTCGGGTTCTCGTTCGGGTTGAGCAGGGACGAGTGCACGTTGTTGGCCTCGGAGTTGTTGAAGTACGTCTCGTAGGCGAGGACGTCCCGGTTCGCGGCGAACGTCCGGTACATATTGCGGACGTAGACGGGGTTGTCGCCGCCGGCCTGCCCGGCCCGGCCCGCGCCCGTGTCGGACCTGCCGACCAGGCCCCATTCCGGGACCGAGAACTGCTTGCCGTGCTGCCGCGCGAAGGCGATCACCGAGCACAGCCCGGCCGACTCGGCGCACTGCGTGGCGAAGGCCGCGTCAGTGGTGCTCGCGGGCCACTGGTCGTAGGTGTCGATCCCGATGATGTCGACGTACTGGTCGCCCGGGTACACCGACCAGGCACCGCCGCTGTGGGCGTTGAGCGCCCAGTCGATGCGGGCCTGCGGGTCCGTCGAGCGGATCGCGCCGACGACCTGCCGGAAGCAGTTCACCCAGGTGGTGGCGTTCGTCTTGGACACAGACCAGGGGAACCAGTTGCCGTTGAACTCCCAGGCGAGTCGGACGATGCTCGCCGGGCGGCCCTTGTTGACCAGCCAGCGACCGAAGTCGGCCCAGTGGCTGGAGTAGGCGCCGCTCGCGCACGAGTTCATGTCGCCGCCGCCGTTCGGGAAGAAGGGCTGCGAGATGATCCACGTGCCGTTGAACGTCGAGAACTTCTCCGGCCCGCTGCCGACCCATGGGTTGGTCATGGTCTGCCAGCTCGACCGGTCGCTGAAGGTAAGCACGGCGTTGACGGGCGAGCCGCGGAAGCTCTCCCACGCTTGCACCTGCGTCATCGAGCCGGCGGAGACGCCGCTCATGCCGCCGGGCACGGAGCCGCCCCCGCGGCTGACGGGCACGATCGGAGCCTGGGCGGCCAGTGGCTGCGTCGTTGGCTTCGTGATCGGCTTCGTGGCCGGAGACGACGCCGGGTTGGTGGCGGTCGGGACTCCCGGCTTCGCGGTGGTCGGTGCACTACCCGCGGCCGGCCGGCTGGGGGACTGCGCGGCGACCGTGGTGTGATTGCGGCCCGGGCGGCCCGTACCGGCCGACGCGCTTGGGGTCGCCGTCGGGATGCCTCCGCGGGCGCGCGCGTGGACGTGGGCGGCGGTGGCCTCGACGGTGGTGGATCCGTTATCGCCGGGGGAGGAGCCGCCTTCGGGGGCGATGTTCCAGCCGAGGGCGGCGGCCAGCAGGGCCAGGACGCCGAGTGAAGCGATCCAGGCGGGGTGGTGCGGACGGCGGCGGCGACGTCGGGAGCCGGCTCGGGCTCTGGGTGGACTGGAGTTGTTCTCCGGTCGGTGTTTCACCGCGGATATCCCTCCGTGCGTGGCGGTGGCGTCGTCAGAACCCCCCCGGGTCCCTGCTTCGGTATCGAAGCTGATGACCTCCATGTCGCGCAGCGGCCTGAGATGTATGGGGTTGGCTGCCGGGTTACCCCCTCGGTGCCCCGGCTGCCTGCCTAGTTAGATAGCACGGGACACTACACGGATAGAATCTAGGACGTTGTCCCAGCTCGGGCGCTATGGGCGATTAGTCCGGCCTGGCCACACCTGAACCATGTGTGCTCCTTGTGGGAGCCGTGGGTTTGATGTGTCTGGCCCCCTCGGGGAGGGGCCCCCGACCGCACGCCGGCCCCGGGCCCGGCGGTTGCATCCGATCACGCCTCGTGGTGTGGACATATGGCGGGCGGAGATCCCGGTTGTGCCACAATGTGCGCGCGGACTGGGGTGCCGTGGTGACTCACGTCGATGACTCACGGGATTCGCCGCAGCGATCGGGGTCATGGTCGGCGCGCGCCGGCGACACCTGGTCTGGCGCCCCGGTGGTCATGGCAGCCGGGCGCGGTGGCGGCGGGGCTTCGGCCCGGCCGCCCCGCCGACATCAGGAGTGCACCGTATGTCCCAGCCACCCGAGTACCCGCCAGGCGGGTACCCGCAGGGCGGTAACGACCAGGGTGGCTACGGCCAGGGCCAAGGCGGTTACGGCCAGGGTCAGGGCGGCTACGAGCAGGGCGGTTACGGCCAGGGTCAGGGCGGCTACGAGCAGGGTGGCTACGGCCAGGGCCAGGGCGGCTATGGAGCCCCTGCGCCTGGCTACGGACCGCCACCCGGCGGGTACGGCGCACCGCAGGGCTACGGCAGTCCGGAAGGCTACGGCGCTCCTCCCGGCTACGGCGTTCCCCCCGGCTACGGGGTCCCCGGGGGATACGGCGGCCCCGGTGGGTTCGGCCCGCCGCCGCCGTACGGTCGACCGATCCCGAACTACCTGTGGCAGTCGATCGTCGTGACCGTCCTGTGCTGCCTGCCCGCGGGCGTCGTGGCGATCGTGTTCGCGACCAAGGTCGACGGCCGCCAGCGGATCGGCGACATCAACGGGGCGCTCGCCGCCTCGAAGAAGGCGCGGATGTGGTGCATCATCGCGGTGCTCGCCGGTGTGGCGTCGTTTGTCATCTTTTTCATCCTGGCCCTGGTCGGCAGTTTCGACAGCAGCTCGAGCACGTCGTACTCGACGCTCGGGCCGACTGAGGTCTGAGGCGCCCCGCGGTGTCCAGCCCGCCCGGTGGTGAGCGTCCAGATCCGGCCGACGCCGGGCCGCCCTCGGCGTGGAACCCGCACCCCGACTACCCCAGCTACCCCGATCGTCCTGGGGCCGTGGGCTGGCCGGGTGGTTCCGGTCAGCCCGGCGGGTACCCGGAGCAGCAGGCGGGCGGCGGCGCCGCGGATCGGCCGATCAGGACCTACCTGTGGCAGTCGCTTGTCGCGACGCTGCTGTGCTGTCTGCCCACGGGGATCGTGGCGATCGTCCATGCCACCCAGGCGCAGACCCGGCTGCAGGCCGGCGATCTTCTGGGTGCCCGGCAGGCGTCGGGGCGGGCCAGACGTTGGTGCATCGTCTCGCTCATCGCCTTCGCGGTGGTCCTGCTGGTCTACGTGATCGCCATCGTGATCATCGTGGCGATCGCGTCGCGCAACGACTGATCCCGTCGCTCGTGCCGTCCGGGCTCGTGATCTCGCCCGTCGGCGCGGGGCGGGATGGGACGGCCGCCGCCGGTGACCACGCGGGATGTTCCCGGGCGGCCCACCAGCCGGGCACCATGCCGGTGCGCATGCCGACGCGGGCGACCGGGTCGTGGGCCGCCATCCACAGGTGCCCGACGACTCCGAAGAACAGGCCGTAGGCGAGCAGGTCGTGCACGAACGTGGCGCCGGTGCGATAGCCGACCGGGATCGGGCCCAGCGGCCCGGCCCCCCACTGCATGATCACGCCCGTGCCCTGCATCACCAGGGCGCCTCCCGCCGCGAAGGCGGCGAACAGCTTCTGCCCGGCGTTGAACTTTCCGACACCGGCCGCGATCCGGGTCCGTGCGGCGGCCCGCCGCCACGAGCCGAACCGCAGGCTGGCGCGCAGCCAGGCGCGATCCGCCGCCGTGAACCGATTGAGCGCACGCAGGTTGCGGCGGTAGTCGGCCGACGCGGCCGCAGCCAGCATCGGCACCGGCAGGGCGAGCCCGGTGTAGAGGTGAACGGTCTCGACGAGCTGACGGCGACCCACCAGCCGGGCCAGCTGCGGCAGGTAGAGCGTCGCGCCGGTGAGCAGGCAGCAGCCCATCAGGGCCGCCGTCGACCAGTGCACCCATCGGGGCACCCGGCCGAACCGGCGCACCAGGCCCGACCCGGACGCGATCCGCTCTGCCGCGGGTGTCGCGCCGGCATCTGGTGCCGGGGTGACGGCGGACCCGGGCGGGTCGTGCGGGTCGGCGGGCGGCGGCGGGTCAGACGGCTTCATCGGCCCGCCCGTTCGACCGGCCGACCCAGCCGTCGACGTCGTACCCCTGGCGTTCCCAATAGCCCGGGGTGACCGTGTCGACCACCTCGATCTCGCCCAGCCATTTGATCGACTTGTAGCCGTACATCGGCGCGACGTACAGCCGGACCGGTCCGCCGTGGTCGTGCGTCACCGGCGCGCCGAGCATGGTCAGGGCGACCAGGACGTCTGGTCGGGTGGCCTGGTCGAGGGTGAGGCTCTCGGTGTAGAGGCCGTCGAAGGAACGGAAGGTCAGCGCGGTGGCGGAGGGCCGTACGCCGGCGGCCGCAAGCAGGTCGCGCAGTGGCACGCCCGACCAGTGCACCGCCCCGACCCGCCAGCCCGTCACGCACTGGAAATCGCGCACGAGAGTCGCCTGCGGCATCCGGCCGAGGTCGGCCAGCGTCAGCGTCATCGGCCGGTCGACCAGGCCATGCACGCGTAGTCGGTAGTCGGCCGGGCCGAGTCGGGGGACGCTGGAGGTCACCGTGTAGTAGCGGAAGCCCCCGACGGGCACGAGGTCGGACAGCCCCGTCGGGTCGTTTTCTCGGATCGGAGCCACCACCCGCTCGGCGGCGCGTTCTACCGGCGCCCCGAACGCGACTCCCGCGGCCCCGAGGGCGATCATGCTGAGGACGACCCGTCGCCCGACGGGTGTGCCATCGGATGCCACGCTGCCCAGTCAACACCGCCGTCGGTCCATTCGGAGTGCCGGGCCGGGGGACGACAGCATTCCGTAAGGACTCGGGGCGCCGTCAGACCGGGCCGTCGCGTCCCCCGACGACGGCCAGGACGCCGAGGATGACGACGCCGGCGGCGGTCGCGGCCAGACACCAGGCGCGGCAGCGGCGCGAGGCCAGCCGGGCCCCGGCCAGGTCGCCCCGGGCGAGCCGGTCGGTGGTCCGCAGCGAGTACACCAGCCCGAACGCCCCGACCGGCGCGCACAGGATGGTCGCCATGATGGACAGGCCGAGGTGGTTGCGGACCCGCACGGCCCGGTGGCCGGGAGCCCGCCGCTGCGGCAGCCGGTCCCCGCCATCAGGCGGGACGCCGCTTTCGGGCCGCCCGCCGCCCTCGGGCGGGATGCCGTTTTCGGCCCGGATGTTGAAGTCGGTGCGCGTGCTGAAGTCGGTGCGCGTGCTGAAGGCAGCCCGGGTGCTGAAACCAGCGGTGGCGGTGGAACCAGCGGTGGCAGCGGAGTCGGTGGGGGCGCTGTAGTCGGCGTGGGTGGCGTGATCGGTGCGGGTCGCGGGACCGGCGGGCTCCGCGCCGGCCGTGGACCCCGACCAGGTCGCCCGGTGATGGGGCTGGGTGCCCGGCCCCTGGAACCGGCTCGTCGGATAGCCGGTCGAGTAGTGGTGACCGCTGGAGAAGAAGTGGTGGCCGGCGGTGTCGTCGCTGCCCGCGACCCCACGAGTGGCAGGCCGGGCAGGGCCGTCCGCGGGCGGCTGGGTGGCACGGCGGTCCCGGGCCGGTGAGGTGGTGCGGAGGTCCCGGGCCGGTGAGGTGGCGCGGGTGTCCTTGGACGGGCGGGTGGCATGCGCGTCCCGGTGCGGGCGGCCGGTGCGGGCGTCGTAGTCGTCGCGCCACTTGTCGAGCAGCTCGTGCGCGGTGATGATGAGCTGCATCGTGCGGATCGAGCCGGGATGGCGGCTGGCCGGATTGTCGGGGTGGTGGGCGCGGACTCGGGCCCGGTAGGCGCGGCGGATCTCGGTGCGGTCGGCGGAGCGGTTCACGCCGAGGACGGCGTAGGCGTCGGTCCCGTCGAGCTCGCGGACGAGCCGGTCGAACGGGCTCACCCAGGGCTCCCCTGTCGTCGGCCGGGCGCGTTACGTGGTAATCATAGGCTTTTGTCGAGGCTGCCGCCCGCGTCCTGTCGCATTTGCGTGATCAGGCGGTGACGTCCCGGCGGGACAGAGCGACCGCCCCGAGCACGGCGGCCCCGACCGCGTAGCCCGCCCCGACCAGCAGTGCCGTCCCGTAGCCGGCCTCAGCGACGCCGCCCTGGCCGATCGCGTCGAACACGAGGCCGGGCAACACGCGGTTCGACCCGCCCCACGACTCCTGGATGATGTGCTCGATCGGGAACGTCCAGGCGACCCCGACCGCCAGCGTGAGCGCCGTCGAGCGCAGCACGAGCCCGAGTACCGTGCCGACCACGCCGAAGAAGGCTGCGGCTACCAGCGCGTCGAGGTAACCCGAGGCAAGATGCCCGAAGCCGGCGGCGCTCCACCAGGCGGACGTGTCGATCCCGCGGAGCGCGGCGACGGCGAGCCCGACCGCCAGGCTGAGCACGAGTGCGGCGATCAGCGCGACGGCGACCAGGACGAGCATCAGCGTCATCCGGCCGGCGAGCCAGCCCAGCCTGCGGGGTTCGCGCAGGAACAGCGTTCGCAACGTCCCCTGGCTGTACTCGAGGGTGATGGTGATCGCAAAAACGAGGAAGATCAGTAGGCCGGTGAAGCTGCTGCCGCCGGTGAAACCAAGGGCCGCTCCGGCTGCCGTCGACACCTGCCCGGTGGTGACGTCGAAGCCCACCGGCCTGCCGGTGGTGGCCGCACCGGACCCGCCGGCATCGGCCATGCCAATGACCAGGACGGTCGACAGCACGCTGAGCAGGGCGAGGATGCCCATCGCCACCGCGGTGCTCGGCCGCCACAGCTTGATGAGCTCGGCGCGGAAGGAGCGCCGAGCCGCCAGGACGAGATTCATCGCGACATCTCCAGATCGGTCGTAACGTGTACTGAGGTCATGGCGGCGGCATTGATGCGGGACTGCGCGACCAGGCTCTGGTAGCGGTCCTCCAGACTGAGCCGGCGGGGCGACATCTCGATGAGAGTGACGCCGCTGGCCGCGGCGGCCCGGTTGATGCCGGCAAGCAGACGAGCGTGCTCCCGAGAGTCCGCCGGTCCGACGCTCAGACTGGCGACCACGTCGTGGGGGCGGCGGACCGCCGGCACCGACAGGCCGGCGAGCAGGTCCGCGAGCAGCGCGACGTCCTCGTCGTGTTCCGGGCGCAGGACGATGTCATGGGCCCGGGTGGCCATCAGGCTGTCGGTCGGGCCCTGGTAGGCCAGCCGGCCCCCTTCGACGACGATCAGCCAGTCGCAGATCTGTTCCACCTCGGCGAGCAGGTGCGAGGAGACGAGCACGGTGCGGGTGCGCCGCGGCCCACCGGGTACGGCGGCTGCTGAGGCCGGGGCCGGGGCCGGCGCCGCGGCCAGTGTGCGGATGAGCTCACGCATGTGGCGGATGCCCGTGGGGTCCAGGCCGTTCGTCGGCTCGTCGAGGATCAGCAGGTCCGGGTCGGGGAGCAGGGCGGCGCCGATGGCGAGCCGTTGCTTCATCCCCAGCGAGTAGGACCGGACCCGGTCGCCGCCGCGGCCGGTGAGACCGACCTCGTCGAGGATGTCGTCCACCCGGGCGGGATCCTGGCCGCCGAGGGCGGCGAGCGCGGTGAGGTTTCGGGCGCCGGACAGCGCCGGGTACAGGGCCGGACTCTCGATCAGCGCGCCGACCCGCGGCAGGTAGGCGGCGGGCGCGTGCAGCGGCTGCCCGAGGACGGTGCCCCGCCCGCCGCTGGGGCGGACCAGGCCGAGCAGCATCCGCAGCGTCGTCGTCTTGCCGGCGCCGTTGGGTCCGACGAAGCCGGCGACGACGCCTTCGGGAACGGTGATGTCGAGCTCGCTGACCACGGTCCGCCGGCCGTACCGCTTCGTCAGACCGCGGATGTCGATGGCGTGGCGCGGGCCGGAGGTTGTCGTCATGCCGATCAGCCTGTCGGCCCGGACCGGTGCCGTCGTCCGTCGACGGGCGACACCGGCGTACGCAAATGAGCGTCGCCCGGCGGTGTACCGGTACGCGCGGACGCGGGAGGTGCGGTGCGCGCCGGGTCCGAGCGCGCCGGGTCCGAACCTGCCTGGTCAGACCAGGCCGGCCTGGTTGGCCAGGACGGCGAGCTGGGTCCGGTCGCGGGCGGCGAGCTTCACCATCACCCGGCTGACGTGGGTGCGGGCCGTCGCGGGGCTGATCACCAGTCGGGCAGCGATCTCGTCGTTGGACATCCCGTGGCCCACGAGGCTCATGACCTCGCGCTCACGCACGGTAAGCCCGCTCAGATCCGGGGCCATCACCGCCGGCCGGCGAGCGAACGTCTCGATGACGAGCCTGGTCACCGTGGGAGAAAGGAGCGACTCGCCCGCCGCCACGACCCTGATCGCCCGCAGCAGGTCCGCGGGCTCGGTGTCCTTGAGGACAAAGCCCGAGGCGCCGGCGCGCAGGGCCTCGAAGACGTACTCGTCCAGTTCGAAGGTGGTGACCATGACGAACCTGGTCGTGGCCAGCTGTGGGTCCGCCACGATCGTCCGCAGCGCCGCCAGGCCGTCGACCACCGGCATCCGGATGTCGAGCAGCACCACGTCCGGCCGGGTGGCCCGGACGATCTCGATCGCGGCCCGACCGTCCTCGGCCTCACCGACGAGGTCGAGATCGTCCTCGGTTTCGATGAGGACCCGCAGCCCGAGTCGGACCAACGGCTGGTCGTCGGCGATCACAACCCGAATCAAGCGCGCACCTCCGCCTGCTCGCGGCCGCCCACCGGCAGCGGCAGCTCGGCCCAGACCCGCCAGCCGCCGTCGGGCACCGGGCCGGCGGACAGGATGCCGCCCAGTTCCGCGGCGCGATCACGCAATCCGGTCAGCCCTTGACCGCCCTGCCTCCCTCGGCCGGGGATCGCGTCATTCTCCCGCGCCGAGCCGCCGTCGCGAAACGGTCCGGACAGGTCCGGACGCTCGGCGGTTTCGGGCCGGTCAGCCCAGTCGGATGGCTGTGACGGTTCGGGCCGGTCGATGACGTCGAGCGTGAGCCGGCCTCCCGCCGTGGCCAGGGCCACCCGGACCCGAGTCCGGCCCGGCGGTGCGTGGCGCAGGACGTTCGTCAGCGACTCCTGGATGATCCGGTAGGCGGCCAGGTCGAGGTCGGCGGGTAGCCCGGTCAGCCGATCGGCCTCGTCCTCGGCGACGAGCTCGATCGGAACGCCGCACAGTCGCACCTCGCGCAGCAGCGACGGCAGTCGGCCCAGCCCGGTCAGCGGCGGCGCGGGCAGCCGGCTCGCACTGGTCGCGCCGAGGGGACCGATCGCGCCGAGGGGACCGATCGAGCCGATGGCGTCCCCATCCGCGCCCCGCGATCCGTCTTCGCCTCCGTCCCGGCCAGGCCGGGAGCCGTGGTCGTGGTCGTGGCCGGAGTCGGAGTCGGGGGTGGGGTCGGGGG
>NZ_JAMPTM010000218.1 GCF_025403375.1 Frankia gtarii
GTCTGGGGGAGGGCGGTCTCGGCGAGGGCGGCGAGCAGATGGGTGCGCAGGGCGTCGCGGCGCACCGGGCTCATCCGGGGTGTCGGGAGGTCACGTAGGGCTGCCGCCGCGTTCGCCAGGCGGAGTTCGACGGCGTCGGTCGGCGGGCGTTGGCCGTCCAGCAGAGCGGCGGCCTGCTCGGCGCGGGTCTGACGCGGCCGCCACCGCCGGAAGCTACGCAGCCGAGGCCCGGGCTGCTCCACTCCGGCGTGATCCCGGCCGTGGTCGCGCGCTGCCCTCACGTCCTCCCCCTGGGAGCGGTCGTGCGGCGGCGGTCCGGGAGCCGGCTGCCCCCGCGCCGGCCCGACCGAGGTTGACCGTCGTTCAGTTACTGATCTACCACGCAGTGTTTACGTATACTGTACTACCCTTTTTGATCTTGGAGTTGGGCTGGGCGGACTGGGCTGTCACCCGGTCGTTCAGGCTGCCGAACACGGCGAACCGATCGATCTTCAGCCCGCGCTGGCGGAGGATGCCCTCGGCGTCGCGGTAGGTCTTGCCGATCAGTGTGGGGACGGTGACCTGCGCGCCGTTGCCGTCACCGCCGTTGCCGTCACCGCCGTCGGTGGAGTCGTCACCGGCGTCGGGCAAGGATGCGACCGTGAGCGTGACGGTGCTTTTGGGCATGATCGCCTGGCCGACCCCGGGGGCGGCGCCGACGACGTTGCCGGGGGTCGCGTCCTCGGTCACCGTCAACGCGCGCTGGACGATGACCCCGGCAATGCCGAGGGCATCGATCTCCGCCTTGGCGGCGTCGTAGGTCTTGCCGATGACGTCGGCCGGCATCTGTCTGCTGTCCGGCCCGCTCGACATGATCAGGGTGACGCCGTCCTTGGGCTTGAGCGCCGTGTTGACGGCCGGGTTCGTGCCGATCACGTGGCCGGCGGGGACGGTGTCGCTGGCCTGGTTGGACAGCCCACCCACGGCGAGGTCGACCTCCTTGAGCCGGGCCGTGGCCTGGTCCTGCGTGAGATTTGCCAGGTCCGGCACGGCGACGGTCGCCGGCCCGGAACTGAGCCGCAGAGTGATCACCGCGTTCTTGTCGACCTTCGTCCCGTCCTCGGGATCCTGCTGGGCGATGTGACCGGCGGCCACGGTCAGGTTGGCGACCGGATCGAGGTAGCTCTGCTTGAGCCCGTCGTCGTGCAGCACCGCCTCGGCGTCCGACTTGCTGAGGCCGGTCAGCAGCGGGACCTCGATCTTGTCGCTGGACAGCGAGCGCAGCGTGATGAAGCCGAGTAGCAGGACGAGAATCGCCGCGCCGCCCACGGCGAGCGGCGCGTACCGACGGGGACCAGAACCCGTACCCGAGTCCGTGGCGCGGCGCCGACCATGCGCGGCGCCGAGATAGCTGGTGGACGTCTGGCCGGGCGTTGCCGAGGAGCGGTAGAGCGCCCCGGTTCCGGGTTGGCTCGCGACCCCACCCGCATACGGTGGCCCGGCGGCCGGATCATGCTCCGTGGTGTCGGCCCTCGACGGCCGCCCCGACTCTGCGCCGGTGAACGGCCCGGCGCCGCGGGCGTCGTGGTAGTCGTCGTGGTAGTCGTCGTGGTAGTCGGCGGGCTGGAAGGCACGGGTGTAGTCGGGCTCCGAGCCCTCGGAAGCCGGGCCGATCAGACCGATCCGCTCGACCTCGCCGGTGAAGCCGGTCTGGTAGGCGTCCGCCGGTGGCAGGTACGGTCCGATGCGGTGCAGCTCGTCGAGCAGGGCCGCGCCGTCGGCCGGCCGACGGCCCGGGTCGCGCGAGGTCGCCCGCAGCACGAGGCCGTCGAGCTCCGCGGGGACGCCCTCGACGATGGTGGACGGCGCCGGCACGTCGCCGTGGACGGACTGGTAGGCCATCGACATCGGGGTCGCGCCGCTGTGTGGCAGCTGGCCGGTCAGCGACTCGAACAGCACCACCCCGGCGGCGTAGACGTCGCTGCGGGTGTCGGCGGTGCCTCGGGTGACCTGCTCGGGTGCGAGGTAGCCGACGGTGCCCATGATCACCCCGTCGGTGAGCGCCTGGGTGGGCTGCCCGAGCGGGCGGGCCAGGCCGAAGTCGGCGACCTTCACCTGGCCGTCATCACCGAGAAGGATGTTCTCGGGCTTGATGTCGCGATGGATGATGCCCGCGGCGTGCGCAGCGGCGAGCGCCTCCATCACCGGCTCGATGATCTCGACGGCCTCGGCGACCGGCAGCCGCTCACGGGCGGCCAGGTGCTGGCGCAGCGACCGGCCGCGAACCAGCTCCATGACCAGGTAGTTGACCAGGCCGGCCGAGGTGTGGTCGGAGCCCTGGTCGAGCACCGAGACGACCCGGGGGGTGTTCAGGCGCGCCACCGCCTTGGCCTCACGGTGGAAGCGGGCGACGAACTCCGGGTCGTGGTTGAGATTGGGATGCATCACCTTGAGGGCGATGAGCCGATCCAGCCGGTTGTCGTGCGCGACGTACACCGTCGCCATGCCGCCGACGGCGATCCGTTCCTGCGCCGTGTAACGGCCGTCGAGAAGCCGACCTATGACGGGGTCGGCCACGGTGGCATCCACGGGAGACAGTTTACGATCGTCGCCAGACCATGCCGCTACCGGAGCCTCGTGGTGTTAACTCCAGATTCGGACCGGGGGTCGGGGAACGCATCGAGATGCCTCGGACATAGCCGTTGCTATCGGTCATACCGGCTGACGGTGTTCGACTGAATCTCCAGCCCTTCCGTAAGCGGTGACCGCGCTGCGCGCATCCGCAGCGGCCCACGCATGCCACCGCAGGCCTGCCGTGGCTGACGAGGGCGTGCCCCGGCTGAGGGGGGCGTTCCCGCCACGTTCGGGTAATCGGCGGTCCGCCCCGATCCGCGGGCCCCCGATGCGGCCGCTCCAGGTGGGTGGGGTGCGTCGATCCGGCTCGGTGGCGGTGTCGGGCCGGCTAGACTGTGGGTAGCACCGGGGAGCCCGTGGACGTGGGCTGAGAGGCCGGCCAGGAAAACCGCCGGCGACCCGCATACCCGATCGCGGTCATGCGCGCGTGGGGAGGATGGTCATCATGTCGCAGGCTCCGTCAGGTCCCACCGTTCCCAAGTCGGGATGGTCCGGGCCGTCCGGCGTCTCATGGTCCGACGCCGTCGAGGCGGTCGAGCCGTACGGGGGCGATGATCTCGTGATCGCCGGCCGCTCCTATGGCAGCCGACTGCTGGTCGGAACGGGCAAGTTCGCCGCCCACGAGGTGATGCGCGACAGCCTGCTCGCCTCCGGTGCCGAGATCGTGACGGTCGCGCTGCGGCGGGTCGACCTCGACCGCGCCGGCGAGGGCGACGTGCTCGACTTCGTCCCGCCGGCCATGACGCTGCTGCCCAACACCTCCGGTGCCGCGGACGCGGCGGAGGCGTTGCGCCTCGCCCGCCTGGGCCGCGCGGCCACCGGAACCGGCCTGGTCAAGCTGGAGGTCACCCCGGATCCGCGGACGCTCGCCCCGGACCCGATCGAGACCCTGCGAGCCGCTGAGCTCATGGTCGCCGACGGCTTCACCGTCCTGCCCTACTGCTCGGCGGACCCGGTGCTGGCCCGCCGGCTGGAGGAGGCCGGCTGCGCCACGGTCATGCCGCTGGGCAGCTGGATCGGCTCGAACCGGGGGCTGCGTACCCGGGACGCGATCGAGGCGATCGTGGCGGGCGCGGGCGTGCCGGTGATCGTCGACGCCGGCCTCGGTGTGCCCTCCGACGCGGCCGAGGCGATGGAGATCGGCGCGGCCGCGGTGCTGGTCAACACGGCGATCGCGGTGGCGGCCGACCCGGTGCGGATGGCTCGGGCCTTTGCACTCGCGACCGTCGCCGGGCGGCTGGGTTACCTGGCCGGGCAGGCCGGGCCCGGCACGGCCACCGCGGCGTCCGCGTCCTCGCCGCTGACCGGTTTCCTCGGCGCCCTCGGCGCTGCGCCCCCCGGGACCTCTGCGAACGGCAACGGCAAGGCGGTCGGGTGAGCGCGCCGCGGGGGGAGTTCGCCCGTGAGCTCGCCGCGCTGGACCTGTCCGGCCTGTCCGCCCGGTCGGGGCGCACGACGCCGGCGGAGGTCGACGCAGTGCTTCGCCGGGTCGTTCCCGATCCGGCCGGCCGGGGCGAGTCGGCGCCGGGGCGGCTTGGGCTTGAGGAGCTGGCCGTCCTGCTCTCACCGGCCGCGACGGGACGCTTGGAGGAGCTCGCACTCGCCGCCCGGGCGACCACGCTGCGTCGCTTCGGTCGGGCCGTGCGCCTGTTCGCCCCGCTGTATGTCTCGAACGCCTGCCTGTCGTCCTGTACGTACTGCGGTTTCGCCAAGGGCCTGCCCGTCGCGCGGCGCACCCTCAGCATCGACGAGGTGGCGGCC
Source organism: Frankia gtarii (assembly GCF_025403375.1). Classification (GTDB taxonomy): domain Bacteria; phylum Actinomycetota; class Actinomycetes; order Frankiales; family Frankiaceae; genus Frankia; species Frankia gtarii. The sequence goes on from NZ_JAMPTM010000218.1 coordinate 4,375, forward strand.
GAGGGCAGGCTGCTGGCCGGACGGGGCTTCCGCCACCTGCTGCTGGTCGCCGGGGAACACCGCGTCGAGGTGTCCGCCGACTACCTCGTCGCCGTGGTCGAGCGGCTGCGGCCGATGTTCCCGTCGCTGTCGATCGAGACGCAGACCTGGTCGGACGACACGTACGCCCGGCTGGTGCGGGCCGGGCTGGAGGGCGTCGTTCACTACCAGGAGACCTACGACCGGACCAGGTACGCCGAGGTGCACGTCGCGGGCTGGAAGCGCGACTACGACCGCCGGCTGTCGTCGTTCGAACGGGCCGCGGGCGCCGGGGCACGCCGGCTGGGGATCGGCGCCCTGCTCGGCCTCGCCCCGGACTGGCGGGCTGACGTGCTCGCCCTGGCTGCCCACGCGTCGTTTCTGTCGCGGCGGTACTGGCGGACCGAGGTGTCGGTCGCGTTGCCGCGCATCAAGCCGAGTGCCAGCGGGTTCCCGCCGACGGTGGTCGTCTCGGACCCCGAGTTCGTGCAGGCGTACGCGGCCCTGCGGCTGGTCGAACCCGACCTCGCGCTGACGCTGTCCACCCGGGAACCGGCGGCGATGCGCGACGGCCTGGTCCGCATCGCGGCGACGACGATCAGCGCGGGCTCCTCCACCGAGCCCGGCGGCTACGGCTCGCCGGGCACCGCCCAGGAGCAGTTCTCGATTTCGGACGAGCGCGCGCCGGCTGAGGTCGCCGCGATGCTCGTCGCGGCCGGCTACGAGCCGGTGTGGAAGGACGCCTTCCCACTCGTCGACGCGACCCCCTGGCACCATCCCGACCCGCGCACCGGCCCTCCCGTGGACCCGTCGGCCGCGCGGGCGGCACTGGGCTGAGCCCGCCCGGACCCACCTGCCTCGCCGCGTTGAACCGTTCGGAACCCGGGCCGTCGAGCCCGGTCCGGACGAAGCGGCGCTAACGGACCGTTCTGCCTCCGGACGGTGCCGCGGCAATTCCCCTATGCGCCCTTTGAGGGTAGTTGTAGGGCACTGTTTGTAATGTAGGGAGGGCCCACTCCGCCCCTTCTCGACCCGAATGGCGGCCGGCGTCGTGAAGGCCACTAGAGTGCCGGGCGTGCCTCGCATTCACCTGGTGTCAAACCTGCCTGGGGTGAACGCGCTCGGCGACCATCTGCGCGCAGCGGGTCTCGGCCCGACCTCGGCGCGGTCGGCGGACGCGCTTCTCGTCCTCATCGATCGTCCCCTCGACCACGTCGAGCAGGAGCTGCTCGACCGCGCCCGGCAGTCCGTCCCGGTGCTGCTCGCCGGCCCGACCGTGCGCGCCCTGCCCGCCGAAAGCCCGCTGGTGGATGCCTCCGGCCTCATCCCCGGCCGCACGACGCCCCCCTACGAACTGCGATTGCAGGCCGGGCCGCAGGGCGGCGCGATCATGGCGCGGTCGGGTGACTTCCGTCCGCGGGAAAGCTGGGTCATCCCGGAGAAGGTCGCCGACGACGTCGAGCGGCTGCTGCTGATCCGCCATGAGATGAGCGAATACCCCGTCTGCACCTGGCGGCCGGAGACGGGGCTCGGCATGTTCACCCTGGGCACGGGCGCCGGCGTGCTCGGTGACCCGGCCTACCATCGGCTCGTCGGGCGGTGGCTGCGGCACTGCCTCGGCGTGCACGACGCGCCGCCGGTCGGCGTCGGCCTGCTCGGTACCCCCGACACCACCGCAGCCCACCACGCGGGCCTCGACGCAACTGAGGGGCTGGAGCTGACAGCCCTGTGCGACGGAGGCCCGGGCCGCGCGTCCGCGCACTCCGCGGGCCGCCTGCCCCACCGAGTCGAGGACCCCGACGATCTGGTGAACAATCCCGAGCTCGGCGTGGTCGTCGTCGCCACCCCGACGCACACCCATCTCGAGTGGGCCGGACGGGCGCTGGAGGCCGGTAAGCACGTGGTCGTGCAGGCGCCGCTGTGCCTGACGACGCCCGACGCCGACCAGCTCGCCAAGCTCGCAGCGGAGCGCAACCTGCTGCTCGCGGTGTACCCGCAGGGGCGGGCCGACCCCGGCTATCGCGCGCTGCACGCGGCCGTCGGGCGGGGCGCGATCGGGGAGCCGCTGCGGCTGGCTCTGCACCGCGGCAACCTGCGCCGACCCGCGGGTACCTGGCGCGACGACGAGCGGATCAGCGGCGGCCAGCTCTACGATCGCGGGGCCGCCGGCGTCGACCAGGTGCTCGCGCTGGTGGACGAGCCGGTCGAGTGGGTCAGCGCCTCGGAGCTCAAGCGGGTCTGGCACCACGTCAGCAACGCCGACCACAGCCAGCTGCTGCTGGGCTTCGCGAACGGTGCGCAGGCGCAGATCACCGTCTCTGACCTGACGGTGGCGGTCCGCCCGTGCATCGAGGTGCTCGGCAGCGTGGGCACGTTGATCCTCGACGACGCCCCCGCCGCCGCGAACCCCGAGCTGATGGGCGACGAGCCGGTGGTCTTGGGCCGGCACGCCGGCCGCCGCGCCGCGCAGGACGACGACGCCGACGGCCCGGCTTCGCTGCTGCTGGCCACCTACGACGGCGTCCGTACCCGACTTCCGCTGCCGGCGCCCGGGCTGGGGCTGGGCGGCGCGGCGGCGTTCTACCATGACCTCGCCGACTGTCTGGTCTCCGGTTGGCCCCTCGTGGGCTATGGCATCGAGGCGGCCCGCCCGGTCGTTGCGGTGCTGGAGGCCGCGGTGCGGTCGGCCGCCTCCGGCGGAGCACAGGTCGTACCGCTGTGACGCTGCGCCGGCGCCGACTCTCGTCGGGTCTGTCGAGGTCATCGGTGGTGCGCACCCCACCGGGCCTCGTACGACGCTGTCCCGGCTTAGGTGTTTACTGTTGACCATGGATTGGCTGACCCTGCCCGACGCCGCAACGCAGTTGCAGGTTCCCGTGACCCGTGTTCGGCAGATGGTGCGCGACCGGACGATGCTGGCCCGGCGGGAGGGCGGCGTCCTACGGGTGCCGGCGGAGTTCATCTGCGACGGTGTGGTGGTCAAGGGCCTGCCCGGCCTGTTCACGCTCCTCGCGGACGCGGGGTTCACCGACGACGAGGCCCTGGACTGGCTCTTCCGGGAGGATCCGAGCCTGCCCGGCACCCCGATGCGGGCGCTCGTCGAGAACCGCGGCAAGGAGGTCAAGCGCCGGGCGCAGGCTCTCGCCTTCTGACGAGGCCGCGTGGTCGTGGTTCCTTGCGTGGTCGTGGTTCCTTGCGCGGTTGTGGTGTGGGCGCGCGTTCGGCGCGGTGCTGGGCTTGCGGGCTGTCGTGGGCTGCCGGCTGCCGTAGGGTCGAGGCATGGTCGATCGCCCGCCGCCCGCCTCGGCGTCGGTCCCCACTCCGCCGCGGGGACCGGCCCCGGCACAGGTCGTCGTCAACGGCGCCGTCCGCGCGGTGGCCGACGGCCAGCCGCTGCCCGACCTACTCGTCGAGCTCGGCCTGCGGCCCGGTTCGGTGGTCGTCGAACGCAACGGGCTGGCGCTCACCCCGTCCGAGTTGTCCGGCGTCCGGCTTGCGGACGGCGACATCCTGGAGATCGTGCGTGCCGTCGCCGGAGGTTAGCGGTGGCGAAGTCGCGCAGCGCCGGATCCCACCCGTACCGCGCACGCCCGCAATGCATCTCCAAAGCGGCCGTCTGTTCGACGGTCGGACAGAGCCGGAAACGGGAACGACCTAGGTTCTACGGATTGGATGGCAACTGATGCCCAGCGTGACGGAGTGGCGTTTCCTCCCCGCCGTGAACGGCGGAGTCTCCACGCTGAGAACCCGATGACCACGACTGGACCGACGCCGCCCGCCGCCGCAGCGGACGGGTCGGCAGCGGACGGGTCGGCAGGGGACGGGGCTTCGGCGGAAGGGTCGGTGCGGGCGGACCGGTTGCGGCGGCTCGCCGACGCTCGGCTGTATCTCTGCACGCCGCGGCGGGCCGAGTTCGGCCCGTTCCTCGACGCCGTGATCGGCCCGGCCGGCCGGGGCGGCGTCGACCTGGTACAACTTCGCGAGAAGAACCTCGAATGGGCCGACGAGGTGCGCGGCCTGCGTGAGATCGCCGCGGCCGGCGCCGGTCGGGACACCCTGGTCAGCGCCAACGACCGTGCCGACCTCGCCGCGTTCACCGGGGTGGACATCCTGCACGTCGGCCAGGACGACGTGCCGCCCGCCTTCGCCCGTCGGCTAATCGGCCCGGACGTCCTGATCGGCCAGTCGACGCACAGTCCCGAGCAGTTCCTGGCGGCGCTGGCCGACCCGGACGTCGACTACGTGTGCGTCGGCCCGGTGCACGCGACCCCGACCAAGCAGGGGCGTCCACCGGTCGGCCTCGGGTTGCCCCGGCTCGCCGCCCGCCACGCCCCGCCGTTCCTCCCGGGCGCGAAGCCCTGGTTCGTCACCGGCGGCGTTGGCCCGGACACCATCGATGACATCCTCGACACGGGGGCCCGTCGGGTGGTTGTCGTGCGTGCCCTGACCGCCGCCGAGGACCCCGCCGCCAGCGCCGCCGCGCTGGCCCGACGGTTGCGTACCAGCTGAGTCAGGTATGGGCGCCATGCGGCACCTGAGTTACCTCGCGGTCCTGGCCGCCTGCCTGCTTGGCACGGCGCCGCTCGAGCTGTTCCTGGGGACCAGGGTCTACGCCCGCCCACGCCGTCTGTTGCTGACCCTGCTCCCCGTCGTTCTGATCTTCGTCGCCTGGGACGTGTACGCCATCGCGGCCGGTCACTGGAGTTTCGATCCGCGCAGCATCACCGGTGTGCGGCTGCCCGGTCACCTGCCCTTGGACGAACTGCTGTTCTTTCTCGTGGTTCCCGTCTGCGCGGTGCTGACTCTGGAGGCGGTCCGGGCGGTGCGCGGCTGGCCGGCCGGCGACGAGCCCGGCGACGAGCCCGCCGCCGTCGAGGAGGCAGGCGGTGCCGACCAGGTGGCCGAGGGCCGGGGCACGGTGGGCGAGCCCGGGGGCGTGCAGGGATGAGTTACACGGTGCTGGCGGTACTCGGCGTCGCCGCGGCGGTTGCCGCCGACCTGTGGCTCCTGCGCACCCGGCTGGTGACCCGGCGGATCTTCTGGGTCTCGTACGCGATCATCGTTGTCTTCCAGCTGCTGTCCAACGGGATCCTCACCGGGTTCGGCATCGTTGTCTACGATCCGGGCGCCACCACGGGGCTACGGATCGCCTACGCTCCGGTCGAGGACCTGCTGTTCGGCTTCGCCCTTGTCACCCACACGCTTACCTGGTGGGTCTGGTGGGGTCGACGCCTCGATCGGTCTCTCCGGCGTCACCCAGCCCCCACCAACCGTCGCGAATAGCAGCGTTGCGTTACATTTGCGAAACTGAATGAAATCTCCCCACACTCCGTGACGGAAACGAGTGAATTGACCCCCTAGAGGTCATCCATCGGCCTAACCTCGACCGTGATGACGCATGATGTTGCGGGGGGCCCGGGTTCGGCGGGGCGGCACCGCTCTCCCTGGGGTAAGCCGGGCAGGATTCTGCCCGTTCGATGGGGGCGCATCATCGCCGCAGTGGCCGCATTGGCGCTGCTTGTTGTGAGTCTGGTGTTGATCCATGGTCGAATGGCCGGTAACGGGCGGGCCGCCGGGCCCACCAGCCGCCCCGGCGGCCCGACCGCCCCGTTCGCGCCGGCGGCGCAGGGTCCGTCGGATGTGCTGACGGCGACCACCACGACCCACCGGCCGGGTGCGGCCGCATCGTCGACTCCCGCAGCCGGCATCGCCGCCTCGACGGCTCCGGCTTCCGCGCTGGCCTCGCCGTCCGCGGCGCCCTCCGGAGCCCGTTCGCGTGCCGCCGGGCAGAGCGGCGCCGCGGCTGTCCCGGTGGCACCGCGGCCCACCGGTTCGGTCCTCACGGTGAGCGCGACGACGGTCGACCTCGGCCCGGTCGACTCGGTCTGGCGGCTTGACCTGCGCGGCGAAGGCACGGCGCCGGTCGACGTCGCGGTCGGGGTAAGTCCAGCCTGGCTCGCCGTCGTCCCCGACCGGCCCCGCGTCAACCCAGGGGCGGACGTTCCCCTGGTGATCACCCTCGACCGGTCGGTGGCCCCGCCGGGGCGGGTCGACGTCACCGTGCCGGTCAGCGCGCGCAACGGCGTCGGCGGGGCCGACGTGCGCATCACGGCCAGCGTTGACGGACCACCGCGAATCCTCTCGGTGGTGGCCGCGCCGGATCGGGTCTCGCGGGCGGGCTGCCCGTCGGCGGCGGGCGTGGCACAGGCGACGGTGACGGTGACGGCGCTCGACGAGACCGGCATCTTCGCCGTGGAACTGACCGCCGTCCTGCCCGGTGGGCGAACGACGACCGAGTCGCTGAGCCTCGGCCAGGCGACGGGAAACCGCTCGACGTGGACCGGCCAGCTGGCGTCCGCGCAGGATCCCGGCACGATCAACTACACCGCTACCGTCACGGATCTGGAAGGGCGACGCGCGCAGTCGCCGGGCTCACTTGTTGTGCTGCCCTGCCCGTCGTGAGCCGGCGTGTAACGGCCGTATCGGTCGGCGGCCGGAAAGCATAGTGCCGCCCGGCTCGGGGGGTGCCGGGCGGCGAATTTATCATCGCAGGTGCGCCCCGCCTCGCCAAGAGCCTGGCCGGTGTCCTCCCCGGGCCCCTCGATCACGTAGGCGAGTAAGGCCAGGTCAGGAAGGGCGTCGGTCGGCTGTTCCCCGGACACGTGGCGGCCACGGCGCGCGGGGCGGGGGCGCTGCGCCCGGGCCGGGCGATGACTGTCCCACGGCTGGATCCACGGCTGCATCCGTGGCTGGATCCGTGGCCGAGGTCGGACCCGCGGGGGCGTCGTCGGCCTCGGCCACGGATCCAGCCACGGAT
>NZ_JAMPTM010000219.1 GCF_025403375.1 Frankia gtarii
ACGTAAGGGGGCGTCGGGTGGTGGTCGGGCCCGAGCGCGCGCTGATCCTGCCGTCGCGGCGGCGGGATCCCTATCCGGTCAGCCCCGTCATCGGTCCGGAAGGGGAGCGGGCCTGCGCGGAGATCGTCGCGGCGGCCCGTGCCCTGTTCGCGCGGCGCGGCTACCACGGGACCAGCATCTCGGCGATCACCGAGGCCACCGGCCGTTCGGACACGGCTTTCTATCAGTACTTCCCGAGCAAGATAGCTCTGTTCGCCCTCTTCTACGAGCAGCTCGGGGCAGATCTTGTCCGCCACTTCCACCGCCAACGGGTCATCGAGCCCGGACCGGCCGGGCTGGCCGAGTTCCGCGTCTGGCTCGACGGTCTCGGCGAGGTCCTGCGCCGGCACTCCCCCGTCTTCGCCACCTGGCCGCTGGTCGCGGACGAGGAACTGGAGCCCGAAGATCCCTCCGAGCGGTACCTGCACGTGCTCGCGGACGCGATGCGGTCCCGGCTCGCCCTCGCCGGCACCGGTCCGGTGGACACCCGCGTCATCGCGATCGCGAGCATCAGCCTCCTGCAGTGGACGCACGTCGTTTTTGCTCCGCGCCGCCCCGATGTCCGCACCTCCGAGGCTTCCGTGCACGCCACGCTCGCGATCATCATCCACTCGTCGTTGTTCCCCCGAGACGGCGGCCCCACGGGCGCGGCGGTCGCCGTCGGTGCCGGTCCGCCCTGGCCCGAACTGCTCCTCGAGCGGAGCACGGACCGCACGGATCCGCTCGGCGCCTGGCGCGAGACGGTTCCGCTCGGCCTTCGCCGACGGGTCACCCGGCGGTCCGAGCCGACGATCCGGCGTATCCTCGCCGCCGCCAGGAAGGCGTTCGAGCGTGGCGGGCTGGCCGGGACGAGCGTCGACGACATCACCGCCGAGGCCGGCGTCGCCCACGGCACGTTCTACCAGTACTGGGAGGACCGGTACGCGATCTTCGCGACGCTGGCCCACCAGGCGGCGGTCGACCTCTGCGCCCATCTCGATGACCTGCTGCGGGCCGAACACGCCACCGACGTCCTGACCTGGATCGACCGCTGGTTGGACGTCCTACGACAGCACGGCCCCACTTTTCACGTGTGGACGACCGGGGTTCTACCGACCGTCCAGCTGCAGCGGCTGAGCCGCCAGATGCGGTCCTACCTCGACGAGGTCACCGCGCGGCTGCTGGCGCGGTGGGCGCCGCGACGATCGCTGGACCCGTCGGCGGCCGCCATCGTGCTGTGGGTTCTGCTCGGCGAGTTTCCCTACCACGCCTGGCAGCGCCATCCGGTGCTCGACCGCGACGACGTGCATCGCTCGCTCGCACTCCTGCTCGTCGGTGGTCTGCTCGGCGCACGCACGCCGTTGCCCGCCGGTGGGCCGCCACACTGAGCAGGGGCCGCCACACCCCAGGGAGACCGCACCAGGGAGATCGCACCGGGGAGAGGCCCCCGGGGTCAGGCCTGCCCGGCGACGGCCGTACAGAACGTGATCAGATACTCGCGTTCCGCCGCGTCGGGCCCGGTGCCGGCCGCGACGTGGCGTTCGAGCGCGCCGATCACGACGTCCAGCATCGCCCGCGCATCGAGCTCGGGGCGGGGCCGCCCGGCGGCGGCCAGCGGCGCGACCAGCAGTTCGCCGAGCTGGTCGTCGAGGGTCGCCCGCCCCGGGCCGGAACCGCCCGACCGCAGCGTCAGTCGACTGATCGCGATGCTCTGGATGGCCACCTCGGGCAGGGTGAGCTGCGTGAGCAGTCCCTGTACCCAGGCGGCGATCTGATCGGCGGGGTCGGTCTGCTTGGCCATCTGGTAGCCCAGGTAGGAGCGAACCCGCAGGACACCGCGCTCCATCACGGCGTGCATCAGCTCGTTCTTGCCGGCGAAGTAGCGGTAGAAGGTCTGGTTCGAGGTGCCGGCCTCGGCGACGATGTCGCTCACCCGCGGTTCCGCCGGTGCCACCCGCACCGCCACCCGTAGCGCGGCGTCGAGGATCTGCCCGAGTTCGTCGAGGGCGTCGCGCTGGTGGCGGTGCAACGCTCGATCGACGGCGGCGCGTACGGACGCGGGCGCTGCGTCCCACTCCAGTCGGGTCGACTCCATGGCTGCAAGTGTGCCGTGCGCGGCGCGCGGCGCGGGGCCGGATCGGGCCATCTCTCAGAATCTGGTTCTGGACAGGACAGAATGCTATTCTGACCCTCGTCCCGCCCCCGTCGACGAGGAGGTCCGGATGGGGAACCCGATCCAGTTGATCCAGTCAGCCAGCCCGAGCCGGGGCCGGTGGTGAGCGCGGGCGCGGCCGTGCCGGGCGTGGGGCTCGACGCCGCCCGCCTGGCCCGCTGGCTCGACGCCGAGCAGGTGCCCGGCGTCGGCGAGCTGCCCGTCATCGACCGGCTCACCGGCGGCTCGCAGAACGAGCTGTACTCCCTGACCCGAGGGGGCGAGCGCACGGTGCTGCGGATGCCGCCGCCCTCGGCGAGCGAGTCCCGGATCGACGGACTGCGCCGCGAGCTGCGGCTGGTGCGCGCGCTTCGGGGGACCGACGTGCCGCACGCCGAGCTCGTCGCCGGGGACGCCACCGGGGACGTGCTGGGAATGCCGTTCTACGTCATGCGTGCCGTCGACGGCTGGAGCCCGACCGGCTCCTGGCCGGCGCCGTTCGACACCGACCCGGCCGCCCGCCGCGGGCTGGCGTTCGAACTCGTCGACGGCATCGCGAAGCTGTCCCGGGTCGACTGGCGGGCCCGTGGCCTCGAGGGGTTCGGCCGGCCGGAGAACTTCCACGAGCGGCAGGTCGACCGCTGGCTGACCTTCCTCGGCGCCTACCGCTTCCGCGAGCTGCCCGGCCTCGACACCGCGGCCGACTGGCTGCGGGCGAACCGTCCGGCCGGTTTCGAACCCGGGATCATGCACGGCGACTACCAGTTCGCCAACGTGATGTTCCACCACGGCACCCCGGCCCGGCTCGCCGCCATCATCGACTGGGAGATGACCACGATCGGCGACCCGCTGCTCGATCTCGGCTGGGCGCTGCTCGGCTGGGACGGCGAGCAGCCGCGCACCGAGGGCTTCTATCTCGACGTCTCCGGCATGCCGCGCCGGGCCGAACTGCTGGAGCACTACGAGCGGGTGAGCGGCCGCTCGACCGAGGACATCGACTACTACCTGGTGCTGGCCAACTGGAAGCTGGGCGTGGTGCTGGAGAAGAGCTACGCAGCTCTCGTCGGCGGTGGGACGGTCGACCCCAAGGTCGAGACGTTCGGGCCGCTGGTGCTGCAGCTGCTGGCCACCGCCGCCGACCTCGCCCGCTCCCTGCCGGCCCGGAGAGGCTGATATGGGATACGCAGACACCTTGTTCGACCTGACCGACCGCGTCGTGCTCATCACCGGCGGCAGCCGCGGGCTCGGCCGGGAGATGGCCTTCGGTGCGGCGCGCTGCGGGGCCGACGTCGTCATCGCCAGCCGTGACCTGGACTCCTGCACGGCCACCGCCGCCGAGATCGAGGCCGAGACCGGCCGCAAGGCCTTGCCGTACGCCGTGCACGTCGGGCGCTGGGACGAGCTGCCCGGCCTCGTCGACGCCGCCTACGACCGGTTCGGCAAGGTCGACGCACTGATCAACAACGCCGGGATGTCGCCGTTGTACGACACCCTCGCCGACGTCAACGAGAAGCTGTTCGACGCGGTCGTCAACCTCAACCTCAAGGGTCCGTTCCGGCTGTCGGTGCTGGTGGGGGAGCGGATGGTGGCCGCGGGCCGCGGCGCCATCGTGAACGTCAGCTCCACCGGCTCCATCCGGCCGACCCCGGCGATCCTGCCGTACGCCGCGGCCAAGGCCGGCCTCAACGCGCTCACCGAGGGCCTCGCGCTCGCCCTCGGCCCCCAGGTGCGGGTCAACACCCTCATGTCCGGTCCGTTCTACACCGACGTCAGCCGGCACTGGGACCTCGACGCCGTCGGCGAGGCGACCCAGGCACACGCGCTGCGCCGCGCCGGCGACCCGCCCGAGATCGTCGGTTCCGCGCTGTACCTGATCTCGGATGCGTCCAGCTACACCTCCGCCGCGACCCTGCGGGTCGACGGCGGAATGCCCTGAGCCGTCACCGGTCCCTGAGCCGTCACCGGTCCAGGCGCTGGGAGGAAAAAGTGCTGGGAGGAGAAAACCATGGCATGGGACTTCTCGACCGATGACGAGTTCGAGACCAGGCTGGCGTGGGTCCGCGCCTTCGTGCGCGACGAGGTGGCGCCGCTCGACGTGCTGTTCCCGGGCTGCGAGTACCTGCCCCTCGACGACGAACGGCGCAGGATCGTCGATCCGCTCAAGCAGCGGGTGCGCGACGCCGGCCTGTGGGCGCCGCATCTGGGCCCGGAGCTCGGCGGGCAGGGTTTCGGCGCGGTGAAACTGACCCTGCTCAACGAGATCCTCGGCCGCACCGACTGGGGACCGATCGTGTTCGGCACCCAGGCACCCGACACCGGCAACGCCGAGATCATCGCCCGCTTCGGCACGCCGGAGCAGAAGGAGCGCTACCTGGCGCCCCTGCTGGCCGGTGAGATCTTCTCCTGCTTCTCGATGACGGAGCCGCAGGGCGGCGCCGACCCGCGGGTGTTCACCACCCGGGCCCGGCGCGAGGGCGACGAGTGGGTGATCGACGGCCGCAAGTACTGGTCGTCCAACGCCGCGGTGGCCTCGTTCCTCATCATCGTCGCGATCACCAACCCCGACGTCCCGGTGCATCACGGTGCGTCGACCTTCCTGGTTCCGCGCGACACCCCCGGAGTGGTGATCGAGGACAGCCACCATGTGTTCGGCGCGCACCACCACGAACCGGGCCACTCCCTGGTGCGCTACGAGGGGGTGCGGGTGCCGGCGGATGCGATGCTCGGCCAGGAGGGACGCGGCTTCGAGGTGGCCCAGTCCCGGCTGGCCGGCGGTCGGCTGCACCACGCCATGCGCGCGATCGGGGTCGCCCAGCGGGCCATCGACATGATGGGACAGCGTGCCAAAAGCCGCTTCACCCAGGGCAGCTCACTGGCCGACAAGCAGTTCGTGCAGGGGTTCATCGCCGAGTCCTACACCGAGCTGATGCCGTTCCGCCTCGCCGTGCTGCACGCCGCCTGGCTCATCGACACCCAGGGCGAGCATGCTGCCCGCACCGAGATCGCGGCCCTGAAGGTGCTCACCCCGAAGGTCATCCAGTCGATCGTGCTGCGGGCGATCCAGGTCCACGGCGGGCTCGGGATCACCGAGCAGCTTCCGCTGGTCGACATGTTCACCACGGGGCTCGCCCTCGGCCTCGCCGACGGGCCCACCGAGGCGCACAAGGTCAACCTGGCCCGCCAGCTCCTGCGCAACTACGAGGCCGACGATCCGGCCTGGCCGGAGGAGTTCCTCGGCCGCCGCCTCGCTGCGGCCCGGGAGAAGTACGGCGACCTCGTCTCCGCCGTCCCATCGGTGCCCGCCGGGCCGCCGGGGCTCTGACGGGTCGCCAGGGGTCTAACGGACCGCCGGCGGTCTGACGGGCGGTCTCAGGCGACGGGCGGTCTCAGGCCTCGAGTGCGGCGGTGATGAATCCGCCGATCGTGTTGACGACGTCGGCGTCATCGACCGGCAGGTGCTGGGCGTGGCAGTGGTACCAGGTGCGGTCCAGCATCGACTGCACCGCCAGGCCCAGCGCCTCGGGTGCGTCGGTGGGCGTGCGCTGACGGCCCCGCAGGTGCACACCGAGCAGCCAGGCCACCCGCATCTGCATCTTGTTGCTCGCCGCGCCGACGCTCTCGTCCGCCGGGCCGGACTGCGCGGAGAGGATGAAGGCGCCGTGCTGGTCCATGAACGCGAAGTACTGCCACACCCAGGCCACGGCGTCGGCCCGGGTGCAGGGCCGCGCGATGGTCTCCCACTCCGCGACGACCTGGAGGAGCTCTCGGAAGGTGGCCTGGCCGAGGGTGTCGAAGATTTCCCGTTTGTCGCGAAAATAGGTATAAAAGCCGGCGCGGGAGATGCCGCAGGCATCGGTGATGTTGTTGATGCGGGTGCCGGCATACCCGCGTTCCAGGAAAAGCTTCTTGGAGGCGTCGAGGATCGCATTGCGGGTGCGCGCCGCGCGCCAGCCCAACCGGCCGACCGCGCTCTCGGTGCCGGCCTGCTCGACCTGCAGGTCCCGGGGATCGCCGTCGGGAGCCGCGCCCTCGTCGACGATGTCCGTGGAGGTCGAGTCGCCCATAGTCCACCCAGTGTAGGAGAGTCGGCCTGCGCAACGGTGACGGACACGTCAGAGGCTGCTCACACAGGCGCTCGAGTGCGCCGCCCGGCATGCGGCGGCCTTCGTGACACCCTCCCCGGAAGGGCACCTGATCGGCTCCGGTATCGTCCACCTCGTCGGGCAGCGCCGCCGACCCGTTGACGCCGTCGTGCGGTGGCCGGCGCGGGCATCCGGTCAGGACGAGCGCGGAGGGGTGTGTCGGCGGGATGGGCCCCAGTGTTGGCGGGATGGGCCCCAGTGGCTGAGGCGCCGCTTCGGCTTGCCGCGCAGGTGCCGGGCAGGTCGTCGGGCCCGGTCGATTCCGACCGCGCCGAGCGGGAGCGCCGGGCCATCATCCGTGCCGCGCACCGGCTGATCGGCCAGGAGGGGCGCGCGACCACGCCGCTGGAGGACATCCTGCGCGGCGCCGGGGTGAACAGGCGCACGTTCTACCGGCACTTCCCGTCCAAGGACGCACTGGTCCTCACCATGCAACGGGAGGCCGCCGACGGGGTGCGCGACAGCCTGCGGGTGGTGGTGCGCCGCGCCGGTGACGCCCGGGCGGCCGCCGTGGCGTGGATCGAGGAGCTGCTCGCGATCGGCTGGGACGAACGCGCCAGCCGGGACGGGCGGACGTTCATGACCCCCGAGGTCGGTCTCGTCGTCGGCATCGCCGACGCGCTGGAGGACATCTACGCCGAACACCGGGGCATCCTCGCGGAGGTCCTCGCCGACGGGCGCAGCGACGGCAGCCTGCCCGCCGCCGAGCCGGAGTGGGACGCCCTCGCGATCCACGCCGTCGTCGTGCGCTACCTGGAGATGCGGGCCCGCGGCCGGCTGGACCGTCCCTACACCGCGGTGCTCGACGACGTCGTGCGCCGGTTCCTCCCGGCGGCCGCACCGGCCGCGGCGGGGGATGGGATTCGGCCCGGGTGAAGGCCGCGCGAGTACTCTCACGCAACGGAAGGTTCAGATGACGCCGGGTCCTCTTCTCTACGCCCTCTACACCCGGCGGCTGCGCCGGCAGGTCATGGCCGGCCCGCTGCCGGCCCACGTCGGCCTGGTCATGGACGGCAACCGCCGGTGGGCCCGGGAGATGGGCCTGGCCAACCCCAGCCTGGGCCACCGTTACGGCGCCGAGCACGCCGAGGACGTGCTGTCCTGGTGCGAGGCCGTCGGCATCCGCCACGTCACCGTGTTCGTCTGCTCGACCGAGAACCTGCAGCGCCGCGGCGACGCCGAGGTCGCCTTCCTCATGCAGGTCATCGAGCAGGTCGTCAGCGACCGGCTCGCCCGCCCCGACGCCCGCTGGCAGGTCCACCTCGCCGGCATGCTCGACGCGCTGCCCGACAGCACCGCGCGGGTCCTCAAGGACGCCGTCGAGACGACCCGCACCGTCACGACCGGCTTCCACGTCACCCTCGCAGTCGGCTACGGCGGGCGGCAGGAGGTCATCGAGGCGCTGCGCGAGCACCTGCACGAACGCGCCGAGGCCGGCGACTCCCTCGCCGACGTCGCTGCCTCGCTGACCATGGACGACATCGCCCGCCACCTGTACACCGCCGGGCAGCCCGACCCGGACCTGGTGATCCGGACCTCCGGCGAGCAGCGGATGTCGAACTTCCTGCTCTGGCAGAGCGCCTACTCGGAGCTGTACTTCTGCGAGGCCTACTGGCCCGCGTTCCGCGAGATCGACTTCCTGCGCGCCCTGCGCAGCTTCGCCGCCCGCGGACGCCGCCACGGCGGCTGAGTGACCGGTCGCGCCCCGACCGGCGGGCCAGGTATGGCAGAAACTGCCAGACGCTGCTAGCGTTACCATCCTTCGCGAACTGAAGGAGTGCAGCTATGAGTGCTACAGCCCGTCCGGATCCGGTCGTCATCGAGGCGGCGATCTCCCCGCTGCGCGACGGGCGGGAGCTGCAGACCACCGAGGAACTCATCCGCCAGGCCCGGGAGTCCCTGGCCGCCGGGGCCGGCGTCATCCACCATCACCACAACTTCCGCCTGGACCGCGACGAGGCCGTCACCCAGGTCCTGCGCATCCAGCGCGAGGTGCTCGAGACGTACCCGGACGCCTGCCTCTACAACGACTACCTGCGCGGCGAGAAGGTCATGGCGGAGAAGAACGCCCATCTCCAGCCGCTGGCCGACGCCGGCCTGCTCACCATGGCGGCGCTGGACCCGGGGCTGACGCAGTTCGCCGTGCTCGACGAGAACGGGCTGCCGTCCCGCCACCGTCAGGGCGGCGCCGACTACGCGTCCGCGCACGAGGTCGTCGCGTTCGCCCGCCGCACCGGCGCAGCCCTCAGCATCGGCATCTACGACCCGAGCAATCTGCGCTGGACCCTCGCCTACGCGGCCAGGGGCATGTTCCCGGCCGGCTCCGTCATCAAGCTGTACTTCGGGGGCCGGTACCTGATCAACGGCGCGCCCACCGCCGGGTTCGGACTGCCCCCCACCAGGCAGTCCCTCGACATGTACCTGTCGATGATGGACGGTTGCGGACTGCCGTGGGTCGTCAGTATCCAGGGCGGCGTGCTGCTCGACTCCGAGCTGGCCCGCTACGCCCTGGAACGCGGCGGTCATCTCCGGGTCGGCATCGAGGACATCGCCGCCCTCAACGCCATGACCAACCGCGAGACCGTCGAGGCCGCGACCGCGCTGGCCGCCGCAGTCGGTCGCCCGGTGGCGACCGGCGCCGCGGCGAAGGCCGTCCTGCGGGGCGAGCGGGCCGTGGCGGCCTGACGGGCCGGCGGCCGCCCGGTGCTCTCATCCGCCCGGTGCTCTCACCGCTGTCCTGGGTCGGGGGCGGTGAACAGCGTGGGCCCCAGCATCGCCAGGGCCATGGCGAACAGCTCAGCGGGACTCTCGCCGCCGCCCGCCTCGCCGTACTCCACCGTCGACAGGCGCGCGGCGGCCGAGACCACCGCTCCGGCCAGCGCGGCCTGGGGGGAGCGCGGGTCGATACCCAGCCGCGCCGCGATGGCACCCGCCCACAACCGCTCGCTGTCGGCCATGATCTGAAACCACTGGGCCCGGAAACCCTCCGACTCCCGCAGGATCCGGTACAGCTTTCGTAGCTGGTCCACATGGGTGGCTGCCCAGGAACCGGCCCAGACGCGCACCAGCGAGGTCGGCACCGGTTCGTCGGGCGGCCGCCCGGCCAGCTCGGCGGCTATCCGCTCGGCCCCCGCCGTCAGGAAGGGCCGCACGACGTCCTCCTTGCGCGGGAAGTAACGGTAGAAGGAACGCTCCGAGACTCCTGCGTGCGCGGCGAGCTCGCGGATGGTGAAGGCGTTCGTGCCGCGCTCGATGAAGAGTTCGACGATGGCCCGGGAGGCGGCCAGCATCGCCTGTTCCTTCGCCTCGACCACCTCACGGGCCGTTCGAGCCGGCATCCGCGCATCGGCGCTCAGGTGTTGCCGACTCATCCGTTCACCTCATCGTCGTTCGGGTCGTCATCGTCCGGTGGGCGGCGACCGTGCCTGGTAGGCAGCGACGGTAACAAGCCGGGCCGCAGGCCAGGACGGCCCGCGGCCCGCGGCCCGCGACGGAGGACTGTGCGACGTTCGAGCCGCTGACAGGCTTCCGGGGCCCATGGTTGTCTCTGCGTGCCCTTGCGGTATCGGTCTGAAAGGCCGGGCCCCTGATCGCGGTGAAGGAGGCAGCGTGGCGCAGCCGTCCCGCCGCCCCACACCTACCGGCTCGCGCCGAGCGAGCTGGGCGTGTCGACGAAGGTGCACGGCCTGGCGTTCGAGGCGTCGAGTCGGATCCAGCTGCACGACACGTGGAAGGGCTGAGTCGTGGTCGTGGTCGTGGTCGTGGTCGCGGGCGGGGCAGCGGGCATGTGACGGTATGTGCTCCGCTGCCTCGCCCAGGCCGTCGCCGTGCTGTGGGCGGCGTACACGCTGTCGTTCCTCACGTGCAGACCGCGCGGGCCAAGGGCGCCGGGCGGGTGCGCATCCATCTGCGCCACGCGTTGCGCGGCGCGGCACTGCCCACGGTGACGATCATCGGAGTGCTGGTGGGGCAGTTCGTGGCGAACGCGGTCGTCGTCTGACGACCCCCGAGTACACAAGGAGTTCTCGTGACGATGCGGCAGATCGATGACCGCGCGACGTTCGAGCAGCAGTGGCGGGAGTGGTACGAGGCGCGGGAGCGGTCGCTCACCGACCCGCACGGCTTCCTCGCCGTCACCGCCCTGCACTGGCTCGACGCCGAGCCGACCCGCTTCGACGACGCCCCCGGAGCCTGGTCGACGGGCGAGGCGGGGGTGACCGTCGAGCTCGCCGACGGCGAGGAACTCACCGTCGGCGGCGAGCGCCGCACCGGCCGGTACACCTTCGTGCCCATCGCGGAGCGGGGCAGCGTCTACGCCACCGCCGGCGACGCGGTCGTCGAGGTCGCCCGCCGTGGCGGGCAGAACATCGTCCGCCCCCGCCATCCCGGCAATCGGCTGCGCCTCGACCACACCCCGACCCCGGCCTACCCGCCGGATCCCCGCTGGGTGCTCACCGGACGATACGTGCCCTTCGGCGCGCCGCGACCCGTCACGGTCGGCGCGGCCGTGGAGGGCCTCGCCCACGTCTACGACGCCCCCGGGCGCGTCGAGTTCACCGTCGACGGCCAGCCGCTGGCGCTGACCGCCTTCCCCGGCCACACCGCCGGCAGCCTGCTGGTGCTGTTCACCGACGCGACGAGCGGGGTGACCACGTACGCGGCGAACCGGTCGCTGACCCTCGACGCGCCCGCCGCCGACGCCACGGTGACCCTGGACTTCAACCGGGCCGGCAACCTGCCCTGCGCCTACACCGACCTGGCGACCTGCCCGCTGCCGCCGGCGGAGAACCGGCTGCCCGTCGCGGTCGAGGCCGGTCACCGCATCCCGCACGAGCGC
This sequence comes from Frankia gtarii, assembly GCF_025403375.1. Lineage (GTDB taxonomy): Bacteria > Actinomycetota > Actinomycetes > Frankiales > Frankiaceae > Frankia > Frankia gtarii. The sequence continues at coordinate 11,150 of NZ_JAMPTM010000219.1, forward strand.
ATCTCGCGATCATGAGCATCCCGCCATCCCCGCCCGAGC
>NZ_JAMPTM010000021.1 GCF_025403375.1 Frankia gtarii
GACCGGCTGCCCGGCCCGCGGTGCCCACCGGCGCGCGGCCGGCCGCCGCCCCCGCCCCGAGGTGAAAAGATGAAGGTCCTGGTCGTCGGCTCCGGCGGGCGCGAGCACGCCCTCTGCCGGGCGTTCGCTCGCGACCCGAGGGGCGATGCGCTGGTGTGCGCGCCGGGCAATGCCGGCACGGCGGAGCTCGCCGAGCCCCGCCCACTCGACGTCGCCGACCCGGACGCGGTCGCGGAGCTCGCCGAGCGGGTCGGCGCCGACCTCACCGTGATCGGTCCGGAGGTGCCGCTGGTCGCCGGGGCCGTCGACGAGCTGCGCGCCCGCGGCCTGCCGGTGTTCGGGCCGAGCGCCGCCGCGGCCCGGCTGGAGGGCAGCAAGGCGTTCGCCAAGGGGGTCATGAGCGCGGCGGGCGTTCCCACCGCCGCCGCCCGCGACCACACCGAGGTCGAGCCCGCACTGGCCGACCTCGACGAGTTCGGCCCGCCGTACGTGGTCAAGTACGACGGGCTGGCCGCCGGCAAGGGTGTCACCGTGACCGACGACCGCGACGCCGCCGTCGCCGCCGTGCGCGCGAGCCTGCGTGACCCGGATGACCGGGTCGTCCTGGAGGAGTATCTCGACGGCCCGGAGGTCTCGCTGTTCGCGGTCGTGACCGAGTCCGGCGCGATCCTGCCGCTGCTGCCCGCCCAGGATCACAAGCGGGTCGGCGACGGCGACACCGGGCCGAACACCGGCGGGATGGGCGCGTACACCCCGCTGCCCTGGGCGTCGCACGGGCTGTCCACGGAGATCGTGGCGACGGTGATCCGCCCGACCGTGGACGAGATGGCGCGGCGCGGCACCCCGTTCACCGGCCTGCTCTACGCCGGGCTCGCGCTGACCACCCGCGGCCCGCGGGTGGTGGAGTTCAACGTTCGCTTCGGCGATCCCGAGGTGCAGGCCATCCTCGCCCTGCTCAGCACGCCGCTGACCGACGTGCTGTCGGGGCGCCGCGCGCCGGTGTGGCGTTCGGGCGCCGCCATCAGTGTCGTCGTGGCCGCGCCGGGCTACCCGGCGGCCCCGCGCCTGGGCGACCCGATCCGCGGGCTCGCCGCCGCCGGCGCGCTGACGGGCGTCGACGTCCTGCACGCCGGGACCCGCCGGGACACCGACGGGCAGGTCGTCTCGTCCGGCGGGCGCGTGCTGTCCGTCACGGCGATCGGCTCCAACCTGGAGTCCGCGCGAGGATCTGCCTACGAGGCCGTCAGCCGGATCTCGCTGGCCGGCGCCCATTACCGAACCGATATCGGGGATCCGTCCCGAATGCGTCATGCGGCTGACGTACATCGCGCGGACACCGCGCCGGGTGAGGACCCGACGCGGCCGACGAAGAAGGAGTAACCGTGTCGCAGAGCAGCACCGGATCCGACCGTCCCCGGGTGGCCGTCGTCTTCGGGTCGCCGTCGGACACCCAGACGATGAGCAAGGCCGGCGCCACCCTGGAGCGCTTCGGCGTGCCGTACGAGCAGGTGTCGCTGTCGGCGCACCGGGCCCCGCGCACCCTCGCCGAGTACGTCGGCCAGCTGCGGGCCCGGGACATCTCGGTGGTCATCGCCGGGGCAGGCCTGGCCGCGGCGCTGCCCGGTGCCGTCGCGGCACTGACGACGCTGCCGGTGATCGGGGTGCCGATCTCCGGTGGAGCGCTGGACGGGATGGACTCGATGCTCGCCATCGCCCAGATGCCCCCGGGCGTGCCGGTCGCCACCGTCGGGCTGAACAACTCGACGAACGCGGCGATCCTCGCCGTTCAGATCCTGGCGCTGTCCGACCCCGACCTGAGCCTCAAGCTCGCCGCGTTCAAGGACGACTTCGAGCAGGCCGCAGCGGACGCCCTGAGCACGGTGGCCACCGCCGCCGCCCAGCCATGATCGGCCGGTACACCCTGCCCGACATGGGCCGGGTGTGGTCCGAGGCGCGCAAGTACGAGCTGTGGTGCCAGGTCGAGGTGCTGGTCATGGAGGCGCACGCCGCCGCCGGCCGGATACCCGCCGACTCCGTCGCACCTGTTCGGGCGGCCCCCGCTCCCACGCCCGAGGCGGTCGCGGAGATCGAGGCCGTCACCCAGCACGACGTGATCGCCTTCCTGTCGGCCTGGGCGGACCGCACCGAGCCCCGCTCGGCCGCCGCCTACGTCCACTTCGGGATGACGTCGTCGGATCTGCTGGACACGGCGCTGGCGCTGCAGCTCGTCGAGTCGACCGATCTGCTGCTGGCCCGCGCGGACACGCTGGTGGCGGCCCTGCGCGACCTGGGCCTGGCCCACCGGGACACCCTGCGGGTCGGGCGCACCCACGGCATCCACGGCGAGCCGACCGTCTTCGGCCACCGGGTCGCCGACCTCGCGTTCGGCCTCGCCCGCTGCCGCGACCGGCTGCGCGCCGCTCGCGCCGACGTCGCCGTCGCCAAGATCTCCGGCGCGGTGGGGACGTACTCGAACATCGAGCCGGACGTCGAGGCGTACGTCGCCGACAAGCTGGGCCTGCGCCCGACGCCGGTGGCGACCCAGGTGGTGCTGCGCGACGGCATCGCCAACTGGGTGGCGGCGCTGGCCGGGCTCGCGACGCTGTGCGAGGCAGTCGCGCTGGAGGTGCGCCACGGCCAGCGCACGGAGGTCCGGGAGCTGTCCGAGCCGTTCGGCTCCGGGCAGAAGGGCTCCTCGGCGATGCCGCACAAGAAGAACCCGATCATGTCGGAGCGGATCGCCGGCCTCGCCCGGATCGTGCGGGCCCAGTACGTCCCGGTGCTGGAGGGTGTGCCGCTCTGGCACGAGCGCGACATCTCCCACTCCTCGACCGAGCGGATCGCCCTGCCGGACGCCGCCGCCGGCGTCGACTACCTGCTGCATCTGACGACGCGGCTGGTCACCGGCCTGGTCGTCGACACGGCGCGGATGCGGGCGAACCTCGACGCCACCGGCGGGCTGGTCTACACCTCGGCGGTGCTGCTGGAACTGGTCGAGACAGGCCTGTCCCGCGAGGACGCCTACGCCATCACCCAGGCGGCGGCGATGGAGACCTGGCAGACCGGCGTGCCGTTCCGCGAAACCCTGCGCAAGCACGCCGGCGACCGCGGCCTGCCCCTCGACGAGGCCCGGTTGGACGAGGTCAGCCGCCCCGAGCGCTACACCGAGCGCCTCGGCCCCGTCTTCGACGCCCTCGCCGCCCTCACCTGAGCCACGGTTCGGCCGCCGGCGGCGCGGACCCGCCGGCGGTCAGTGGATGGCCACCTCCAGGGCGACGAGGACCAGGCCGAGCAGGGAGCTGCCGGTGGCGTAGCGGGCCAGGCGCCAGCCGGTCAGCCCGGCCGCCCCGCCGGCGAGCAGGCCCCAGATCGCCAGGAGGACGACGCAGGTCCACAGCGCCGCCTGCTGCGCGCCCTCGGCGGTGGCGCCGGCCACGCGGGCGAGGATCAGCACGGCCAACGGGAGAACCGAGGCCTGCACCAGCGGCCAGTTCCGCATCAGCGCCGTCCAGGCCAGCCGCAGGAGCCCCTGCGGCTGGCCGGTTCCTGCCGATCGTCCGCCGGGGGCCAGATGGTGACCGACGGCGTGGGCGTAGCCGTGGGCCAGCCAGAACACCATTACCGTGACCAGAACGTCGATGACGATGCCGGCCAACGGGTCGTGCCGCGGGTCCTGCGCCGCGAGCAGGCCCGCGGTGAGGACCGTTCCATAGATCCCATGCTCCGGGTGCCCGGCGCCCGCTCCCCCGGCCAGCCGGGCTGCCACCGTGCCGATCCCGCGGGGAGAGCCGGTCCCCCGCGGGTCGCTGGTGCCATGGTCCGCACTGGTGCCATGGTCCGCACTGGTGCCATGGTCCGCACTGGTGCCATGGTCCGCACTGGTGCCATGGTCGGTGGCTGTCTGCCAGGTGGCGCCGTCCCGGTTGTCTGACGCCTCCACCCAGCCTCCTGCCGTCACCTCGGCCTGCATGGACACGTTCGGGGCAACATCCATGTTCGGTGATGGGTGCCGGCGACGCAGGTCGGCGGCGGATCGTCCGACCTGCACCGGACGCCACAAACGGATAAATCGCTGCGCGGGCATGGCGCGGGACGCACTGGGCCGCAGGTGGTGTCCGGGGTCGGTACGGTCGGGACATGCCGCTGACACATGAGGAGTTCGCCGGACTCACCCACCTGGGTTCGGGCAAGGTCCGGGAGCTGTTCGCCGTCGGGGACGACGCCGTGCTCCTGGTCGCCAGCGACCGCATCTCGGCGTTCGACGTGGTCCTGCCGACCGAGATTCCCGACAAGGGCGCCGTGCTGACCGGGCTGTCGCTGTGGTGGTTCGACCAGCTCTCCGACCTCGTCCCGTCCCACGTCATCAGCTCGAACGTGGACGAGTACCCGGCCGAGCTCGCGCCGTACACCGAGCAGCTGCGCGGCCGGTCGATGCTGTGCCGCCGGCTGGACATGGTGCTGATCGAATGCGTGGCCCGCGGCTACCTGACCGGCAGCGGGCTGAAGGACTACCAGCGCACCGGCGCGGTCAGCGGACACCCGCTGCCGGCCGGGCTGGTGGACGGCAGCCGGCTGCCCGCGACGATCTACACCCCGTCGACGAAGGCGCCGATCGGCCAGCACGACGAGAACATCAGCCGCGCCGACGCGGCCGGCCGGGTCGGCGACGAGCTCGCCGCCGAGCTGGAGCGGCTCACCCTGCAGATCTTCGGCCGGGCCAGCGACCTCGCGGCCGAGCGGGGCATCCTGCTCGCGGACACGAAGTTCGAGTTCGGCCACGACGCCGAGGGCACACTGCGGCTCGCCGACGAGGTCCTCACCCCCGACTCGTCGCGCTTCTGGCCGGAGGACACCTGGTCGCCGGGCGTCTCCCAGCCGTCGTTCGACAAGCAGTACATCCGGGACTATCTGACCGGCACCGGTTGGAACAAGACCGAGCCGGGGCCGGAGCTGCCGGACGACGTCGTCGAGGCGACGCGGGGCCGCTACGTCGAGGCGTACGAGCGGCTGACCGGGATCTCCTTCAAGGACTACCTCTCCACCAGCTGAGCTGAGCCGAGCCCGCCTACCGGTGGTGGGGACAGCCCCACCACCGGGCCGGCGGATGGCCACAGCGGGAAGTCGGTAGCTCGCCGCAGTGACCATGAACGGCGAGAACGAGATCGTCGTTCCATGCAGACGCCACCCCGTCCGACAGCCGTTTCCCCAGGTCCGACAGCCGGTCCGGGCCGGCCGCCGGACCTTCCCGAGGCCGGGCGGCCCGCCGGCCCGCCGGCCGGCGCGGACCGGCCGACGCACCTCGCCGCGCGGGCGGCGCGGTGGAGCGTCCGGCACCGGCGGCTGGCCGTCGGCGGCTGGCTGCTGGGCGTCATCCTGGCGATCGTCCTCGGCAGCATGATCGGCACCCACACCCTGGCCGACACCGACTACAGCACCGGGCAGGACGCCCGGGCCCAGCGCATCCTCGCCGAGCACGGCTACGTCAACCCGGCCGACGAGAACGTCCTGATCCAGCGCACCACCCCCGCGGCGAACCCGCAGGCGCTGCTGGCAGACCCACAGATCCGCTCGGCGCTGGCCGACGTCGCCGCCCGGGTCCGGGCGAGCGGGGTGGCCACCGCGCTTCGCAGCCCGTTGGCCCTGCCCGGGGTGAGCACCGACACCGGCCTGGTCTCCCACGACCTGCGCTCGGTGCTGCTGGCCTTCAATCTGAAGGGCACCGAGGACGATCCGGCCCCGGTCGAACCGACGCTGGACGCCGTCGCCGCCGTCCGCTCGGCGCATCCTGGCGTGTCGGTCGAACAGTTCGGGGACGCCAGCGCCGACAAGGCCCTGGACGCCACCGTCGGCAACGACTTCCACCACGCCGAGCTGCTTGCCATCCCGCTCACCCTCGGCATCCTGCTGGCCGTGTTCGGCGCGGTGGTCGCCGCGGTGATCCCGATGGGGTTGGCGCTGACCGCCTTCGTCGGGGCACTCGGCCTGGTCGCCTTCGCCAGTCGGCTGTTCCCGACCGACGACACGGCGACCTCGGTCATGCTGCTCATCGGGCTCGCGGTCGGCGTCGACTACGCCCTGTTCTACATCCGCCGGGAACGCGAGGAGCGGGCCGCCGGCCACGGTCCGCAGCGCGCCCTGGAGATCGCCGCCGAGACGTCCGGGCACGCGGTGCTGGTCTCCGGTCTGACGGTCGCGGCGTCGATGGCGGGCCTGTTCATCACCGGGCTGTCCGTGTTCACCGGGGTCGCGGTCGGCACGATCATCGTGGTCCTGGTGGCCGTGCTCGGGTCGCTCACCGTGCTGCCCGCGCTGCTGTCGCTGCTCGGCGACCGGGTGGAGCTGCTGCGCCTGCCGTGGCATCGCCGTGCGGGCGGGCCCGTCCGGCGTCGTCGCCGCGCGAGGCGGCGGGACCGGGCCGGCACCGGGCCGGTCGAACTGCTGGATCCCGCCGTCCACGGCCCCGGGGACGAGCTGCTCGCGCGGCGACGCGCCTACCAGGCGCAGCTGGCCAGACCAGGGATCATGGGTCGGCTGCTGCGCCGGCCCGGGTCGGTCGCCGCGGTCGCGGGTGGCCTGCTGGTGCTGCTGGCCCTGCCCGCGCTCGGAATGCACACCGCCGAACCCGGCATCGACGACATCCCGAAGAACCTGCCGATCATGAAGACCTACAACCGGCTCTCCGCGGCCTTCCCCGGCGGCGAGGTGGCCGCCGCGGTGGTCGTCTCCGGCAACGGCGGTACAGGTGGTACAGGTGGCACCGACGTCACCACCCCGCAGGTGCGGGCGGCCATTGACGCGCTACGCACCCGGGCGATCGCCAGCGGCCGGATGTTCGAACCGGTGGTCGTCACGGTCACCGCCGACCACCGGGTCGCCCGCGTGAAGATCCCGATCGCGGGCAGCGGCACGGACGGGGACTCGGTCAAGGCCCTGCACACGCTGCGGTCCACGGTGATCCCGGCGACCATCGGCACCACACCGGGCCTGCGCGCCGACGTCACCGGCACCACCGCCGGCTCCGCGGACTTCAATGCCCGCCTCAACGGCCGGATCCCGCTGGTCATCGGCTTCGTCATGGTGCTCGCCTTCGGGCTGCTGCTGGCCGCGTTCCGCAGCGCCGTCGTCGCGGCGGTGGCCGTCGGGCTGAACCTGCTGTCGGTGGGCGCCGCCTACGGCCTGCTGGTCGCCGTCTTCCAGCACCACTGGGCCGACGGGCTGCTCGGCTACACCTCCACCGGGGCCGTCACCAACTGGCTGCCGCTGATGCTGTTCGTGGTGCTGTTCGGGCTGTCCATGGACTACCAGGTCTTCGTGCTCAGCCGGGTCCGGGAGGCGCGGGTGGCCGGGCTGTCCATGCGCGACGCCGTGACGGTGGGGGTGCGGCGCAGCGCCGGGGTGGTGACGAGCGCGGCGGTCATCATGGTCGCGGTTTTCTCGATCTTCGCGACGCTGTCCCAGGTCAGCATGAAGCAGCTCGGGGTGGGACTCGGTGCCGCGATCCTCATCGACGCCACCGTCATCCGGGTGATCCTCATGCCGGCGGTGCTCACCCTGCTCGGGGATCGAGTGTGGCGGGACACGACGCCGACATCGGGGCCGGGGCCGGGGCCGGACGATCCGAGCGGTCCCGACCTGCCGACCCAGCCGATCGGTGCGATCGGAAACCGGGCCCGCTCGGACCAGATCGGCCAGCTCTCCAGAGCGACCTCGCCCGAGCCGGCGCTGGAAGCCACCCCGGACCACCTCGGCACCGACACCGACACCAGGAGCGGCACCGGGAGCGGGAGCAGCACCGGGAGCGGTCCGCTGGAGCCGCGGCGACGGCCTCGACCGGGCTACCCGACGCCCCGCTGGGCGATGCCGCCGGGTTGACAAGGAGCCCGTGCCGTCCGTCCCTGGAGCTAGTGCAGCGGTTTGCTGGTTCCGTTCCGACATTTGGTGACGGAGTGTGATGTCAGACGGCGCCCGCCTCGCCGCCGGACGGCCCCCCGGTCCCCCGCCGCCCCGCCTCGCGAGGCGGGGCGGTGCCTGGGAACGGGGCAACCTGTTCCTTCTGAGGGGATGAATCGGACGCCGGACCCTCCAGAAGGAACAGGTAGGCGCTCTCCCACGCATCCGCCGCCGACGCACGAGCCGGTCGCCCCCGTCGCGACCCCGCCTCGGCCACACCGCCAGACGTCACAGAACGTGGTAGCAGGACGGGCAGGGGACTTCCGAGACGCTGCACCAGCACCGGCGCGGGGCTGGGAAAACGGCGCGTGGACCGAGCCGACGATGCCCGGATCACAGGGAGTCGCGGCGACCATTGCGGGCGAGTTACAGTGGCGCTCGACGTCCGGTACCCCGCCCGAGGACTGGAACGGAAACGATGAGCATCGACCTCTCCACCCCGCACGACCGCGCCCCGCGCCGCGGTCGGCCCACCGGTTTCGAATCCGCCGCCGCGGCGCCCACCGAAGCCGCGAGGGACGTGCCGCGGCCGGTGGCCATTCCCCGCCCGATGCCGGCGCCGGCCGGCCCCGATCAGCCCGTGCTCGCCCGCGACCGAGCCGAGTTGCGGGCCGCCCTCGCCGCGCTGGACCGGCGGGGCGACGCGCACCTGCGAACCGACACCGAGGACGACCAGGAGTCGGGGCCCGCCCGCGCGGCCTCGCGGCACGACCGGCCGGTCCGCGCCGTGGTCATGACCATGGGGGCGCTGCACGAGGGGCACGCGAGCCTGCTGCGGGCGGCCCGCGCCCAGGCTGACCAGGTGGTCGCCACGATCTTCGTCAACCCGCTGCAGTTCGGGGCGGGCGAGGACCTCGACCGCTACCCGCGCACGCTCGCCGCGGACCTCGCGGTGTGCGCCCGGGAGGGGGTCGACGTGGTGTTCGCCCCCACGGTGATCCACGATCCGCCGCCGCTGGTCCAGCTCAGCGCCGGACCACTCGGCGCGGTGCTGGAGGGCGCGTCCCGCCCGGGTCACTTCGACGGGATGCTCACCCTCGTCGGGACCATGCTGCACCTGGTCCATCCGGACCTGGCGTTCTTCGGCCGCAAGGACGCCCAGCAGCTCGTCTGCATCCGTCGGATGGTCGTCGACCTCGCCTTCGACGTCACCGTCATCGGGGTGGAGACTGCCCGTGAGCCCGACGGTCTGGCGAGGTCGAGCCGCAACGTCTACCTCACCCCCGTGCAGCGGACCGACGCGCTCGCGCTGTCCCGGGCGCTCGCCGCCGGCGTGGCGGCCAGCAGCGCGGGGGCGCCGGCGGTGCTCGCGGCCGCGGGCGCCGTGCTCGCCGCGGCGGACGGCGTCGCCGTCGACTACCTCGAACTGGCCAGCCCCGAGGACCTGGGGCCGGTCCGCAGTGGCCCCGCGCTGCTGCTCGTCGCCGCCCGCGTGGGCACGACCCGCCTGATCGACAACATCTCGCTCATCCTCCCCACCAACGCCCAGGGGGCCTGACCGTGTTGCGCACCATGCTCACCGCCAAGATCCACCGGGCCACGGTCACCCAGGCCGACCTGCACTACGTGGGCTCGGTGACGATCGACTCCGACCTGCTCGAGGCCGCCGACCTGCTCCCCGGTGAGCAGGTGACGATCGTCGACATCAACAACGGCGCCCGACTGGAGACGTACACGATCGCGGGCCCGGCCGGCAGCGGCGTGATCGGCATCAACGGCGCGGCGGCCCGGCTGGTCCAGCCGGGCGACCTGGTCATCATCATCGCCTACGGGGTGATGGAGGACGCCGAGGCGCGCCGGCACGTCCCCAGGGTGCTGTTCGTCGATGCCGAGAACCGCATCATCGGCCGCGGGCACGACCCGGCCGAGGCGCTTCCCGGCGATCCGGAGAGCCTGCGCGGCGACGTCAGCCGAACGGTCGTGGCACCCCGGTGATCATGCTGCCGTGCCGGCTCGGCGCACCTCGCCCCGGGTGGACCCGCGCCGCGGACATCGTCGTCATCGGTTCGGGGATCGCCGGTCTCACCGCGGTCCTGCACCTACGCCGGGAGCTGCCCTCGGCCCGGGTCCTGCTGGTCACGAAGGCGCATCTCGACGCGGGCTCCACCCGGTGGGCGCAGGGCGGGATCGCCGCGGCACTTGCCGCCGAGGACTCCCCCGCCGACCATCTCGCCGACACCCTCGTCGCCGGCGTCGGCCTGTGCGACCCGGGCGCCGCGCAGGTGCTGGTCGACGAGGGACCGGCCAGGGTTCGGGAACTCGCCGAGCTCGGCGCGCGCTTCGACCGGGCCGACGACGGCTCGTTCGCCCTCACCCGCGAGGGCGGTCACCTGCGCAACCGGATCGTCCATGCCGGCGGCGACGCCACCGGGCTGGAGGTCGAGCGGGCCCTGATCGCCGCGGTGCGGGCTGATCCCGAGATCGAGGTGATCGAGAACGCCCTCGTCCTGGACCTGCTGCGGGACGCCGACGGCCGCACGGCCGGCGCGACCCTGCACGTGCTCGGCGAGGGCAGCCGGGACGGCGTCGGGGCGGTCACCGCGCCCGCGATCGTGCTCGCGACCGGTGGGATGGGGCAGATCTTCGCCTCGACCACCAATCCGGGCGTGTCCACCGGGGATGGCGTGGCGCTGGCCCTGCGGGCCGGCGCCGTCGTCGCCGACCTGGAGTTCGTCCAGTTCCACCCGACCGCGCTGTGGCTGCCACCGGCGGACTCCGCGCGGGTCGGCGCCCAACCCGGCGGTCAGCAACCGCTGGTCAGCGAGGCGATGCGCGGCGAGGGCGCCGTCCTCGTCGACGCCGCCGGCGAACGGGTGATGGCCGGTGCTCATCCGCTGGCCGACCTCGCCCCCCGCGACGTCGTCGCCAAGCAGATGTCGCGGGTGATGGCGGCCCACGGCGTCGACCACCTGTATCTCGACGCCCGGGGGCTCGGTGCGAGGACGATCGAACGGCGCTTCCCGTCGATCACCGCCCGCTGCCGCTCGGTTGGCGTCGACCCGGTGACCATGCCGATCCCGGTCGCGCCGGCCGCCCACTACGCCTCCGGCGGGGTGCGCACCGATCTGTGGGGCCGCACCACGGTCCCCGGCCTCTACGCCTGCGGGGAAGTGGCCTGTACCGGGGTGCACGGTGCCAACCGGCTGGCGTCGAACAGCCTGCTGGAGGGCCTGGTCTTCGCGGCCCGCATCGCCCAGGACATTGCGGGCACCGAGCGCGCGGGCCGGCGCAGCGACGCCGTGCCCGCCGCCCCGGTCGTCGGCCGGGGCAGCGGGCTGACCGATCCGGCCGAACGCGCCGAACTGACCCGGGCGATGACCGACGGCGCCGGGGTGCTGCGCAGTGCCGACAGCCTGCGGGCGACGGCGAAGGTCCTGGCCGGCCTCGGCGATCTGCGGATCAGCGGTGCGACGGTGACCGCCGGCCCGCCGGCCTGGGAGATGACCAACCTGCGCACCGTCGCGACCGCGCTGGTCGCCGCCGCCGCGACCCGCACGGAGACCCGGGGCTCCCACTGGCGGGAGGACTTCGGCGAACGCGACGACGCGCACTGGCTCGGCCGGATCCTGACCCGGCTCGACCCGGAGGGGGAACTGATCATCGACGTCGAACCCATGCGGCCGGCGCCGTGAACGGTCCGTGCACCCCCCAGGCCGTGGCCGGAGAAGCGGGCGCAGCCGCCGACCAGGCCGCGGCGGACCACCACTGGGCCGAGGTCCACAGCGGTCGGCTGTCCCCCGCCACCCGCAGCGCGCTGGCGGCGGCCGGCCTCGACCCCGAGGGCGTTGTCGCGGTGATCGGCCGGGCCGTCACCGAGGACCTGCCGAGCTCGGAGTCGGACGAGCACAGCGGCCGGATCGGCGCGGTCGACGCCACCTCCGAGGCAACCGTCGACGCCGCCCTGGTCGGGCACGGCGCCCTGGTCAGCCGCGCGGCCGGCACGGTCGCCGGGCTGCCGGTAGCCGCGGCGGTGTTCGAGAGCCTGCTCGGCCGGTCCGTGACCGTCACCCTGACCGCCCACGACGGCGACGCCGTCTCCCCCGGCACGACGGTGGCCCGGGTCAACGGCCCGGTCCGCGGCCTGCTCACCGCCGAGCGCACCGCGCTGAACCTGCTGTGCCACCTGTCCGGGATCGCCACGCTGACCCGCGCCTGGGTCGACGCCATCGCCGGGACGGGCGCGGCGATCCGCGACACCCGCAAGACGCTGCCAGGGCTGCGTGCCCTGGAGAAGTACGCCGTGCGCTGCGGTGGGGGCCGCAACCACCGGATGTCGCTGACCGACGCGGCACTGATCAAGGACAACCACGTGGTCGCCGCGGGCGGGGTGGCGGCGGCCTTCGCCGCGGTGCGGGCCCGCTTCCCGGGGCTGCCCGTCGAGGTCGAGTGCGACACGGTCGACCAGGTCGCCGAGGCCGTCGCCGCGGGGGCGGACCTCATCCTCTGCGACAACATGACCTCGCAGGACCTGCGGGCCTCGGTGGCCATCGCCAGGCCGGCGGGGGTACGGCTGGAGGCCAGCGGCGGGCTGACCCTGCGGGTGGCCCCGGACGTCGCGGCCACCGGGGTGGACTATCTTGCGGTCGGCGCCCTCACCCACTCCGCGCCCGCTCTCGATCTCGGCCTCGATCTCGATCCCGGCCGTCCGTCGGGACCGGACTGGGCGGGCCCGACCGTGGAGGAGTCCTGATGCTGCTCGCCATCGACGTCGGCAACACCAACACCGTCGTCGGCGTCTTCGACGGCGATGAGCTCGCCGACTCCTGGCGGGTCCGCACCGACCCGCACTCCACCGCCGACGAGCTCGTGCTGCTCTATCGCGGCCTGCTCGGCGAGCATCGGATCACGGGCGTGTCGATCTGCTCGACGGTCCCCGCGGCGCTGCGGGAGCTGCGCCGGATGGTGGTCCGGGCCTTCCGCGACACTCCGGTCGTCATCGTCGAACCGGGCACCCGGACGGGGGTGCCGATCCTGATCGACAACCCGAAGGAAGCCGGCGCGGATCGGATCATGAACACGCTCGCCGCGCACCACCTGTACGGCGGCCCGGCGATCGTCGTCGACTTCGGGACCTCGACGAACCTGGACGTGGTCTCGGCGCGGGGCGAGTTCATCGGCGGGGTCCTCGCGCCCGGCATCGAGATCGCCCTGGACGCGCTGGCGTCCCGCGCGGCGCAGCTGCGCAAGGTCGAGCTCGCCCCACCGCGGTCGGTGATCGGCAAGAGCACCGTCGAGGCACTCCAGTCCGGGATGATTTTCGGGGTCGCGGGCCAGGTGGACGGGTTGGTCCGGCGGATCCGCGCCGAGCTCGGCGCGCACGCGACCGCGATCGCCACCGGTGGACTCGCCTCACTCGTCGTCAAGGAAAGCGAGACGCTCGACCGGCACGAGCCGCATCTGACGCTCATCGGTCTACGCCTGGTCTTCGAGAAGAACATCTGATTTCGGCCGCGGCGTGATTCGTCCGGCGGCTGGCGGGCGAATTCTCGACCGGTGGCCGGTCAGGTAACCGACACCTTGCCGGATCCGGGATGCGCGGCCGGTTCCGCCGGTTACGATTCCCGCTATGCGGGACCGATCCTCGAGAGCATGGGCGGGTCGCGGGGCCGGCCGGTCCGGGCGCCTTGCCCGGCCCTTCCTCCTCGTGCTGTCGACGGTATTCCTGTATACCGCCGTGACGGTGTCGTCCGGGTGGAATGCGTCGGCTGCCGCGGTGCCGCGGCAGCGCACCCTGGCGGCGCTGGGCGACTCCTACTCCTCGGGCGAGGGCAGCCCCCCTTTCGACGTACTCACTCCCCGCTGCCGGCGTAGCAACCAGGCGTGGCCGCGGCGACTGGCCGCCATGGAGCCGTCGACCACCGTGGCGCTGTTCGCGGCGTGCTCCGGGGCGACCACGGACGCCCTCAACGAGTCGTTCAAGGGCGAGACGCCGCAGCTGACCCAGTTGCGACAGCTGCGTACCGCCCCGGATATCGTCACCATCACCATCGGCGGCAACGACGTCGGTTTTAGCAACGTAATCCTGAGCTGTTTTGCCTGGAAATGTTTCTGGGATGGCAAGGACAAGCGCGAGCGGGATCTCATCGCCAAGAAACTTCCGGATGTCCTGAGCGCGAACTATGCGGCGGTGAAGGCGGCAGCGCCAAACTCCAGGATCGTCGTGGTCGGATATCCCGACATATTCCCGAGCAGTCAGCGCAAGAACACCTGTAAGTGGCTGAGTAATACCGAACGACGCCAGCTCACCAGTCTGAACAGCCAGCTGAACCAGGTGATCCGGCGGGCGGCGGGCGACGCGAACGTGGAGTACGTCGCGACCGACCGGGCGCTGCGCGGCCACGAGATCTGCACCAAGGACTCCTGGGTGGCCCCGATCGGCCTGTTCCCGCCGGCCCGCGACCTCAGCGCGCACCCGACCGCCCGCGGCCAGCAGGCCATCGCCACGGCGGTCGACCGCCGCCTCGCCGCCGACCGCCGCTGACCCACCCGCCACCGCGACCGCCAGATGCGCGATCCACGCCCAGGTACGCACAAGGACCGCCGGGAGCGCGATTCGCGTGCCGATGTGGGGGAGAGCGGCTGCATGGGTCCTTCTGGAGGGTTCGACGCCTGATTTGTCCCTCTAGAAGGACCCAGACAGCCCCGCTCCCCTGCACACCACCGGCCGGGCCGGCGCTGCGGGGCGGCCGCCCTCGGCCACCATCGTCACCCGTTCAGGCCGTCAGGCCCGTCCAGGCGTCGCGACCTGCCCGTGCGACCTGCGGTTCGGCACTCAGAGGCGGCCTGCGGATGCGCGATGCGAAGGAGACGAGGATAATCGGACACGGTGCGCAGTCGAGCCTGGGCAGATGGCCACCTTTGACGCGTACGCCGCGGGACGAGGAGTCCGGTCCGACCATCTCTCGCGAAGAGCCCGTCGCACGGCGCCTTGAGGGGCGAATGCGGACATATGCCTCAAGTAGTGGCTATGTCGGGTGTGCATGCCGGTGTGGTCACAGTCATTTGACAGCGCGGTGAAGTTAGCTTTACCTAAGCTCATGCTCGTGCCACTGCCGAATCCCGCAACGCCGCGAGAGTCGGCCACCGAAGGCGGCGCCTCGACCCGCCGCTCCCCGCGGGAGTCCAGCGCGACCTCCGCGCAGGGGATCGTCCCGGATGATCTTGCCGGCGCGCTGGAGCCCCGCAGCCTGTGTTACGGCGTGCCGACCGGCCCCGGCTGGGCGGACTGCGCCTTCCTCACCGGCCCGGGCGGAGTGACGCGGTCGCTGGCCCGGATCGCTCGATCCCATCCCGGTGCCAGCCCCGAGGTCGCCGCCAGCTACCTGGCCAACTGGTACTCCGCCGCCGTCGTGGCGCCGGCCGTCGCCTCCTACATGCTGCTGCAACGGGTCCCGGACCTGAACCCGGCGCGGATGTCGCTGCGGGAGCTCGACAGCGGCTGGTACGACCGGACGGCGCTGCATGGACCCGCCGGGACGGTGCTGGCCGACACCCGGGCGGCCGCAGGCGGCGCCCACCCCGCGAGCCCGCCCGACGAGGGGGCGGACCGGATGGTCGGTGATCTCGTCGCGCTGCGGGGGGTCCTTGTGGACGAGATCCTCACCCATCTGAGTCCATTCGTCCGGGAGTTGCGGGCACGCGTGCGACTCGGCTATCCGGCCCTCTGGGGAGCGGTGGCCGCCCAGTGCGCACGCGCCTTCCTCCTGACCGAGCGGGCCACCGGCGACCCCGACGCGGGACGGGACGAGGCCGACGCCTTCTTCGAACGGGCGGCTCCGACCATGCGCGCCCGCCCGCGCTGGCACGAATTCGTCCATCGCGGCCGGCCCTACACCGGGATGCGCTGCGGATCCTGCTGCCTCGCCCACCGCCTCGGCGACGAGTACTGCACGACCTGTCCCTTCACCGACGACATCGAACGGGAGCGACGCATGCGCGCCTGGATAGACACGCAGGGTCACAGAGCACTTGCTGTATGATCAACATCTGGTACGCGACTCGGCAGCGGCAGACGTAAAGTGGTTAACCGAATACACTGAGTCTGACAATGCGCGAGATCCTTCGAGCATCGACGACGATACGTAACATCAAAACAGCAAAGCGATACGCATGTGGCGCCAATCACAACAGAGAGCCCCCCGCCATCGACTACCGTCGGTAGCGACGAGGGAGAGTCCGTCGGGGTGGGAGACCGCCCCGCGGGCGGCCCTCACCGCCCCGAGCGGGCGGGCGGCGACGGCGCCGCGCAGTTCGAGTCGTTCTGCTCTTGGCGGAACGACGTGACGGAATCATGGCTGGTCGGCCACGGTTGCCCTAAGCGTCTCCGCTGGTCGGGCCGGCAGTTGAGTCGGTCCTCCGTCCTCGACGAAGAGGGCGGAGCCGGCGGGTAGGTTTCTGTTCGATGCGTGAGGACATGCCTCGGCGGAGCTAGCATGCGGATACCGGCTGTCGTGTGGTCGGTCGCAGCTCGAAGGAGCGCACATGTTCGAGAGATTCACCGACCGGGCACGTCGGGTCGTCGTCCTGGCCCAAGAAGAGGCCAGGATGCTCAACCACAACTACATCGGGACCGAGCACATCCTGCTCGGCCTGATCCACGAGGGCGAGGGCGTCGCCGCCAAGGCCCTCGAGTCCCTCGGCATCTCCCTTGAGGGTGTGCGGTCCCAGGTCGAGGAGATCATCGGCCAGGGCCAGCAGGCACCGAGCGGGCACATCCCGTTCACCCCGCGTGCGAAGAAGGTCCTGGAGCTGTCGCTTCGGGAGGCCCTCCAGCTCGGCCACAACTACATCGGGACCGAACACATCCTGCTCGGCCTGATCCGCGAGGGCGAGGGCGTCGCCGCCCAGGTGCTCGTGAAGCTGGGCGCGGACCTCAACCGCGTGCGCCAGCAGGTCATCCAGCTCCTGTCCGGCTACCAGGGCAAGGGCGAGACGGCGACCTCCGGCGCTCCGGCCGAGGGCACCCCGTCCACCTCGCTGGTGCTCGACCAGTTCGGCCGCAACCTCACCGCAGCGGCGCGCGAGTCCAAGCTCGACCCGGTCATCGGGCGCGAGAAGGAGATCGAGCGCGTCATGCAGGTGCTGTCGCGCCGGACCAAGAACAACCCGGTCCTGATCGGCGAGCCCGGCGTCGGCAAGACCGCCGTCGTCGAGGGCCTGGCGCAGGCGATCGTCAAGGGCGAGGTGCCCGAGACCCTGAAGGACAAGCAGCTCTACACCCTCGACCTCGGCGCCCTGGTCGCCGGCTCCCGCTACCGCGGTGACTTCGAGGAGCGGCTGAAGAAGGTCCTCAAGGAGATCCGCACCCGCGGCGACATCATCCTGTTCATCGACGAGCTGCACACGCTGGTCGGCGCGGGTGCCGCTGAGGGCGCGATCGACGCCGCGTCGATCCTCAAGCCGATGCTCGCCCGCGGTGAGCTGCAGACGATCGGTGCCACCACCCTCGACGAGTACCGCAAGCACCTGGAGAAGGATGCCGCGCTCGAGCGCCGCTTCCAGCCGATTCAGGTCGCGGAGCCGTCGGTGGCGCACACCATCGAGATCCTCAAGGGCCTGCGCGACCGGTACGAGGCGCACCACCGCGTGTCGATCACCGATGCCGCCCTGGTCGCCGCCGCCTCCCTGGCCGACCGGTACATCTCGGACCGTTTCCTGCCGGACAAGGCGATCGACCTGATCGACGAGGCCGGTTCGCGGATGCGCATCCGCCGGATGACCGCGCCGCCGGACCTGCGCGAGTTCGACGAGCGCATCGCGAATGTCCGCCGGGACAAGGAGTCCGCGATCGACGCGCAGGACTTCGAGAAGGCCGCCTCCCTGCGGGACAAGGAGAAGACCCTCCTGTCCGAGAAGGCGAAGCGGGAGAAAGAGTGGAAGGCCGGCGACATGGACGTCGTCGCCGAGGTGGGCGACGAGGAGATCGCCGAGGTGCTCGCCATCTGGACGGGCATCCCGGTCTTCAAGCTCACCGAGGAGGAGACGGCCCGACTGCTGCGCATGGAGGACGAGCTGCACAGGCGGGTCATCGGCCAGCAGCAGGCCATCAAGGCCGTCTCCCAGGCGATCCGGCGCACCCGCGCCGGGCTGAAGGACCCCAAGCGTCCCGGCGGGTCGTTCATCTTCGCCGGCCCATCCGGTGTCGGTAAGACCGAGCTGTCCAAGACGCTCGCCGAGTTCCTCTTCGGTGACGAGGACGCGCTCATCCAGCTCGACATGTCCGAGTACATGGAGAAGCACACCGTCTCGCGGCTGGTGGGCTCCCCGCCCGGATACGTCGGCTACGAGGAGGGCGGCCAGCTCACCGAGCGGGTGCGGCGCAAGCCGTTCTCGGTCGTCCTGTTCGACGAGGTCGAGAAGGCCCACCCCGACGTCTTCAACACGCTTCTGCAGATCCTGGAGGACGGTCGCCTGACCGACTCCCAGGGCCGGCTGGTCGACTTCAAGAACACCGTCCTGATCATGACGTCGAACCTGGGCACCCGGGACATCTCCAAGGGCCCCGGCATCGGCTTCGCCACCGGTCAGGGCCAGGTCGACTACGAGCGGATGAAGGCGAAGGTCCAGGACGAGCTCAAGCAGCACTTCCGGCCGGAGTTCCTCAACCGGATCGACGACATCATCGTCTTCCACCAGCTCTCCGAGGCCGAGATCATCCAGATCGTCGATCTCATGCTGGCCCGGGTGGACATCCAGCTCAAGAACAAGGACATGGCCCTGGAGCTGACGTCGGCCGCCAAGGTGCTGCTGGCGAAGAAGGGCTACGACCCCGTGCTCGGCGCCCGGCCGCTGCGCCGGACGATCCAGCGCGAGATCGAGGACGTCCTGTCCGAGAAGATCCTGTACGGCACGCTCAAGCCGGGCGAGATCGTCGTCGGCGACGTCGAAGGCGAGGGGGAGGACGCCAAGTTCATCTTCCGCGGCGAGACCAAGCCGACCCAGGTTCCGGACGCACCGCCGATCGACCTCGCCAAGTCCAGCGAGTAGCACCACCGGCGCGCAACCAGCGCCATCGGCCCGCGGATGAGCCCCGGAATCCCACCAGGTTCCGGGGCTCACCTGTCGGCCCAGATACGGCTCGGCCCAGATACGGGTCGGATCAGGCGTAGGCATCCCAGGCGAGGCTCGCGGCAAGACCGAGCGCGGCCAGCCCGATGAGTACCCGTAGGGCGTCGCCCGGCAGCCGACGCACGATCAGCGGCCCGGCCGCACCGCCGATCAGCAGGCCGACGGCCAGCGGCGCCACCGCTGCCCAGTGCACCGGCCCGAAGACCGCGAACCCCGCCGCCGCGACCAGGTTCGCGAAGCCCGACGACACGTTTTTGATCGCGTTGACCCGAGCCAGCGGCTCGGGAATCGCCACCGCCAGCACGGCGAGCAGCGCCACGCCGCCACCAGCGCCGAAGTAGCCCAGGTAGATCCCGGTTCCGAAGACCGCGGCGAGCACCGCCGCGCCGCCTTCGGCCGGCGCTTCGGCCCGCCGGGCGAGGATCCGAGGTTGCGCCCACAGCAGCACGGCTGCCCCGGCGATCAGCACCGGCACCGCGCGTTCGAACGTCCGCTCCGGCAGCGTCAGAAGCAGGACGGCGCCCACCGCCCCGCCAGCGAGGGTCATCACCGCGAACCGGGCGACCCGGTCGGCCTGGCCCGCGAGCTCGGGCCGCGACCCGGCGGCCGCGCCCACCGCGACGAACAGCAGCGCCGTCGTGTTGGTGACGTTCGCCGCCAGCGGCGGCAGCCCGGTGGCGAGCAGCGCCGGATAGGAGACAAGCGACGCCAGCCCGGCAACGGTGCTGGTGATGCCGGCCAGTACGCCGGCGCTGAGCAACAGGGCAGCGTCGGCGGCAGTCATGATCGCTCCCCGGTCACCCGTCCCCGGGACAGCGGGCGGATGCGCCGTCCCCGGACGGTAAGGGTCCACGGGTCGGGCGCCGGGGGCGCCTGAACGTCGGCTAACCCACACCACGTTCGGTCGATGGGTGGCCGCAGGCCATGACACCATGCTTGATGCCTGGCAAACAGGCCCACGGCAGCAGACATCAGGCGGGATCGGGTGGAGTGACTGGCGGTGCCGAGGAAGCCTACGGCGTCCATCTGGCCTTCGGCGCCGACCCGGCGACGGCCATGGTCGTCTCCTGGCTGACCCGCGGCCCCGTCACCCGGCCTGCAGTCCGCTGCCCGACCGGGCCCGGCACGTCCGGCGAGGCGGTCCCGGCGAACACCCGCTCCTATCGGGATGCCCACACCGGCGAGACCGTCTTCGCCCATCACGCGCCCCTGGCCGGGCTCGAGCCGGCCACGGACTACGTCTTCACGGTCGAGCATGACGGCCGCCCGCAGGCGGCGGACGGCTCGTTCCGTACGGCGCCGGGGTCGCGGGCCGCCTTCAGCTTCACCTTCTTCGGCGATCAGGGCACCGATCGGCCGTACGACCCGTTCGGCTCGCCCGCCTCCGGGTACGCCGTGGCCGGCGTCGAGCGGTGCGCGCCCCTGTTCGCGCTCGCGGGCGGAGATCTGTCCTACGCCAACCAGCGTGAGGACCCCGTGCGGACCTGGTCTGACTGGTTCACGATGATCAGCACGTCCGCGCGGCTACGGCCGTGGCTGCCGTGCGTCGGTAACCACGAGATCGAGCGGGGAAACGGGGCACTGGGGCTCGCGGCCTACCAGGCCTACTTCGAGTTGCCGCCGAACGGGGAAGAAAACTACCTTGCGGGCCTGTGGTACGCCTTCACCGTCGGCGCGGTCCGCTTCGTGCTGCTCAGCGCCGACGACGTCTGCTACCAGAACAGCGGCCCGATCTACCTGCGCGGGTTCAGCGCCGGCCGGCAGACCGCCTGGCTCGCGCGGACGCTGAAGCAGGCCCGCGCCGACCCGGGCATCGACTGGATCGTGGTCGCCATGCACCATACGGCCCTGTCCACCTCGGCCGATCACAACGGCGCCGACCTGGGCATCCGGGAGGCCTGGCTGCCGCTGTTCGACCGCCACGGAGTGGACCTCGTGCTCTACGGGCACGAGCACCACTACGAACGCAGCCACCCGGTGCGAGGCACCGTCCCCGGCAGCAGGACCCTCGCCCCCCGGCCGGTTGCGGAGACGGCCGGGTCGGGGGGTCCGGACGAGCCCGGCGGCGCCGTCGTCGACACGTCGACGGGAACGGTCCATCTGATGGTGGGCACCGGAGGCTCGTCGGCGCCGTCCGCGGACACGCTGCTGGATCCGCCCGCCGGACGGATCGTGGTCGGGGTCCGCGACCGCGAACCGGGCCGCCGGCACCGGCCCGCCGTACGCGAGCTCGAGGACGCGTCCTGGTTGGCCTTCCGAGCACCCGATCACCCCTACGCGTTCGCCGGGTTCGAGGTGGATCCCGGCGAGCCGGGCGGGATGACCAGCATCCGGGTGACCGCATACGACTCGAGTTCCCCCGACCCGGTGCCATTCGACCAGGTGACGCTGGTCCGGCCCAGAACCGCCGCGGCACCGACCGCCTTCCGTGACGAAAAGCGTTCCGGCCGCGCCGCCGACCCGGATAAACGTCACGCCCGGTGAAGGAGGCTTCTCCACCCGCCGGCGCAAAGAGATGATCTCCGGAAGCTCGCCCGGACGCCTTTCGCCGGAACAGCCCGGCCACTCCCGCCCGGCGGCAGGCACCCACCGAACCTCCCGCTGAACACCGAGCTGACATCAACTCTGCAACGCTCGTCCATCTTTGTCGAAAACCCCGGCACGGCGTTCGACGTAGACGTATGGCGGCGAGCTGCGGGCCGATCATCGGTGTTCACTCGACGGCACGCCACGAAACCAGAACGGTCCGCCGCACATGCCGCTGCACGCCACGTCTGCGGATGCAGCCGACGAAAAGCTGTCGCCGACGTCGGCGTTCCCGACTCCGACGCCCACACCGGGAGTCCGGATCACTCGGACCTAGATGATTTTTTGGCCTTTCGCTGGACTGACCAAGGTTCGAGGAATAACTTTTCGCCAGTAGGCAGTAATTGGCCAACTACACGATCATTGTCCGTCGGTGGCGAACCGGGGGGACGTCCATTGTCAAGGAAGCAGAGGACACCGGGTGGGGGCAGCTCATCCCGCCCATGCGTCAAAACCCGGGCATTCATTGCCTGGCAGCATTACCCGGCGGGAAAACAACGCCGGTCCCGCCACCTCTCGGCGGCCAATCGTGCATCGGCAAACCGGGCGCGGAGGCATGAACATCGTCGGGCCCGGTGGAATGCTCGGGCGCGCCGCGGAACGACCGTCGCCCGGAGCCGTCGGTGAGTGCCGCGGCCGGCCTGGCCGCCACCCTGGACCTGCGCTCCTGTAGCCGGGAGTGCGTGCTGGGCCGCCCTTTCACTCCCGGCACCCTGCGAACCCTGCTCCACCGGCACGTGGGGTTCGACGTGGATACCGCGGAACGCCTGCTGATTATCAGCGAGGCCCACGCGGCAGCGGCCAGCCTGGCGGGGTTGGATGCGCTCATCGCCGGCCGTCCCGCGGCGTCGGTGCTGCTTGTTCTGGTCGGGCCGGGGCCGAACGAAAGCACCGCGCCCAGGAGAGGCGAGACGCGGGCGTCGGCAGGCACCGGCGACGGCCCGGGGTTCACCGCCGGCGCCTGGGGCAATCCGCTCGCCGCAGTGCCGGCCGAGGAGACGCTCCCCGACCTCGACGCCCCCTACAACCCGGCCCTCTACGACTTCGTCGACGACACGGCCACCCTCGACGACACGGCCGAAGGAGCGGACACGGCCGAAGGAGACGCGCGGCCGACCGGCGCCGCCGCGTGTCCGCCGTCGCCCAGCTACGTGGGTGCCATCCCGGCGATCATCTGGGTCGAGGCGGTCGAGGGCGTACCGTGTGCCGCGCCGGTGGATCCGCCCGGTTCCGAGGTCTGCGCCGCAGGCGAGTCCGCGCCAGCCGGGCCCGAGCGGCTCGATGACGATGCCCGCGATGACGATGCCCGCGATGACGGGCCGGCGCTGCGGGCCCTGCTCAGCGCGTTGCGCAGCCCCGAGGTGTTCGATCAGCTCACCCGCACGGTGCCGGCCATGCCCGGAGTAATCGGCTTCGTGCCTCGGGCGGTCCGACCGGACCCTGCGCCCTGGGAAACGAACCGAGCCGATCCCGCGGAGTCGGTCGAACCCGGCATCGAGATCGTCTGGACCGCGGCGACGCGGGGCGCCGGCGTACTGCGGCTGGCCCCCGTCCGAGGCGCCGGGGTGCTGGAGGTCCAGTTCCCGGACCTGCGGCCATGAATCGCGTGGGCCCCGCGGCCACGGACAGCGCCATCTCCGCGGTGACCCGCATTGACCAGATCGTCTATGCCTGGTCCAGGCGGACACGGGCCGACGCCGAGGGTTACTTTCCCATCGCGAGTTCGCTGAGCTCCACGGTGACCCGTTCGTGGAACGGCCTGCTCGCCGCCCAGGTCAAGGCGGGCGACAGTCCTGCTGACCACCCGCCGACCGCGCTCGCCTACGTCGTCGGCGCGCCCGATCGGCCCGTCCGGGACGACCAGTTCGACGTACCGGACGCCGCGCTCGTCCACCGCGTCCAGGTCGCCGGTCGAAACGGTGCCGGTCGAAACGGTGCCGGTCGAAACGGTGCCGGCCGCGGCCGGCTGCGGGCGCACGTCCTGATCGGGCGGGCCGACTACCTGACCGAACGGGTCGCGCTGGCGTTGTACGCGGCCGGCGGCGCCACGGCCGGCGGCGCCCGGACCATGCCGCGGCTGCCCCCCCTGCACCTCGACGACCTCACCGCGCAGCGACGGACCGGCGAGCGGACCCTGCGCCAGGCCGCCCGGGTCCCCGCCCGGCGCAACCAGCTGACCGCCCTGGTCTCGACGGTGCTCACCTGGTCGTGGACGGAGCGACCGTTCATGGTGTCGCACACCGGCCCGGACGAGGCCGTCACGCTGATGTGGGCACTCGTCGAGATGCTCGAAGGGGTGCTCCCCTACCGGCTCACCTTCGCCATCCACGCCGCTTCGCCCGCCCCCGGTCTCCCATCGCCCGGCGCCCGCGCCGCCACTGCACCGAACCAGCCGGCGTCGGTGTCGGCGTCGGCGTCGAACCGCGAAACGTTGGCCGTGGAGCACGGGCCGGCGGCATCCGACGGCGCCACCACCGGCCCGGGCCCCTCCGCGCCCCGGTTCCTGTTCGTCCCGGTCTCGCCCGAGCTCGTGGTCGGTGCCGACCCGGCGGCAGTTCATGTTGATCCACGTGTCGTGCCGCCGGTTCCCCCGGCCGTCTCCGAGGCGGCCCGCCTGCTCGTCGACGTCTACGGGCGCAGTGGGATCCGCGGCGTCAGCGGCCTGCTGGCCCTGGTCGACGGGGAGGCGTTCCAGCCGCACGATCCCGGGCAGTGGTGCCGCCGACTGGTGGCGAGAAGCGCACGGGACGCGGCGGTGGACCGACCAGACGAACAGCCCAGTCCCGACCTGGCTGTCCCCCGTCTGGCGGGCTCCCAGCTGGCGGGCTCCCAGCCGATCGGCCCCTACCCGATCAGCGAACCGCCCCCGAGCCCGGAGACCGCAGCGGGTCAACCGTCCCCCACCCAGGCCATGGCCTTGCCGGCGGATGCACGATCATCCACCGCGACGCCGCCGGCCGCCGGGCATGCGCGCGCGGTCGTCGAGCACCTGCACGACGCCTACGAGCTGCTGCTGGCGCCGGGACCCGCCGACGAGGACGGCACCGACCCGGCAGGTCGGCTGATCGCGATCCTGACCCGCCCGGTCGGGCTGCCCATCCACCTGCCGAGCGCCGAACGGCTACGCGGGCAGTTACGCCGCATCGCGGGCCAGCTGACGGGACCGCTTGCCGGCGCGTCCGGTCGGCAGTTGAGATCGCCGGCAGGCTGGGGGAAACGGACCGAGCCGACGTCGCGGGAGCAGGGCCGTGCCATGGTCGTGGCCGGCGTGCTCGACCGGCTGGGGGAGGTCGATCCGGCCGATCGTGCCCGGGTTGCCGCGGACGTCGAGGCCGCCGTCGTCGAGGAGCAACGGCAGGTCGAGGGGGCTCTGACTGCACTGGCCGACGATCTCGCCGCGCTGCGCGGTCCGTCTCCCACCCGCGGCGCCGAGGAGTCGCTGCGCCAGGCGATCCCGCCCCTCGCCGCCGGCCTGGAATCGATCCTCTCGTCGTACCGGCTTCCGTCGGCCAGCGGCAGCGCGCTGCGGCTCGCCACCGAGACCCTCGACGCGCTGCGCACCGTCCGTCCGGGAAGCCCCCCGGCCACCACCGACCAACCCGACACCGCCAACCAGTTCCACCCGGACGAACCGGAGACCGGCTTCGAGGTGACGGTGACAGCCGTCCTGTCAGCAGCGGCCTCCCCTCTGCCGGCCTCCCCCGTGGCGGCCTCCCCCGTGGCGACCGCCACGGAGTGGCCTGAGCTGGAGCGGGCCGCTCAGGTCGCGGTCACCCGGTATGTGGCGGCGGCCTACCGGATGGAGTGGTCGTACTGGGACGGCCGGCTGCACCCCGTCGACCGGCTGCTGGCCGCTTTCGGGGTGCCGCTGGGGGTCTCGCTGACGCACTCGGGTCACGATCCCCTGGCAGATCCGCTGAAATCGCCCACCGAGCTGCGCGAGCTCGCCTCGCTGCGCGACCTGTTCCGCCCGCCGGGCCCGCCGGGCGCCCGGTTCCAGCCGAAACCTCACCGCCCACCGGGGCAGCGCGCCGACGTTCTGGCCCGCGCCGCCAGCGACGTCACCCAGGCAATCACCCGGCTGGCACCGGCCGACGATCCAGCCGAGTTCGACCGGGCGGCATACGTCACCGCGGTCCACACCGCCGTCGCGACGATGCATCGGCAGATCGTGCAGCTACTGGCCGGGCTGGTCGCGGACCTCGGTGCACTGGCGGTCACACCCGTCGCCAACCCGGACCGTCGGAACGACGGCCACCGGGCCGCACGCGTCCGGGACCTGCTCCGCCCGGCACTGCGCACTGTGTTCGACCGGTTCGGGCTCACCGAGGGGTACATGTTCGCCGACGCCCTCGCCAACGAGCTGGCCTGGCTCACCGCCGACGCGACGCTCCCCGCGACCGCACCGGCCGCGGGGGCACCCGCCGAGTCGCCGGCGGCGGCGGTCGTGCGACTGCTGCGGGAGACCCGTTCCTGGGGAGCCGATGCCTTCCGGGTACTCGTCCTGTACGCCCCGGGCTGGTACGGAGCCGAGGACCTCCGGGACGCGATCGCCGACGCGGCGGCTTTTGCTGTCCCGGCCGGGTCGGCGCCACCGCCCGGACGCGACGACGACGGACCTGGGCTCCTCGCCGCCGGCGCACGGCCCTTCCTCGAGGCACTGGCGGCGGCCCGCCAGGGCGGAAGCCAGGTGGTCGACACCGTTGCTCGCGTGCTGGACCTCTACACCCGCGGCGTGGACAGCGATGATCAGAGCGCATGCGCGGCCGTCGGCCCGCGTCGTCCCGCGTCGTCCCCGGCGGAGCTGCATGACCTGGGCACCGAGCTCACCGTGCGCATCCCGCCGAGCTCGGCGGACGGGCGGAGTCCGGCGGTCGCGTTCCTCGACGCCTGCGGGCCGGGGCCGCTCGATCCGGCCCGGGTTTTCGGCCTGCTGGTCCGGCACGTGCCGAGCTGGGACGATGCCTGGGATCTGCACGAGGCCATCTGGAGTCGGGGCGCACCCCGGCGGGCCGGCACGGCGTCGACCTCGGAGTCGACCTCGGAGTCGGGCCTGCAGGTGGCCGCGGAGGAGTACTTCCGTCGCGACGGCGGGCCGCATCCCGCCGACCTGGAACGCGTCGTGCATCGGCTGGTCGCGCTCTACCTGCCGGACGACCCACGCCTGCGGGCGGAGCACGAACTATCCGGCTTCGTCGAGTCCCGGGTCATCGCCGAGATCGCCGAACGCGGCGCGATCCGGCGCCGGCGGCGCTCCTTCGGGCTCCCCGTGTTCGCTTTCACCTTGGCCGCCGCCGTGCTCGCCCTGTTCGCGCTGGTCCGGTGACACCACCGTTCGTCGGGCCGGCGGGTGACGACCGCGAGCCCGCCCGGCGTGCTCCCACGGCACGTCGTGCCCGGCACGGGGTCCGGCGGGCAGCGGGCACCGGCAGGCACCACCCGGCGGCGGCACGCCGACGGCGGCCGGGCGGGCGCAGACCTCCGGGGTGCCGTGGTCCCGCCGCCGCATCCGACCGGCGAAACGATCATCGCGGCTGTCCCGTTCGCTCTACTCGGGGTCGTTGGAGTCTGGAACAATGACCAGCACCTGTGTCGGTGTCGCGACACACCAGGGGTTAGCGGTGCGCCGATGCCCTTGGGTAGGAGAAGGACGGCTGGCGACACGTCCGACAGCGTGATCGTGAATGGTTCGGCGAGGACGGAGGCCATGGGTAGCTCGCTGGTGCCGATCATGCTCATCGTGGTGCTGCTGGTAGCCCTGGTGATCTTCTTCGCTCTGAACAACCGGCCGGTTCGGCAGGGAAGCCAGCGCCGCGGCCGTGGACTGGACCAGCAGCGGCATCGCTCCGGTACGGTGCCGCTGCGAGACAGCTCCGACGCTGCCGCGCCGGATGGGATCGTGCCGGGCTTCACCGAGCCGGCGCCGGTCCCCCCCGCCGCACGGACGGCCGACGACGCAGGCGGCGGCCCGGAGGCGGGCGTGTCGTGGGGAGGGGACGTGACCGCGCAGGTTCCGGTCGGCGGGGAGAACAGTCGCGATCCCGACGCGACCGGTTGGACTCCACCCCCCGCCGCTCCGCCGTATCAGCATCAGCCCTTTGAGGATGAGCGGGAGGACGCCACCCGCTACTACGACCCGCAGACCGGTGACTACCCGATCGCGCCGCCCACAACGACCTTCGTGGCGCAGTCGGCCGCGCCGGACGCCGACCCGGCGGGTAGGCGAGCAGCCGCGGGCGACCCACGGCGGGAGAGCACGCCGACGGCGACCACCTATCCCAACACCGCCTCCGCCGCACCGCGGGAGCAGGCGACCGATCTGATGGCGACCGAGCCCGAGCAGACCACGGCCGCCCCGCTGCGCCTGGCCGCCGCCGGCCGGACCCGCCGAGGCAAGCGCGGCGGTCCCAACGAGGACGCGTTCGTCGTCGTGGACGGTCTGCTGGCGGTTTCGGACGGCGTCGGGGGCGAGGCAGCCGGCCAGATCGCCTCCACGCTGACCGTCACCACCGTGGCCGGCTTCCGTCCTCAGTACGCCGAGGATCCCCTGGAGGGTCTGCGCAAGGCGGTGGAGCGGGCGAATCGGGTGGTCCGTACCCGGGCCCGGGAGGAACCAACCTGGCTGGGCATGGCCTGCACGCTGGACGTCGTCATCCTCGGCCGGCAGCACAACACCGGCGAGTACCTCACCGTCGCCCACGTCGGCGACAGCTCGGTGTGGCTGCAGCCGGACCGGGGGCGCCCACGGGCGCTGACCACCCCGCACGCGATTCGCAACGGCCCGCTGCTGAACGCCGTCGGTCTCGCCGACGAGATCGAGGCCGACATCTTCAGCGAGCCGGTCCGGGCCGGCGACCGGGTCGTCCTCGCCAGTGACGGCATCACGAAGGTGATGACGCCCGAGCAGCTCGACGGCCTGCTCGGCGAGCTGGGCTCCGAGCCGCCCGAGCGGGCCGCGGATGCCCTCGTCGAAGCCGCCCTGCTCGCCGGAGCCCGCGATGACACCACCATCGTCGTCGCCGACCTGGTATCCGAGCCCTCCGCGCGGTGAGGCCGATCGGACGGCCGGCGCGGCGAACCCGGCGTCGGCGGTCTCGAGCGCGCCATCGGCAACCCGACCGGGACGGCCACGGTGATCAGCCGCGGCGCACCCGGCGGCCGGGGCGGGCGCGCCGGCGTCGGGCATCGACTCGAACGCTGGGCGGCCCGCCCGCAGCTTGTCGCCGGCCGGCTGGCCCGCTGGCTGCGCCGTCATCTGCTGGGGACGTTCGCCGTCCTCGGGGTGATCGCGTTCAGCCTCGGCCTGATCGGGATGTACCGGCAGTTCCGCAGTGAGCCGGCGATGTTCAACTGGCCCAACATCGTGTTCTTCACCGCGACTCTCTTCCTCGCCGACGGGACGGTCTTCCAGAACGGCGGGCGGTACCCACTGGCGCTGGAGATAGCGCGGTTCCTCGCGCCGGTGGCGACGGCCGTCGGAGTCGCCGACGGCGTGAGCACGATCTTCGCCCAGCGCTTCGAACGCTTCCGGGCCCGCCACGCCCGCCATCACGTCATCGTGTGCGGCACCGGTCCCACGGCGTCGGCGCTCGTCGACAAGCTCTCCCGGTCCAAACGGGTGGTGCTGGTCGCCGAGGACGCGGAGCGGGAGTATCCGGACGCCGAGCTCCCGCCCGGCCTGCTGCGGGTCGTCGGCGACCCGATGGAGCCGCTGGTGCTGGCGAAGGCCGGGGTCGCCCGCGCGGACGTGGTCTACGGTTGTCTGCCGGACACCTCGTCGAACCTGGCCATCGCCCTCGCCGCCCGGCGCCTGGCCGCCGACCGGGCGGAACAGCCGCTGCGCTGCGTGGCCCAGGTAGGCGACCTCTCTCTGATCCCGCACCTGCGCGCCCGACGGATCGGGTTCAATGACGACAGTGGATTCCGGCTGGACTTCTTCGCCGTCGAGGTGCTCGGCGCGCGCGCCCTGCTCAACCGCTACCCGCCGAGCTGGGCCGCCCCGGATCGCGGTGAACAACTGCCCGTCGTACCGGCGCCCCTGGCCGTCCTCGGGCTGTCAGGCCTCGGCCGTGCCCTGGTGATGGAGCTGGCCCGCCGCTGGCTGACCCTGGTCGGGGCGGCCGGCCCGCTGCTGCCCATCGCCGTGGCCGATCCGGCGGCCGATGAGATACTCGCCGCGTTGCGCGTCCGAGAACCCGCGCTCGCCCGGGTCGCGCTCACCGGTCACAACACCCCGAACAGCGAGCTGCCGCGGGCCGTCATGGAAGCGGATGGTCCCAACGGGCCCCCCGAGTTCGTCTACGTCTGCCAGAGCGACGAGGAACGGGCGCTGCTGTGCGGGCTGGACGCGGCGCAGGTGCTCAACGGCCGATTCGGGGTCGCGCGGACCACGGTCATCGTGTGCACCGGCCGGCAGCGCAGCCTGCAGGACGTCTTCGGCCGGCCGACGTTCCCCCGCCCGCCGACCCCGCTGCCGGGGCCACTGCTGGAGGACCTTCTGGGCGGCGTGCGCTTCTTCGCCGTCAACGACGAGGCGCTCCCGCTCGACCTCGGCGACACCGACCTGATCGAACGCTTCGCCCGGGCGAGCCACGAGCACTATCTGGCGGCGGAACGCCGCCGGGGCACCGCGATGGGGTCCAGACCGGCGATGGTGACGTGGGAGGAGCTCCCGGATGACCTGCAGGACTCCAACCGGGCGCAGGTCGCCCAGTTCGGGGAGATCCTGCAGACGGCGCAGACGCTGATGCTGATGCCGGCCGGGGAGACCGACACCGACTTCGCGTTCACCGCGGACGAGATCGACGAGCTCGCCCAGCAGGAACACCAGCGGTGGCGCCGGGAGCGGGAGATCCACGGCTACGCCCTGGGGCCGACCCAGCAGAGCGGTCCCGACCGCCGCCACCCCGCGATCGTCGACTGGTCGGCGTTGCCCGAGACCGACCGGGAACGCGACCGCGATGTCATCCGCAGCCTGCCGGCGATCCTCGCCCATGTGGGGCTGCGCATCGTCCGCCTCGACGATCCCGCCTGACTCCCGGCTGGCCCCGAGCGGGGCCGCCGTCAGGAGATGCGCTGGTCCACGGGGCAGTCCAGGGCGCTGGCGCGGGTCAGGCCGTCGACCGAGAGCCGGGCGGACAGCCGCACCGGCCCGGGTGCCTCCGTGAGGATGCCCGTCCAGCCGCCGGCGGCGCGGAACACGCACGCCCTGCCCTCCGACAGCCGCCAGTAGGGCGTGTAGTGGACGAGCACGGTGGCGACCCCCGGTGTGCGGAAGCGCACCGCCACCGAGCTCACCCCGAGCTCGGTGAGGCTCGCCGGCCCCTGCACCAGACCAGCGGAGTCGGTGACGAGCCAGACCTTCCAGTGCGGGTTCGCCCAGGCGAGCTCGAGGTAGGGCAGGCCCGCCCGCAGCAGTTTCGCCTCCGCGACGGCGGACGGGTCGAGCTCCACGTCGGGCAGGGCGACATAGCGGATGCCCCGGGCGAGCAGCCACTCGTGGTAGGTCTCGGCGTTGAGGCTGCTGTCGTAGAACAGCGCGTTGTACTTGCTGTCGAGCTGGCGCAGCCAGCCTCGGGCCATCGGCACGCTCGGCGCCACGAAACGCGCCTCCCAGTGGGCCCGGGTGAACGGAACCTCGACCCGGCCGGCCGGCACCGGAGCGCCGCGGTCGAGGTAGTCGAGCAGCTCGGTGTAGTACCCGGCGGACGAGGACGGATCGCCCTGGGTGAGCAGCGCGCCGTGGATCGGACCGATCTGCCAGCCGATCAGCGGGATCGCCACGATCGCGAGCACCCGGCGACGGTCGGCGAGCAACAGTGCCGCCGCGGGGCCGGCCAGCAGCGTCGCCGGCCGGGTGATGTTTCCCCCGACCTGGGAGGGGATGAAGAAGAACACCGCCGCCGCGGCCGCCCACAGCAGCAGGCCGTGGCGGATCGCCCGGGCGCCCTTCGGGACCACCAGCAGGCCCACCGCGATGAGCGCCAGCAGCGACAGGAAGGTCAGCGCCGGAAACGGTTGGTAGCCGTCCTCGGGGAAGGCGAGCGCGACGACGATGCCGGCCCCGGCACCGGCGAACGGCAGCACGCGCCGCCAGCCGATGGTCAGCAGCAGCGCGGCGCCGACGAGCAGCACGAACCCGGCGGCCAGGGGTGAGGCCAGCGACGACAGCACGGCGCCGGCCCAGGTCAGCTTCGCCCGGCGTTCGCGGGCCCCGAGCAGCGCCAGCGCGCCGAACGCCATGCCGAGGGCAAACGGCATCCGCCCGACGACGAGGTTCGACACCGTCGCCACGGCGAACCAGACGAGGACGAGGTCCTGCCCCGACCGCCGGCCCGGACCACGCAGCAGCCGGGTCACGATCACCGTGGAGGCGACGCAGGAGATCGCGCCCAGGAGCTGGACCCCCAACAGCGCACCGAGCGGCGGGAACAGCACGCTGTACCCGGGTATGGTGTGGCCGCCGTACCATTGATCGTCCCAGAGGACCGCCCCGCCGTGGCGGAACAGCCACACCCGGTACTCCTGGGCGGGGGTGTCGGGACCGGTCACGCCGAGCCCGACGCACAGCAGGCACAGTGCTGCGGTCAGCGTCCAGGGCCACCGGCGCACGGCCGCGACGACAACGAGCAGGCCCCGCACAACCGGCCCGTGATGCCGCGGCGGCTCGAGGGCAATGAAGGGGGTCTGGGGCAGTGGAGCCACGCGAGACCCGGTCTCGCCGGCCGGCAGCGCCACAAGCGAGGTCATCGGCCGACTACCGGGCGTGGCGTCGACCGGGGAGCCGGGCGCCGCGAGCGCTGTCACCCGCGACCTCCCAAGGCGCCGACGACGGTCCGTCCGCCGCATCCCACCGATCATCTCCCGCCAACCCACCGACAGGCGACCGGCCGGCCACGACCACCTTCTCTCCGGTGGCGCGCGGCGACCGCGGACCGTCCGCCAGCAGGGCCTCGACCAGCGTCATCTGGCTGATCATCGGCGGAACCGGCGCCGCGGTCGCGGCCATGCTGGCCGAGGGGCGGCTCGGCCCACGCGATCCGTACGTCACCGATCCCTCATCCTGGTTGGGAATTCTCCCATCGACCCCGCCGGCGGAGACGGCAAGGGGCGTTCTGGTCGGGCTGTCCGCGCTCAGCGTCATCACGCTGTGTCTGTGCTGGGCTCTCCTGGTGCGCGCGATGGCCGCCGGGCAGGTGTCCACCCGCGCCGGGCTCGCGGCGGCCGCTGCATGGAGCCTGCCCTTCGCCGTCGGCCCGCCGCTGTTCAGCCGGGACGTGTACGCCTACGCCGCCCAGGGCGAGCTGGCCCGGCTCGGTCTGGACCCGGCGACCCACGGCGTGGCCACCCTGCTGACGGCCGGGGCACCGGACGGTTCGGGCCGGGCGTTCGTGTGGGCGGTCGACCCGCGCTGGTGGCACACCCACACCCCCTACGGCGGCGCCGCGGTCGCGGTCGAGAAGGCCGCGGCGGCGATCGGCGGCGGGCCCGCCGGCACCGTCGTGGTGCTCCGAGTGGTCGCCGTCCTCGCCACGATCGCCATGATCGGCCTGTCACTGCGCCTCGCCGGGTCCGAGCCGACCCGGCGCCAAGCGGTTGCGGTCCTGGCCGCGGCGAACCCCGTGGTCGTCATCCACCTCGTCGGCAGCGCGCACCTCGACGCGATCGCCGCCATGCTCGTCGTCGCCGCCCTCGTGGTGGACCGCGCCACCCGCCGCGCGAGGCGGCCGTACCCGCAGGCGGCGGACCGGGGGCAGACCGAGGTGGGTGGGATCGTTGCGGGCGCAGCCGCGACGGGACTGGCGTGCCTGGCGGGCAACGTCAAGGCGACCGCCCTGCTCTGCGTCGGTTGGCTCGTGTTAGCCCACCTGCTGGCCGCGCGGCGGGCGCCCCGGCCGGTGCGGGCCGCCGCCGTGCGCCTCACCGCGGACGTCGTCGCCGTCGCCGTCGCCTCGGGCCTGAGCATCGCCGCCGCGGGTTTCGGCCCGACCTGGATCCGGGCGCTGTCGACATCGGGCGCCGTGACCACCGGAATCGCTCCCGCCTCGATCCTCGCCACGGCGGCCGACGGCGTGCTCGCGCTGGTCGGCGTACATCCCGCGGACGGCACGTCGCAGCGGGTGACCCGGGCGCTGTGCCTCGCGGCCGCGGCGGTCGTCGTCCTCGCGCTCGCCCTGCGCGCCTGGCGCCGGACACCACCGGCCGAGACGCCACCGGCCGAGACGCCACCCGCCGGAACGCCACCCATCGGGACATCGTCCGCCGGGACATCGCCGGCGGGCGCCGACCGGGCGTTCCGGTCCTTCGCCGACCACCGGCCCGACCTGGTCGTCGTCGGCTTCGGTGGTCTGGCCGTGGCGCTCGGCAATCCGGTGGTCTACCCCTGGTACCTCGCGCTGTGCCTGGCGCCGCTCGCCGTCCTCGCGGCACGCGGCGCCCCGGCCGGGCGGCGGGTTGGGCTGCTGGCGGGCACGGCCGCGGGACGCACCGCCGCCGCGCTGGTCCTGGCCTCCACCGTGCTGTGCTTCGCGACCCTCCCACCGCTCGCGGCCACCTGGCGGCTGCTCGGCACCGCCGGCGTGGCCGCCCTCGTCACCGTCGCCGTGCTGGCCGTCGCGGTCGGGGCCGCAACGGCGCTGCTGGCGGCGCGGCGGCGGCCCGCACCGCCCACCAGCACACCATGATCAGGCCGAGGTTGCGCGCCACCAGCAGCAGGCTCAACACGATCCGGCCCTGGATGACGTCGTTGTACCGCCACGGGTAGATGAGCTGGGTCAGCACGACGCAGGCCAGCAGCGCCACCGGCAACCGCGCGCGCGGTTGCCGCAGCCGGCCGCCGGTGCCGGTGCCGCTCGTGGCCGGAGGGTCGACTGCGAGCCCCGCGGCGACCAGCGCGAGGATCCACACGAGGTACTGCGGGCTGAGCACCCGGGCGGTGACGACGACCATGACGACGAGCGCGAGGGCTCGCCCGGCGAGCGTCCCGGCCACCGCCCGGGCTGCCCCGTCACCCGCCGGCAGCCGGCCCCGCGACCACCACCACACCGTCGCGCCGACGATGGCGACGGCCTCGAGCAGGCTGCATGCTGTGGCGACGACGCGCGCCACCGAGCCACCGAACTGCAGGGAACCGTAGGAGTAGTCGGGCGCCGGCCCGCCGAGCATGTGGGCGACGACGAACGGCGTCGCGGCCACCGCTTCGACCTGCAGCCCGCGGGCCTGCTGCGCGCCGAGAAAGCCGAGGGCGTCGCGCCACCATCCGGTCAGCGCTCCGACGACGGCGAGCAGCACCACGGCGCCCAACAGCCCGCCGACCAGGCGGGTCGCCCCCGCCCGCAGCCGGGCCGGCCACCGTGCCGGCGAGCCCGCCGGGACCGGCACCGCGACCAGCAGCAACAACGGCCACACTTTGAGCAGCGCACCGACGCCGAGGTGGAATCCGGCGCGGCCGAACCGGGCACGCGACACGGCGAGCACCGCGGCGACCGCCGCCGCCGCCGGTAGCAGGTCGAATCGGGCCAGTGCCACCGGGCCCAGCGCGGTGATCCCGACCACCCAGAACAGCGCCGCGCCTCGGTCGCGCCGCGCCAGCGCGGCGGTCACCGCGAGGTCGGCGAGAAGCGTCAGCGCGAGGAACGCCACCCGATAGGGCACCGCCGAAAGGGTGTGAGCGAGCTCCGGTAGCACGAGCGCGACCGCCGCTGCAGGCGGGTACTGCCAGCGATCATCGCCGACGGGCAGGCCACCGCCGTGGCCGAGATCGTGCGCCCAGCCGGCGTAGATTCGAAGATCACCCAGGACGCTCTGCTGAGCACCGAACGTCTGGCCGGCCAGGACCCCGACGACGAGCAGCGCGTGGCTGAGCAGCCAGGCACCCCACAATCGACCGGCGGTCAGACGGGGGGCACCCGGACCGGTCCGGGATGTGGCCACCGGGCCGCCGCCGGCGACCGGCTCCGGGGCCGGCGGGCGGGGCGGCCCGGCGGACGGGGCCGACTGATCCGCGCGCACGACCGCGACCGTACCCGCCCGTTCGGGCGGCCCGAGGCGCGCCCTCGATGCGCCGGGCGGAGGGCCTCTGTCGTCACCTATTGTTTGCGCCATATCGAGTCACTGCCACGGCACGCAACGGAGCGCGCCGTGGCCGACGAACCCGGCGGCGCGTTCGGCGGCGGAGGGTGACTCGAAATGCGCCGCGGAGGTGCCTGTGATCCTCGGATCCGGCTCAGCATGGGACACGGCCTGCGTTCAACTGGCGAACGCGGCCCGTCATCTGGGCCTCGACGATGGACTGCACGACCTGCTCCGCACGCCCCGCCGGGCGATCACCGTCAGCGTGCCACTGCTGCGTGACGACGGTTCGCTGATGGTGCTGACCGGCTACCGCGTCCAGCACAACCTCGCCCGCGGCCCCGGCAAGGGCGGCATCCGCTACCACCCCGACACCGACCTCGACGAGGTCAAGGCGCTGGCGATGTGGATGACCTGGAAGTGCGCGCTGATGGGGATCCCCTACGGCGGGGCGAAGGGCGGCATCGCCGTGGAACCGGCGCTGCTGTCCCGCCAGGAACGCGAGCGCATGACCCGGCGCTACGCCGCCGAGCTCGTTCCCCTGATCGGGCCGGAAAAGGACATTCCGGCCCCCGACGTGGGCACCGACGAGCAGACCATGGCCTGGATCATGGACACTTACTCCGCCCACACCGGCCACATCGCCACCGGTGTCGTGACCGGCAAGCCGCTGTCGATCGGCGGCTCCGCCGGGCGGGCCGGGGCGACCAGCCGCGGCGTGCAGCTCGCGCTGTTCGCCGCGCTGCGCCAGACCGGGCGGGACCCGCACGACACGACCGTCGCCATTCAGGGTTTCGGCAAGGTCGGGGCGCTCGCCGCCCAGTACCTGCACGACGCCGGCTGCAAGGTCGTCGCGGTCTCGGACGTCAAGGGCGGCATCTACAACCCGCAGGGTCTCAACCCGGCGGCCCTGATCCGCCACCTCGCCGAGGGAGCGGAGACCGTCGTCGGGTTCCCCGGCACGGACACGCTCACCAACGACGACCTGCTCGAACTCGACGTGGACGTCCTGCTCCCCGCGGCCCTCGAAGGCGTGATCACCATCGAGAACGCCGACCGGGTCAAGGCCCGAATCATCGTCGAGGGGGCCAACGGCCCGGTGACAGCCGAGGCCGACCGGATCCTGGAGGACCGGGGCGTGATGGTCGTGCCGGACATCCTCGCCAACGGCGGCGGCGTCGCGGTCTCGTACTTCGAGTGGGTGCAGGACATGCAGGCCTACTTCTGGTCCGAGGACGAGGTCAACGACCGGCTGCGGACCCTGATGGAGCGGGCCTACGGCGAGGTGGCGATGCTCGCCACCACGCAGGGCATCAGCATGCGCAAGGCGGCGCACATCATCGGGGTGAGCCGGGTCGCCGAGGCCCACCAGACGCGCGGCCTGTACCCCTGAGGGCCCGCCTGCCGATCCGCCGTTCCCACCTGAACCAGGCGTCCCTTCCCCCACGGGTCGCGACCCCGACCAACGGGGTACTCGCCGGCGCGAGGTGACTCGCGCCGGCCCCGAACGGGCCGCGCCGGGCGGCATCCCGGGCCCTCGGGCCCAGGGCTGCCACCGGACGGTGCCGGTCGCCGAGTTGCCGAGGGTGACCACGGTCAAGGCCACCGATCGTGCGAGCTCTCGGCAACTCGTGCGGCTGCCCGACCGGGCGCACCGGACCAGGACGCGAGCCGCTCAGCGGCCGCGGCCGCGGCCGGTGCGGGCGCGGCCGGTGCGGGCGCGGCCGCGCCGCCGTGGCCGGGCACCGGCGGAGTCCGGCCCCATCAGAGATCCCATCTCGGGGAACGCCACTTCGGTGGTGGAGAACACCGCCGCCTGCGCCGCTGCTGCGGCGACGGCGAGCAGGGCGTCACGGTCGTCGGCCGGCGCGGTGCGGTTTCGCCGGCGGTGGCCGCAGCGCTCGCAGGCATGCGTGAGGATCACCTCATGCGCCCGGGTCTCGACGGCCACCGGACGCATCACCCCACCGCAGCCGGCCGTGCGGTCGCCGGGATGCACGTCGACGTGGCGCGAGCACAGGCATGATGGGCAGTGGTTGGTATACCCGTCGCCGCGCACGGCGGTCCCGCAGACGAGGCAGACGAAGTCCTCCGTGGTGCGGGTGAAACGCCGGGTCACCGGTCCAGCGTAGAAGCTCCCCAGTCGATGCGGGCCGGGCTGGGCGGGTATGGGCCCGCCGGTGCGATGGCCGCCCGGAATGTGTGTTCCCGGAGACGACCGGGGATGTCGGACCCTCGGGGTGAAATAGTGGGCGGCGAACCATACCGGGCGTGGCGTGGCTGCGTCCGAGCGCGCTCATCGTCCCGGCCGCGTCCCGAGGAGGTCCCGCTGTGCAGGCAGCTCAACCCCTGCCGCCCGAGGAACCCGGGCGGACGAGCACACCGGCCGCGGAGCTGTCCGACCGCGACCGGCGCATCCTTCGCTTCGAGCAGGGCTGGTGGCGCCATCCGGGGGCGAAGGAGGAGGCGATCCGCGCCGAGTTCGGTCTGTCCTCGACGCGCTACTACCAGATCCTCAACCGACTGATCGACTCGGACGCGGCGCTGATCACGGATCCGATGCTCGTCCGGCGGCTGCGCCGACTGCGCGAGCAGCGCCGGGCCGCCAGGTCCGGCCGCCGGGACCGGGTCGAGGAGTAAAGCGACATATGACGCATGGCACGAGCGCGCCGCCGCAGCGCCGACCTCCGGGCCGGCCCGCGGACCGGCTGCACGCCGTGGTGGCGGGAGCCATCGCCGTCACCGCCGTGCTCGTCGGCATCCTGCTGGTCAACCTCCTCAACGGCAAGTCCGACCCCGAGCCGCCGAACCCGGTCGCGGCGCCCTCCCGCACCCCGGACGGCGGCAGCTCAAGCCCGTCGTCCTCCGTGCATCGCACGACGCCCACGGCCTCTCCGACCCACCGCCCGAGCCCGGCCGCGACGACGCCACCCGCCGAACGGCCGGCATCGGCGACATCGGTGCCGCCACCGGCGCAGCCGGGCCGACGGCCTCCCGTGACGGCGCCGGTGGTCGTGCTGAACAACTCCCGGATCTCCGGACTGGCGGAGAAGGCGGCCGGGCAGGTCGAGGCCGCCGGGTTCCCCGTCGAGCGGACCGGGAACTTCCAGTCGATCTACGACGTGCCGGTCTCGACGGTGTTCTACGACGACTCCGACGCCGCGGCCGCCCAGGCACTCAAGGACGCCATTCCGGGCATCGAGAAGATCATTCCCCGCTCACAGACGAGGATCGTCTCCACCGGCGCCCTGATCCTCGTCATCACTCGCGACTTCCCCGCCGACCCGGAAAAATGATCAGTGATCGTTCCGCCTGAGACATTCCCCGGTGGGCATGTCCGCCGGCCCTCGACCATCGACGACAGCGACCCCGGGAAGGCTCCGTGAGCGATTCCGCCCAGCACAACCCGCCCGCGCCCCGCACCCCCGCCGGCGGGGCCGGGCTCGCCGCCCTGCTCACCGCGCCCGACCGCGCCCTGATCGCCCTCGACTACGACGGCACCCTCGCTCCAATCGTCGCCCGCCCGGTCGACGCCGTCCCCGCCGCCGGGGCGCTCGAGGCGCTGCGCCGGATCTCCCACGTGGTGGGCACGCTGGCGATCATCACCGGGCGGCCGGTCGACGCACTGCTGGAGCTGACCGGGGTGGACAAGCTCCCCGGCCTCGGCGAGCTGGTCATCCTCGGCCAGTACGGACTGCAGCGATGGGACTCGCAGTCGCGCACGATCACCAGCCCCGAGCCGCTGGCGGGCGTCGCCGCCGTCCGCGGAGCACTGCCCGAGCTGCTGCGCGACGCCCCCGCCGGCACGGTCGTCGAGGACAAGCACCAGGCGCTCGTCGTGCACGTACGCCGCACCGCCGACCCGGACGCGGCGCTGGCCGCGCTCGCCCCGGCCCTGACGACCCTCGCCGAGGAGCATGGGCTGGAGGCTGCCCCGGGCAAGAAGGTGCTGGAACTGCGCCCGCCCGGGCACGACAAGGGGGGCGCGCTGCGCGAGCTCGTCG
Organism: Frankia gtarii; assembly: GCF_025403375.1. Lineage (GTDB taxonomy): Bacteria > Actinomycetota > Actinomycetes > Frankiales > Frankiaceae > Frankia > Frankia gtarii. The sequence goes on from NZ_JAMPTM010000021.1 coordinate 39,678, forward strand.
CCGCCCGTGGGGCACGTTCGGTGCTCGTCGCCGGGGACGACTACGGCGACCTGCCCGCCTTCTCCGCCGTCGACGAGATGCGGGCAGGCGGGCTGCCCGGCATCACCGTGTGCAGCGACAGTCCCGAGGTCCCCGCCGTGTTGCGGGAGCGCGCCGACCTGGTCGTCGGCGGCCCCGCCGGCATGGTCGCGCTGCTGGAGGTGCTCATCGAGCGCCTCGGTGGCTGACTGGCGTATCGGCGCGATCCGCGGCGAGGGCGGCGAGCTGGTCGGTGAACCAGACCCGCGGCGGCAGCCGGCCGGCCACGGCGGCGAGTTCGCCGGCGCGGCGTCGGCGGTCGGCAGCGGGCATCGTCAGCGCCGCGTGTAGGGCCTGCGCGGTCGCCTGGATGTCGAAGGGATTGATCACCAGCGCCGCCCGGCCCATCTCCGCGCAGGCCCCCGCCTCCCGGGACAGCACCAGCACAGCGTCGTGCCGCGACAGGACCGGCCCCTCCTTCGCGACGAGGTTCATCCCGTCCCGGATCGGATTGACGACGAGCACCTCGGCGAGCGTGAGCGCGGCGATCGACCGCGGATAGTCGTCGGTGATCTCCAGTCGCAGCGGCAGCCAGGTGTCCGTGGCGAACTCATCCTCGATCTCCGCGGCGAGCCGCTGCACCGCCGCCGTGTACTCGCGGTACTCCGGCAGATCGTGTCGCGACGGGTAGGCGCAGACCAGGTGCATCACCTTGCCGCGCCACTCCGGGTGGGTCCGCAGCAGCTCCCGGTAGGCGGCGAGGCCGCGCACGATGTTCTTGGACAGCTCGGTGCGGTCCACTCGGACGATCAGGCGCCTGCCCTCGGCCAGCTCGACGAGCTCCGCCGCCCGGGCGGCGACGTCGGACGCGTCGGCCCGGCCGCGCAGCTCGTCGGCGTCGACGCCGAGCGGGTGCACCCCGATCCGCACCGTGCGGCCGGTCCCCACCGCCCCGGCGGGCGGCGCCACCGTGATCGCGCGCCGCTCGACCCGCACGCCGGCCAGACCGCGGGCGCACTCGATGAAGGCGTCGGCCCAGGCGTCGGTGAGGAACCCCAGCCGGTCGGCGCCGAGCATGCCGCGCAGGATCTGCTCGCCGACATCGTCGGGCAGCATCCGGAAGTACTCCGGCGGCGCCCACGGGGTGTGACTGAAATGGGCGATGCGCAGGTCCGGGCGCAGCCGGCGGAGCTGCCCGGCGACGAGGGTCAGGTGGTAGTCCTGGACGAGCACCGAGGCGCCCGGGGCGGCCTCATGCGCCAGCGCCTCGGCGAACATCGCGTTGTACGCCTCGTAGGCCGCCCAGTCGCGGCGAAACGACGGGTCGAACACGGGCTGCGAGGCCGGGGCGTAGAGCAGGTGCTGGACGAACCACAGGATGCGGTTCGCGACCGCGTTGTAGGCCCGGTCGAACACGACCCGGTCGACGTCGAGCATCCGCACGGCCGTGCCGCCGGTGTCGTGGCCGGCGAGGTCGAGCCGGCCGGCCGGTGCGGCGCGAACCGCGCGCCGGTCGGCGTCGCCGAGCGCGGCGCACACCCAGACCATCGGCAGGGCATCGGGCGGGGCATCGGCAGCAGCCTGGCTCAGGCCGCTGACCAGGCCGCCGGCCCCCCTCCGCAGCACCAGCTCACCGTCGTCACCGGTGACGAACGCCACCGGGCCCCGGTTGGAGGCGACCAGCACCCGCGCTGTCCCCCGCGCCAGAGGACTCGCCGACGTGCCCTGCTCGGCTTCCCGCATCCGCTGCACACTGCGGAGGGTAGGCCATCCGGACGGCCGCACAGGCCGGACCACCGGCCACACCACGGCCATCCGGCGCAGGTTCCGTCGGAAACGACCGGCTATCGTCCGTCCGGTGTCCGGCCGCCGGCCGGTCCGCCAACAGCGGGGAAACCGCCAGCGAGCCGGCGGCGAACCGCGCCCCGACGGAGCAGACAGCGACGGATCAGACGGCGGCTGACCGCACCGCGCTCGCCCAGCCGGCGCCGACCGTGCCCGCCTCGACCGTCACGTTGTCGTAACGGGCAAGCAGGGCGGTGATGTCGGGATGGCGCATTGCGTTCGCAACCAGGTGCATCCGGCCGACGTGCGGGGCCATCGTCAGGTCGCTGGCGGAGTCGCCGATCGCGATCGCCTCGGCCGGGGACACGCCCCGGCGCTTGAGGTCGTAGGCCACCGCGTCGCCCTTGCCCACCCCGCCGGGAACGAGGTGGTACACGTGCGGTGCCACCCCCAGCTCGGGCATGTGGGCCGGCGAGATCAGGCCGTTGTCACGCATGCTCAGCCAGGCGAAGCCGATCTCGGCGAGCCAGCCGTCGACCTCGCCGACGTCGATGCGGCCACGGAGCATGACGTCGACCTCACGGCCGGTGTGCCACGGGGCGTGCAGCTCCAGGCGGCCTGGATAGCGCTCGATCAACTGGTCGAGCAGCGACTCGGGGACCTGGTCGAAATCGGGTGGCATGGCGCCGCGCAGGATCTCGCTGTCTCGCCCGTCGTTCCAGCCGACGATCGCCCCGAGCTCCCCGATGAAGCCGTCCGCGCCGAAGATCTGCGCCGCCTCGAGCAGCTGCGGCCGGGTGCGGCCGCTGACCAGCACCAGCGCGATGCCGGCCGAGTGCAGCTCGGTGAGCGCCTGCGCCGGGTCCAGGGTGATCGCCCCACCCTCGGCGCGGAAGAAGCAGCCCTTCGGGCCGACCATCGTGCCGTCGAGATCGGTGTAGACGACGCGAATACTCACTGTCACGGACTCCCTGGTCTGCGAGGTGGGTCGGCCCGCCGCCGCTGCTCGGGCACCGGGCGGGGACGGCGGTCGCCGGACGCGGGCCCGGCGTGCCCTGCGCCGGTGAACATTGTGGGGGCCAAGGCGGACCGCACCCGGCGAAACACGATCTCATGACCGTGAACCACGAAACACCGGTGCACGATCTCCGGCCCACGGTCTACAGTACGGACAGACAACTTCATCTGGCTCATCCAGAGGGGCAGAGGGAACGGCCCTGTGAAGCCCCGGCAACCTCCCGCATCCGATGCGCGGCAGGTGCTAATTCCGACCCGTGGCAGGTTGCCCCGGGAAAGATGAGGAGCTTCTTTATGACTCTCGCGCCCGAGCGTGCCGGCACTCCCGCCCTCGACGTCGCGAACCCCGCGGTCGGGCTATCTTGTCGCCACTGCGGCGCCACCTACCCGCTCTCCCCGGCCCACGTCTGCGTGGAGTGCTTCGCCCCGTTGGAGATCTCCTACGACCCCGACCTGCTGGGTCGGGTCACCCGGGAATCCATCGAGCGCGGGCCGGCCAACCTGTGGCGCTATGTGGGCCTGCTGCCCGCGGGGCACGACCCGGCGCGCCGGGTGTCCCTCGGTGCCGGCTGGACGCCGCTGCGCCCGGCCCCGCGCCTGGCCGCCGAGTTGGGGATGAAGACGCTCTACGTCAAGGACGACAGCGCCAACCCGACGCATTCGTTCAAGGATCGCGTCGTCTCGGTGGCCCTCAGTGCCGCCCGCGAGCTCGGGTTCACCACGGTGGCCTGCGCCTCGACCGGCAACCTCGCCCAGTCCGTGGCCGCGCACGCCGCCGGGGCCGGCCTGCGCTCGGTGGTGCTGGTGCCGCACGACCTGGAGGCCGGCAAGACCGTCTCCACCGGTGTGTACGGCGGAACCCTCGTCGCGATCCAGGGCAACTACGACGACGTCAACCGGCTGTGCAGCGAACTGGCCGGCGAGTACGAGTGGGCGTTCGTCAACGTCAACGTCCGGCCGTTCTACGCCGAAGGCTCCAAGACGCTGGGCTACGAGGTCGCCGAGCAGCTCGGCTGGCGGCTGCCCGAGCAGGTCGTCGTGCCGATCGCGTCCGGCTCGCTGCTCACCAAGGTCGACAAGGCGTTCGGCGAGCTCGGCAAGCTGGGCCTGGTGGAGCCGACGCCCTACCGGGTCTTCGGCGCGCAGGCAGCCGGTTGCAATCCGGTGGCCGCGGCGTTCGCCCGCGGGGTCGACACCGTCGCCCCGGTGCGGCCGTCGACGATCGCGAAGTCGCTGTCCATCGGTAACCCGGCCGACGGACCCTACGCCCTCGACGTCGCCCGCCGCACCGGCGGCGCGATCACGGACGTCAGCGACGACGAGATCCTCGAGGGCATGCGGCTGCTCGCCCGCACCGAGGGCATCTTCGGCGAGACCGCCGGCGGCGTCACGGTCGCGAACCTGCGCCGTCTGCTGCGCGAGGGCCTGCTCGACCCGGCCGCCGAGACCGTCATCTACAACACCGGCGATGGGCTGAAGACCCTCGACCCGCTGGTCGAGACCGGCGGGCCGACGGCCACCATCAAGCCGTCTCTGCGCGCCTTCGAGGCCGCCGGCCTCGGCGACGACTGACCGACCAGCGGTCCCTGGACCCGCAGTGCCGCCCCGCGCCCACGCAAGCGCGACCCCGCGCCTCGCTGCGACGGTCCCCCGGACCCGCGATCCGGACCCCCCGCGGCGCGGTTCCTTGCCTTTCCCGAGGGGCCAATCAGACACGAGACCCTCTGGAAGGGCAAGGAAGTCGCGGGCCCGGCACGCCCGGCGGCCACTGATGCAGGTCCGCCCCGTGCTTCGGCGGGGTACCCCGCCGGCCCCGCGCCCGGCGGGGCGAGGCGGCGCCCACGAGGCAGGCCAGGGCACGCCGGTACCGGACGGCCCCCTGTGTCGCCTACCCGACAACGGGCCGGCATCCGCCATGTTCGCAGCCCTTCCACGAGGTTGGCAGAGGATGTCGCAACGCCGCACCGGGTCACGGACCGGGCCACGGACCGGGCCGGAGAGGCGGCGGTGCGCGACGCGGAGAAGCGGCAGCGAGCTTGCACTCACCCATGCCGAGTGCTAAACAAGACTTAGCACTCTCGCCTAGGGAGTGCCAAAGGCTGAAACGGCGAGGCTGCCCGATCCGCCCGGCATCCACGGTGGTTGCACCGGGGCCGGAGTCGGCGGGAGCCGTCCGTCGCGGGCGTCGTTGTGGCCAGGCCATCGAACCTGCCATCCCACTGGGAGGACCCAGAAACCATGCCGAAGATCATTGCCTTCGACGAGGAGGCACGGCGCGGCCTGGAGCGCGGCATGAACCAGCTGGCCGATGCGGTCAAGGTCACGCTCGGTCCGAAGGGTCGCAACGTCGTTCTGGAGAAGAAGTGGGGCGTTCCCACGATCACCAACGACGGTGTGAGCATCGCCAAGGAGATCGAGCTCGAGGACCCGTACGAGAAGATCGGCGCGGAGCTCGTCAAGGAAGTCGCGAAGAAGACCAACGACGTCGCGGGTGACGGTACGACCACCGCGACGATCCTGGCTCAGGCTCTGGTGCGTGAGGGTCTGCGTAACGTGGCCGCCGGCGCGA
>NZ_JAMPTM010000220.1 GCF_025403375.1 Frankia gtarii
CTCTGTGTGTCCGCGTCTCGATCATCGTCTTCCCTGGTCACGGCCCCGATCGGGAGTCGCGCGTCGGTCGCGGCCGGCAGTCGCCGGATGGGCCGCGACCGACGCGCCGTAGGCTGGTCGATGTGAAGGGCCGCAGCTACGAGGTACGCACGTTCGGATGCCAGATGAACGTCCACGACTCCGAACGGCTCTCCGGACTGCTCGAGTCCGCCGGCTACGTCCCCGCCGCCCCTGGCAGCGAGGCCGACGTCGTGGTGTTCAACACCTGTGCGGTGCGGGAGAACGCCGACAACCGGCTGTACGGCAATCTCGGCCAGCTCGTCCCGGTGAAGAAGGGCCATCCGGGGATGCAGATCGCCGTCGGCGGCTGCCTGGCGCAAAAGGACCGCGCGACGATCCTCGACCGCGCCCCCTGGGTCGACGTCGTGTTCGGCACCAACAATCTGCACCGCCTGCCGGTGCTGCTGGAACGGGCCCGGCACAACGCCTCGGCCCAGCTGGAGATCGCCGAGGCGCTCGAGGTGTTCCCGAGCTCGCTGCCGACGCGGCGGGCCAGCCACCACTCGGCCTGGGTCAGCATCAGCGTGGGCTGCGACAACACCTGCACCTTCTGCATCGTGCCCAGCCTGCGCGGCCGCGAGCGCGACCGTCGACCCGGTGACGTGCTCGCCGAGGTCGAGGCGCTTGTCGGCGAGGGGGCGTTGGAGATCACCCTGCTGGGGCAGAACGTGAATTCCTACGGCCGTTCGCTGGGCGATCCGGGCGCGTTTGCCAAACTGCTCATCGCCTGCGGCCGGGTCGACGGCCTGGAGCGGGTGCGTTTCACCTCGCCACATCCGCGGGACTTCACCAACGACGTCATCGAGGCGATGGCCGCCACCGCCAACGTCTGCCACCAGTTGCACATGCCCCTGCAGTCCGGTTCGGACGAGGTACTGCGCCGGATGCGCCGCTCCTACCGCCGGGACCGGTACCTCGACATCGTCGAACGGGTGCGGGCGGCAATGCCCGATGCGGCCATCACCACCGACATCATCGTCGGATTCCCCGGTGAGACCGAGGCGGACTTCGCCGACACCCTCGACGTCGTGCGCCAGGCTCGTTTTTCGGGGGCGTTCACCTTCCAGTACTCCCCGCGCCCGGGTACTCCGGCGGCGACGATGGACGGCCAGATCGACCGGGCCACGGTGGCCGAGCGGTACGCCCGGCTGGTCGCGCTGCAGGACGAGGTCTCCTGGGCGCAGAACCGGGAACTGGTCGGTCGGCGCGTCGAGCTGCTCGTCGCCGAGGGCGAGGGTCGCAAGGACGACGCCACCGGTCGGTTGTCCGGTCGGGCGCGGGACGGGCGTCTCGTGCACTTCCGCGCGGATTCGGGCGCCCAGCCCGCACCCGGCGGTGATCCGGCCGGTTCGGGGCCCGCGGTGCGGCCCGGTGACGTGGTCGAGACCGTGGTGACGCGGGCGGCGCCGCACCACCTCACCGCCGACGGCCCGCTGCTGTCCTACCGCCGCACCCGCGCGGGTGATGCCTGGGAGCTCGGCCGAGCCGCCCCAGCCACCTCCACTGACAGCGACGCGCCGGCGGCCCGGCAGGCCGTCACCCTCGGCATGCCATCAATGGGCCCGGCGGCGGGCTCGAGTCGCCGGTGACCTTCGTCGCCGCGGCAGTCTGCCCGCACCCGCCGCTGCTGGTCCCCGAGGTCGGTCGCGGCGAGCAGGTCCAGGCCCGCGCCGCCGCGGTGGACGCGGTGCGGCGGCTGTGCGCCGCACGGCCGAACCGCATCGTGGTGGTCGGGGATGCGCCGGCCGAGACGCGCTACGGGCCCGAGTCGGCGGGGTCCCTTGCCGGTTTCGGGGTGGATCTGCGCGTGCCGCTCGGGCCGTCGGCCGCTGGGTCCGCCGCTGGGCCCGCCGCCGTGGAGCCAGCGCTGCCCCTGTCGCTCACTGTTGGTGCCTGGCTGCTGGCGAGCGTCGGCTGGTCCGGGGAGCGCTCGGCGCTCGGGGTGCCGGCCGGCCACTCCCCGCGGGCGGCGGCCGGACTCGGTGAGCGCCTCCTCGCGCAGGTAAAACAAAACGAGCGGCTCGCTCTGCTGGTCATGGGCGACGGGTCGGCGCGGCGCACGCTGAAGGCGCCGGGCGGGCTCGACGAGCGTGCCGCGGCATTCGACGCCGCCGCCGCGGCGGCCCTGGCCGGACCCGATCCGGCCGCCCTGCTCGACCTTGATCCGGCGCTGGCGACCGAGCTGTTGGCCGCCGGCCGGGCCCCGTGGCAGGTGCTCGCCGGTGCGCTACTCGCCGCGACTCGGGACGACACGCCAGCCGAAGCCTGGTCCAGCGAGCTCACCTATGACGACGCGCCCTACGGTGTCGGGTATCTGGTTGCCGTATGGAATCGGGGGGGCGCGCAGCGTGATTGGGAGTCCGGCTGAGCTGCCGGTAGGTGTGTGGCGGACCGATCTCGGCGGCCTCGCCGCGTTGCGCTGCGGGCCGGAGGTCGCCCCGGCGGTCCTCCTGCTGCCCGGATACGCGGCAAGCAAGGAGGACTTCCTGCCGATCATGCCGGCGCTGGCCGCCGCGGGATTCGCCGTGACCGCGCTTGACCTGCGGGGCCAGCACGAGTCGTCCGGCCCCGACGAGGTCGCCGCGTACAGCCTGGAGGCGTTCGCCGACGACGTTCTTCGCGTGATCGACGCGCTCGGCGCCGGGCCCGCACATCTGGTCGGGCACAGCTTCGGTGGCCTCGTCGCCCGCGCGGCGGTCATCGCCGACCCAGGCCGGATGCGCTCGTTGACCCTGCTGTCCTCCGGACCCGCTGGCATCGTCGGGCGTCGTCAGGCCGCGTTGCGCACGATCCGGCTGGTCCTGGAGCGGGGCGGGTCGGCCGCGGTGTGGGCGGCGCTGCACGCGGTGGAGCGGCCCCGTCCGGCGCCCACGGCCGACTTTCTGCGCCAGCGGTTCTTCGCGCACAACCAGGCCTGCCTGGTGGCGATCGCCCAGCATCTGCTCGACACCCCCGACCGGGTCGCGGAGCTGGCGGCGGTTGCCCGCAGCGCGAGCCTGCCAGTACTGGTTACGCACGGTGACGGTGACGATGGTTGGCCGGCAGCCGTGCAGGCCGATATGGCCCGCCGGCTCGCGGCCCGCTACGAGGTGCTGCCGGGCGCCCGGCACGACCCGGCGGCTGACGCCCCGGACGCGCTGGTCGCCGCGCTGGTGGAGTTCTGGCGGACGCCGGGCGCGCCGGCGCGGCGCCCGGCCTCCGCCGTCGCCGAGGCCAGCTCCGGGGCCGGCTGACCGCCTGACCGCCCGAGCGGCTAACTGCCCGAGCGGCTGAGTGGGGACGTGGACCGGGCGGGCGCTGCGGTGCCGCGGCGGGGGCGTGGCACGATCGGAAAGATGAGCACGCGGGAGGGGCCCCGGCCGGGACCGGTGGTGGCGGTGGTGGGGCCGACGGCCGCGGGCAAGAGCGATCTCGGCATCGCGCTCGCGCTCGCGCTCGGCGGTGAGGTCGTCAACGCGGACTCGATGCAGCTGTACCGCGGGATGGACATCGGCACCGCCAAGGTCCCGCCGGCGCAGCGCCACGGCGTGCCCCACCACCTGCTCGACGTGTGGGACGTGACGCGCGCCGCCGACGTCGCCAGTTTCCAGGCCGACGCCAGGCGGGTGATCGACGACCTGCTCGCGGCGGGCCGGACCCCGGTGCTCGTCGGCGGGTCCGGGCTGTACCTGCGCGCCGCCCTCGATGATCTGACCTTCCCGGGCACCGATCCGGCCGTGCGGGCGCGCTGGGAGCGGGAGCTGGCCAGCCGTGGTGCGCCGGCGCTGCACGGTGAGCTGGCGCGGCGCGCGCCGCGGGCCGCCGAGGCGATTCTGCCCACCAACGGTCGCCGAATCGTGCGCGCGCTGGAGGTCGTCGAGCTGACCGGAACCTTCGAAGCCACCCTGCCCGAGCACCGATCCGTCTACGACGTCGTCCAGATCGGGGTGGATCGGACCGACCTGGACGATCGCATCGCCGAACGGGTGGAGAGAATGTGGGGTGCGGGTTTTCCCGATGAAGTGCGGGGGTTGGCGGAAAAGGGCCTCAGGGAAGGTCGTACGGCGTCCCGTGCGCTGGGATATGCTCAGCTACTTGCCTGGTTTGACGGAGCAATGGACTCCGCCGAGGAGGCCAAGTCGGCCACAATTACCGCGACGCGGCGCTTTGCCCGACGGCAAAGGTCCTGGTTTCGCCGGGACGAGCGGATAGTCTGGCTGGACCAACCGGATGTCACTCAGGTGCTGCGGCTGGTGGGTTCGCTCTGACGGGTGATCGGTCAGACTGCCCCAGGGGGACGGGTCGGCGCCGCACCATGGCGCCGCCGGCGCCCGGCGCGCAGCGGCTGATCCCGCTCGGCGTCTGGAGAGATCGATGTGACCGCGCCCCCCGCTGCTGGCGGTTCCCCACCCGACCTGACACTTGTTCCCGCCCTCTATGCCGCTTTCGACGATGGTTCGTTACGATTGCATTTCCAACCCGAGGTGGACCTGCGTAACGGGTCGGTTCCGGGAATGGAAGCCCATCCGCGTTGGCAGCATCCCGAGCGCGGCGTGCTCGGCCCGGCGGAGTTCATGCCGATCGCCGCCGCCGCCGGCCTCGTCCACCAGGTTGACCAGTGGGTCCTGCGGATGGCGGTGACCGAGGCGCGCACCTGGCATCGAATGGCCGCGGGCACGCCGATTCGCCCGCCCCGGCTGTGGGTGAACGTCGACGGACGCCAGCTCGCCAGCCCGGCCTTCATCGCCGAGGTCGACCGGCTGCTCTCGCGCCGGCTGCTGCCGGCGGGGGCGATCGGCCTGGAGCTCAGCGAGCGGGACCTCGGGCTCGCCGCGCCGGTGGTGCCCCGCCTGCTGGATCGGCTGCGTGCCCTCGGCGTCGCGATCGCCGTCGGGTCGTTCGGTACCTGGTTCGGGTCGCTGGCGATGTTCGACCCGCTGCCCCTGGACCTCGTCAAGCTCGACGGCGTCTTCCTGCGGGCGACAATGCGGGATCTGGAGGGGGAGGCGGTCGTCGCGGCGATCACCCGGCTGGCCCACCAGCGGCGGCTCACCGTGGTCGCCGACGGTGTGGACACCGCCCGGCTGGCCGCCCGGGTGGTCGACCTCGGCTGCGACCGGGCGATCGGGCCGGTGTTCTGCCCGCCGGTCCCGGTGGAGGACGCCCGGCTGATTGCGCTGGGTCGGGGCCGCCCGGATCGCTGGTACAAGCCCCCGGCGCGCACCGACGAGCGGATGCGGGAATGGGTGCGCGCAGCCGGGGGATGAGGCGCGGCGGCGGGCCGGCGCAGTGAGCCGTACGATCGCCTCGTGCGGGACGACCGGGAGCTGCGTTTCATCAAGGGCCATGGCACGGGCAACGACTTCGTCGTGCTTCCCGACCCGGATGGCGACCTCGAGCTCACCGCGGACCTGGTCCGCGCGGTGTGCGACCGGCGCACGGGCGTCGGCGCGGACGGGATTCTGCGGGTCGTGTTGTCCGCCGCGGTTCCTGAGGCCGCCTCGCTCGCAGGCACCGCCCGCTGGTTCATGGACTACCGCAACGCCGACGGGTCCATCGCTGAGATGTGCGGCAACGGTGCCCGGGTGTTCGCCCGCTACCTGGTGGCTGCGGGCTACGCCCAGCCCGGCCGGTTCACCATCGCGACCCGGGCCGGCCTGCGGCTGGTGGAGGTGCCGGCCGAAGGGGATGTCACGGTAGACATGGGCCCGCCGCGGCTGTCCGCCGGGCCCGGGTCCGCGGTGTCCGTCGCCGGCCGCGACTTCACGGCGGTCGGGGTATCGATGGGTAACCCGCACGCGGTCTGCTTCGCCGACGATCTTGACGTGCCCGCGTTGCGCGGCCTCGACCTGACCCGTTCCCCCGACTTCTCCCCGGTGGACTTCCCGGACGGGGCGAACGTCGAGATCGTCGTGGACCGGCCGGGCGGTGTCGCCATGCGGGTCCACGAACGCGGGGTCGGGGAGACGGCCTCCTGCGGCACCGGCGCGTGCGCCGTCGCGGTGGCCTGGGCCGCCCGCCGCGGCCTGCGCCCCGCCGCCCCTGCGGCCGGGGAGAGCGCTGCGCCGGCGGTCGAGGTCGAGGTCGACGTTCCTGGCGGCGCTCTGGTGGTCGTCTGGAGTCGCGACACCGTGCTGCTGCGGGGGCCGGCCGAGCTGGTCTTCGACGGCGTGCTGCGCCCGGGGGCCCTGGGCGCGCGCGGGGCCGCCGCTACCGCCGCTACCGCCGCTACCGCTACCGCCGCTGCTGCGGATGCGGCCGGCGTCGCCGACGCCACCGAGATCCTGGCTGCCGCGGGGCTGCCTGGCGCCGCCCACGCGTCCTGACCCCGGTGCCGAGGGGCCGGGGTGTGCCCGCGGATGACGACGTCCGATTCCGACAAGACCGCCCGGCCCGGACCGTCCTACGGTGCGTTCATGCCATCCACGTTCAACCTCACCGGCCTGATCGTCGCCGACATGGCGCGCAGCCTGGCCTTCTACCGCCTGCTCGGGCTCGACCTGCCGGCCGGCGCCGAGACCGAACCGCACGTCGAGGTGACCCTGCCGGGCGGCCTGCGCCTGGCCTTCGACACCGAGGAGACAATCCGTTCCTTCGACCCGGCCTGGACGCCGGCGTCCGGCGGTGTCGGGCGGGTGAGCCTGGCCTTCGCCTGCGACAGCCCCGCCGAGGTCGACGCGATCCACGCCGACCTGCTCGCCGCCGGCCACACCGGCCACCTGTCGCCCTGGGATGCCTTCTGGGGGCAGCGTTACGCGACCGTCCTCGACCCCGACGGCAACCACGTCGACCTGTTTGCCCCGCTGCCGGCCGCGCCGACGCCCTGACCGGGACGGCCGTCGGCCTCGGCCGGCTCGGCCGGCTCGGCCGGGCCGGGGCCGAGCAGGCTGGTCAGCGCGACCCCGGTGAGGGCGCGCACATCCCGGGCGAGATGGGCCTGATCGGCGTACCCGGCGTCGGCGGCCACCGCCGCCAGGCGCCGACCGGTCCGCGCCGAACGCACCGCCTCCTGCAGCCGGAGGATGCGGGTGAGCGTCTTCGGGCCGTAGCCGAACATCTGCTGACAGCGGCGCAGCAGCTGGCGTTCGCTGAGCGCGGCAGCGCGCGCCATGTCCGCCACGGGCGATCCGTCCCGGGTCCCGGCGACGATCGCCGGGACCAGCGGATCGCCCAGCCTTGGATGCCGGGGGCTGGCGGCGACGGACGACTCGAGCACCAGCGCCGGATCACCCGCGTCCGCGAGCCGTTCGGCGAGCCGGCGCGCCGGCCCCGCGCCCCACAGATCGGCGAGCTCCGTTCGGCGGTCGCGCAGCTCCGCGGCGGGAACCCCGAGACTGGCCGGTCCGCGGCCGGGGTCGAAGCGCAGGCCGATGTGGCGTACCCCCGGCGCCCACCAGGCGAGCTTGGCAACCGTGTCCGGGCCGGAGACGATCAGGCGCCCGTCGGAACTCCAGATGATGTCGATGCAGCCGTCCGGCAGGATCCGGTGGATCTGCGCGGTTCGCCCGAAAGGGGAGGGCTCGCCCGTCGGCGGGTGCCGCTGCGGCGGTCCGACGCAGGCCGGATCGAGGTCGGTGGCGGGCCCGGACGGGTCGGCGGCGAGCCACAGCGTCGCTGGTAGCTGGCTCGCCGGCCGTTCCCAGTACACGGCGTCGACGGTACGCGGCCAGGTCGCACCCGGTGCGAAGGTCATCGCGTCGAGCCGGCTAAACCGTTCGCGATCGTCATGGCGGCGTGGGACCCTGGTGAGAGACGGGATGATTCCGCAAGGGGAACGGCGGCCCGTCCGCCCTTCCCTCGGACCTCATCAGGTCGCCGGAACGTGCGCGTGACCTGGCCGGACGAAGCGGCGCGGAATTTCGCGACAGCGAGCCGCGTTCAGAACGGATGGTATGACTCTTCCTGCCGACGCCCTGACGGCGTCCACTTTCGACAGATCCCTCATCGAACTCGCCGATCCTGATTCGGCGTATCTCTCGGGTTTTTACGATGATTCGGGGGACGGCTTTGACCTGGAGGAGCGTGCGGCACTGCGCCGCGTGCCCGGTCTGGCCACCGAGCTCGACGACGTCACCGAGGTCGAGTACCGCCAGCTGAGACTGGAGCAGGTCGTCCTCATCGGCGTGTGGACGTCGGGTTCGCTGCGGTCGGCCGAGGCCTCCATGACAGAGCTCGCCGCCCTCGCCACCACCGCGGGTTCGGTCGTGCTCGACGCGCTCGTGCAGCGCCGCGACCGGCCGGACGCCGCGACCTTCGTCGGCTCCGGCAAGGCGCGCGAGCTCGCCGAGGTTGTCACCGCGACCGGTGCGGACACGGTCATCTGCGACGGTGAGCTGACCCCGGGCCAGCTCCGCCAGTTGGAGGAGGTCGTCAAGGTCAAGGTCATCGACCGGACCGCGCTCATTCTGGACATCTTCGCCCAACACGCGACGTCCCGGGAGGGCAAGGCGCAGGTCGAGCTCGCCCAGCTCCAGTACATGCTGCCCCGCCTGCGCGGCTGGGGTGAGTCGATGTCACGCGCCGCGGCCAGTGGCGGTGGGCGCACGCCCATCGGTACCCGTGGACCCGGTGAGACGAAGATCGAGACGGACCGTCGACGGCTGCGGGCCCGGATGGCGCGCCTACGTCGGGAGCTCGCCGGGATGGCGACCGTGCGGGAGACGAAACGCTCGGCCCGCCGGCGCGGCGAGGTGCCCGCGGTGGCGATCGCCGGCTACACCAACGCCGGCAAGTCCTCGCTGCTCAACCGCCTGACCGGCGCCGGCGTCCTTGTTGAGGACGCGCTGTTCGCCACGCTGGACCCCACCGTGCGGCGCGCGACGCTGCCGGACGGCCGGGCGTTCACCCTTACCGACACTGTCGGTTTCGTCCGGCACCTCCCGCACCAGATCGTCGAGGCGTTCCGCTCGACTCTGGAGGAGGTGGCTGACGCGGACCTCATCCTGCACGTCGTCGACGGTTCCGCCCCCGACCCGGCCGGCCAGATCTCGGCCGTGCGCGAGGTGCTCAACGACATCGACGCGGGCGACGTGACCGAGCTGATCGTCGTGAACAAGGTCGACGCGACCGAGCCGACCGTCCTCGCCGGCCTGCGCCAGCTTGCGCCCGACGCGGTCTTCGTCTCGGCACGCACGGGGGAGGGGCTGACCGCGCTCGTCGACGCCCTGAGCGCCCGGGTTCCCCACCCCGACGTGGAGATGAAGGTCCTCGTCCCCTACACGCGGGGCGATCTCGTCTCCCGGGTGCACGCCCACGGCGAGGTGCTCGAGCTGGAGCACACCGCGGACGGCACCCTGCTGCTCGCGAGGGTGTCCCCGTCGCTCGCCGCGGAGCTGCACACGTTCCAGTCCTAAACCGCCGCTGAGGTCGCCCCGGGGCGGCCCGATCGGCGGCGGCCTGCCGCCCGTTGCACTGCAGCCGAACCGGCCGGCCGCCTCGCGCGGCCGGCCGTCCGCGGTCAGACTCGGCGCAGCACGGCGACGATCCGCCCGAGGATCGTCGCATCCTCGCCCGGAATATCGTTGAACGTCGGGTTCTCCGGGTGTAGCCAGACCTTGCCGTCGCGGACGCGTAGCCGCTTGACGGTCGCTTCGCCGTCGATCATCGCGGCGATGATCTCGCCGTTGTCCGCGACCGGCTGCTGGCGGACCACCACCCAGTCTCCGTCGCAGATCGCCGCGTTGATCATCGATTCGCCGACGACCCGGAGCATGAACAGGGTGCCCTCGCCGACGATCTCCTTCGGCAGTGGGAAGACGTCCTCGATCGCCTGCTCGGCCAGGATCGGCCCGCCGGCGGCGATCCGCCCGAGGACCGGCACGTAGGCCGTGGACGTCTCGCCACTCGTCCCGGCGGCCGGGGCGGTCCCGGTGCCCGGGAACGTGGAAACCACCGCCGCGCCGGAGTCGGCCTTGCGCCGCGGCCGATCGGGGCTGAGTATCTCCATGGCCCGCGGGCGGTTCGGGTCCCGGCGCAGGTAGCCCTTCTCCTCCAGCACCTTGAGCTGATGCGCCACGCTGCTCGTGCTGGTCAGCCCCACGGCCTCGCCGATCTCCCGCACGCTGGGCGGGTATCCGCGCCGCTCCACCTCGGCCCGGATGACCTCGAGCACCTTGCGCTGCCGGGGGGTCAGCCCGGCTGTGTTCGCGGGGTTTTCGGGAAAGGACCGCACGTTGCCGCGGGCCCCGCCCCGGCGTGTACCCCTGCCTTGGCTGGTCATCGCCTACCGCTCTCCTCGTCGCGTACTCCGTCGCCGCCCGGTTGCCGCTCGGTCGCCGCGGGCCGGGCGGCCGCACGGTTGTCGGCCTCGCCCGGCGAGACCGGCGCCCCCCACGGCATCCGGCTGTCCGCGACCGGGGGAAACCGCCCGGTGCAAATCTGATCGTCTCGACGGTAACCGCCCTGTGGCGGAATCTCAAACGTCTGTTCGAGCGTGTCCCTTCCCTTGATGGGACTCCGGTGCGACAATCGATCAGGAGTTCGATCGAACGGCAGTTTGCTGCGCAGTCGACGCGGTCCGAGCGCCTTGGGAGGATTCGGTGCACAGCGCGCACACGACGCAGGTGGTCGATCTGGCAGCGGCCCGGGAGCGGGCAGCGCGCCGGCCCGGCCCGCGTCCCCCGCGTTCGCGTCTGCCGGGGCCGCACCGCGCCGCTGTCGGCCGCCCGCTGCCGCCGTTGCGGCTGACCCGCCGCGGCCGGGCGGTCGTGGTCGTCGTGGTCGTCGTCGCCGCGCTGGCCATCACCGCTGCGCTGATGCTGGTCCTGCCGCGGGCCTCGATCGCGTGGTGGGGCGAGCCGCCGCGGGGCCACCTGGTCCTCGCCGGGGAGGCGATGTGGGAGATTGCCGTCGCGTTCGATCCCGCCGCCGACACCCGCGCGGTCGTGGATCGGTTACGGCGGATCAACCATCTCTGCTCGGTCGAACTCACCCCCGGCCAGTTCCTGCTGCGGGGTTGAACCACCGCGGCCCGGTCCGCCCGGTCCGCCACCGTCCGGTCCTGATCGGCGGTCGGCGGCTCGCCGCGGTGACGGGCCGGTTTCCGGCGAGGGTGGGCG
>NZ_JAMPTM010000221.1 GCF_025403375.1 Frankia gtarii
GGGCAGATCGGCGGGCGGGTTGGTGCGGCTGGTCGGTCGTGGCTGATCCGACTGGGGTGGTCAGGCGGGGAAGATCTCGTCGCCGCGGACGGTCACCGCGACGGTGGGCAGGGGCGCCTTCGCCGGGCCGGCGACGGGTTGCCCGGTGCGGGTGTCGAAGGCGCTGCCGTGGCAGGGGCAGCGGATCCGGCCCTTCGACACCGCGTTCACTGAGCAGCCCTGGTGGGTGCAGACGTTCGAGAAGCCCTGGACCGAACCGGCGGCGTCCCTGGTCAGGACGATGCCGGCGTCCTCGAGGATGAGCCCGCCATCCGCCGGCACGTCGCCGACCCGGGCCAGCGGCGCCCCCTTGCCCCCTGAACCGCCCGCGCCCGAGCCCGAACCGCCCGAAGCGTCGGAGCTTTCCGAGCCGCCTGAGCCGCCTGAGCCGCCTGAGCCGGCTGAGCCGGCTGAGCCGGCTGAGCTTCCGGAACCGCCGGCGGCGGCCGATGTCCGGCCGTAATCACCGGACCGGCCGGACGACGACTTCGCCGCGTCACTGTGGTCTGCCACGACATAGCCGACCGCCCCGGCGGCCACGGTCACCGCGATTCCGGGAACGATGGTCCGCCGGGTCGGCGCTTCCGGGGTCATTTTTTCTTCCTCGATATCGGGCCGGGGAGCGTCGGCTCAGACATGGGGAATTCCGGACTGGGTGAAGAACCACAGCGAGGCGCTCAACCAGAGCACGACGAGTGACGTCAGAACCGTGGAACCCAGCACCGGTAGCGACCAGCCGGGCAGGCCGCGCACCCGCAGGCCGAGCATTTTCGCCGCATAGGCGCCGTAGAAGAGGCAGCCGACGACGCTGTGCAACAGAACGCGGGCGTCGGTGTCGGCGAAACCGAGCGCCCAGATGCAGTGGAAGGCGACCGGCAGGGTCAGGACGAACGCGGCCGTGCCGCTCCATCGGTGCAGCGGACCGGCCCAGGAGGGGGCCGGACCCGCGCCGGGCAGCCGGCCCCACATCCACAGCGCGGTGACGAGCTGGACGATCAGCAGAAGGGCGGCGGCCGTCGTCAGCCACGCCTTCATCGGCAGCATTCCGGAAAAACCGAGGGTGAACACGGGCCGGCCGACGGGGTCGTGGACTTTTGCATACACGCCCATCGACACGGCGACAACGGCGCCAAGCAGAAGAACGCCGGCCGTCGTCACGCCCCGGCCGGTCGATTGTTTGGGCGCCTGTGCGCCGACTGTCATGCCGCCCCCATCCCGCGAACGATCGTTTCTGCGGCAACTATGCCCGAGGAATTCGGTTCGCGCTGGCGATCGTCGGCGGGATGACAAATTCGGTGCGGACCTTCCGGGTCCGCTTATCGCCCCGGCCGGGTCAGGCGCGGACCGCGCGGACGGCGCGGCGTAGCTCGTCGGTCGCGTCGACGATGACCCGGCGCAGCACCGGGTCGAGGCCGCCCCGGTCGAGCAGGGCGTCGGCGTCCCGCAGCGTCCCGGTGGACACGGCGTACTGCGGGTAGGCGAAGGTGGCGATCTGGCGGGCGGCGTGCGGGGTGCGCCGGGCGGTCATCGCCGGCATCTGCTCGAAGTAGCGGGACACGTACGCGGCTGTGAGGTCGTCCTGCTCGGGCTGCCAGAAGCCCTCGGCGGTCGCCCCGATCAGCCGTGCGGACGCGCTGTCGTCGGCCACGATCATCTCCCAGGCGCGGGCCTTCGCCGCGGCGTCCGCGATGGCCGCGCGGGCCCGTGCCGCGTGTTCGGCGGCGCGGGCGCTGCGGTCACGCCGGCCCTCCGCGGCGATCTCCGCCTCGCCGGCCCGGCCGAGCACGACCAGCCGGTGCAGCAGCGTCCAGCGCAGCTCCGGGTCGATGAGCAGCCCGGTGGGCACGCCCTTCCCGGCGAGCCAGGCGGCGAGCCCGTCGACCTCGTCCGGTCCGCTGCACCCGATGACGCCGCGCGCGGCGGACAACTGGCGGCCGCTGCCCGGGGCGGCGTCCGTCAGCGTCCGCAGGCAGGCGGCGTGCAGCCGTTCGCCCGCGGCCGGCCGGGCGGACGGGGCGAGGTAACGGTTGAGCGCGGTGGCCCGAGCGAAGCGCAGGGCGTCCTCGAAGACGGCGAGCTGGGTCTCCGACGGCAGCGCGGAGGCGGCGAGCGCCAGGTAGTCGGCCGCGGGCCACTGCGCGTCACGGGTCGCGTCGGCCGCCGCGGCCCAGATCACCGCGCGGGCCAGCGGGTCGGCCATCCGGGGCAGCACGACCGGCAGGGCCGCGAGATCGTCGGGGGTGAACCGCACCTTCGCGTAGGTCAGGTCGCCGTCGTTGACCAGCAGCAGCCGGCCGGCCTCGGCGCCGGCCAGCGCGGTGACCGCGGTCCGCCCGTCCGCCGCGGCCGGGTCGACGTCGACCTCGACCCGGCGCAACAGCTCGATCGGTGCCGCGCCGCCGGCGCTGCCGTCCGCGGCGCCGTAGATGCCGATGCCGAGACGGTGCGGGCGCAGCGTCGGGTAGGCCTGCGGCGCCGTCTGGACGACCGCGACCTGCTGGTAGCGGCCGTGGGTGTCGACGGTGACCTGCGGGCGCAGGGTGTTGACCTGCTCCCGGCGCAGCCACAGCTCGGCCCAGCCGGTGAGGTCGCGCCCGCTCGCCTCGGTCAGTGCGGCCAGCAGGTCTGCCAGGGTGGCGTTGCCGTAGGCGTTGCGGGTGAAGTAGGCGCGCAGCCCCGTCAGGAACGCCTCGTCACCCACCCAGGCGACGAGCTGGCGCAGCACGGAGGCGCCCTTGGCGTAGGAGATCCCGTCAAAGTTCAGCAGCGCGAGCGCGGTGTCCGTGACGTCCGGCGGGGCGACCGGGTGGGTGGAGGGCCGCTGGTCGGCGGCATAACCCCAGCTCTTGCGGCCGACGGCGAAACTGGTCCAGGCTTCGGTGAACCGGGTCGCCTCGGCGGTCACCCGGTAGCCCATGTACTCGGCGAACGACTCGTTCAGCCACAGGTCGTCCCACCAGCGCATGGTGACCAGGTCGCCGAACCACATGTGCGCCATCTCGTGGGCGATGACGACGGCGCGCAGCTCGCGTTCGGTGTCGGTGACCGCCGAGCGGTACACGAATTCGTCGCGGAAGGTCACGCAGCCCGGGTTCTCCATCGCCCCGGCGTTGAACTCGGGGACGAACGCCTGGTCGTAGGTGCCAAAGGGGTAACGGTCGGCGAACAGCTCGTGGTAGCGGTCGAGGCACGCCCGGGTGACGTCGAAGATCTCCGCGGCGTCGGCGTCCAGGTAGGGCGCGAGCGAGCGGCGGCAGAGCAGGCCGAGCGGGATGCCGTCGTGGCTGTCCTCGATGACGTGGTAGGGCCCCGCGACCACCGTCACGAAGTAGGTGGCCAGTGGCGGGGTCTCGGTGAACTCCCAGCGGCCCGGGGCGGTCTGCCGGCCCGCCCCGTTGGCCCGCACCACCCAGTCGGGGGGTGCCAGGACCGTCAGCCGCACCGGTGCCTTGAGGTCGGGCTGGTCGAAGCAGGCGAACATCCGCTGGGCGTCGTCGAGGAACGTCTGGGCGTACAGGTACACCTCGCCGTCCTCGGGATCGGTGAACCGGTGCAGTCCCTCACCCGTGTTCGAGTAGCGCATCGTCGCCGTCACCGTGAGCTCGTTCGACGGGCCGAGGTCGGTGAGGGGGAGCCGGTTGCCGTCGAGCGCCGCCGGGTCCAGGGGTCGGTCGTTGAGCTGCACCAGATGCGTGGTCACCGGCTTGACCTCGGCGAACGTCGCCGGCTCGCCCTCGCTCGGGGCCGGGGTCGCTGCCGGTTCGCGAAGACTGAAGCGCACCCTGGTCGTCGAGCTGAACTCCGTCGACGTGCGGGCCGCCGTCAGGTCCAGCTCGATGTCGTACCCGTCGACGCGCACCAGGTTCGCGCGCGTCACGGCCTCGTCCCGGGTAAGGGTGTGCATACCGCGAACCTACGAGATGGCCGGGCCGGGGGATGACGGTCCCGGCAGACGTCCGGTCAGGGGTTCGTCGACTCCCGGGCTGGCCGATCGGTGATCCGCGCCCGCGCCGCGGTCCTGCGTAGCCAGGTCAGGCCGACGATCGGCAGGATTACCGGGATGAAAAGGTAGCCGCTGCCGTAGTTCGACCACACCGCCTGGTCGGGGAACGCCGCCGAATCCACGACGCTCGCAGTCCCCACGGCGAGCACGCCGGCCAGCTCGGTCGCGCAGGCGGCGACGGCGACCCGATGCCAGGCCGTGCCGGGACGGGCCAGCGCCACCGTCGCGACGACGTAGACGACGGCCGCGAACGCCGAAAGCAGGTAGGCCACCCGGGCGTGGCCGAACTCGGTGGAGATCTGGACGATCGACCGCGAGCAGGCGGCCACCGCGAAGATTGCGTAGACCGTGACGAGGATTCGCCCCGGCCCGCCTGCCGTCGGCGAGGCGCCGCGGTTCGCCGTCTCCTTCACCTGAGCTGTCTCATCCACCCGTGTTCTCCCAGACCTGGCCCAACCGGACCACGATGATGGCGACGGCGAGGAACGCGACGCCCAGCACTCCGCTGCCCCAGCGGGAGCGGTCACCCAGCGACCACCACACCCCGACGGGCAGTGCCACGACCGAGGCGACCAGGTACAGCACGAAGTTCGTCGGCTGGTCGGCGTGCGAGCCGCCGGCCACGATCACGATCGCGGAGATCACCTGGGCGAGCAGGACGGCTTCGACGACCCCGGCGGCGGCCAGCAGCCCCACCCCGACCGCCCGATCGCGCCAGGTCTGCAGCAGGCAGGCCGCCCCGGCCACGAGCGCGCAGGCGATGGACGCGGCCGCCAGTCCGTCGATCATCGGTGGCGCCCCGCGCCGCCGTCCGCAAGCATCCCGCCGCCCTTTCCGATCTCGCCGCGCGTATTGCCGCGCGGTCACCCTCATTCCTGTCTACGACGGATGGTAGAAGGTTGTCGCCGAGCGTGTCGGACGGGATGGCCCCAGCGGCATATCCCACCGGATGGCCAGGGGTTCGGTGTGCCCACCGGCCGCCACTTCCTTCGTGTCTTTCTGTGATCATGTGGACGCGGAATCATGCCGAGGTGTAGTCGCGGCTTTCGACCTACAAACCGCGACTAAGCCTCGGCACGATCTGGCCGCAATCTGGCCGCAATCTGGCCGAAAACCGGCAGGGTGAGCGATGGCGGTCGTGCGGTGCCGGCAGGGTTGACGGGCGACTACCTGGGGTTACGGGAACGATTCGGATCAGCGAAGAAGATCATTGATGGCCGGGGCCGGGGCCGGGACGGGTTCCGTTGAACGCGATGCCGGTCCTACCGTTGCCTCCGGTGCCGACAGTCCGCCGGGGAGATAGCCGCGCACGGCCGCGACGAGCCCATCCCGGAAGTCGGTGACCAGCGCCGCCGGCAGGGGAGGCCAGGCCGGGCCGGCCGGGAGACGGCCGAGAAGCGTGCATTCGGTCACGATGCTCCGACTCCCGGTGTTCTCGGTGTCGGTGCTCCCGTGTCGGGCGACATGCATCCGGGCATTGCGGGCGTCAACGTGCAACCCGAGCTCGCTGAGGGCCCGTAGCCGGTTGGCGATCTCGGCGCGCCCCCGTAGCCGGCGTGGCAACGGGCCGCCCGGATCGGCGAGGGGGAACTCCACGACCGCGTCCGGGGCGAACAGTGCCGTGAGCTCGACCCAGTGACCGTCGCCGGCACCGGCCAGTAACCGATCCATCGCGCCCTGGCCGGTCAGGGCGGTGCGGTCGTCGCGGGCGGTGAGGGCGGTGAGGGCGTCGAGCAGGCCGGGGAAGCGGCTGTCGACGTCGGCGGCGCGCAGCCGCATCCGCCGCTGGCGGCCATCGACGGTCGTCGAGGTCAGGCCGGCCTCGCGCAGGATCCGCCAGTGGTTCGACAGCGTCGACTTCGGGATGTCCATGCCCGCCGGAGCGCAGGTGACGTCTGGCTGGGATCGCAGGCGGCGGACGATCTCCAGCCGGACCGGGTCGCCCAGCGCGTGCAGGATCACCGCCAGGTCGAGATCCGCGGTGGCCGGATGGGGCGGGCGTCGCACGGCGTCAGCATATGCGGCAGACGCCAGACAGTTTGATAGTTCGGGATTATCGAACTATCTTTCCGTCATGATCCCGATTGGTCTGGCCCTTGAACTGTCCGCTCCGGACGTCCCCAACGCCGTCGACGACCTCATGGGGCGCGCCCGCCGGGCGGCCGACGCCGGCCTGGCGTCGCTGTGGCTGGGGCAGGGCTATGGTCTCGACGCGCTGACCGCGCTCGCCCTGATCGGCCGGGAGATCCCGGCCATCACGCTGGGCACCGCCGTCACGATCGTCCCCGCGCGGCATCCGATCGCGATGTCCAGCCAGGTGCAGACCACCCAGGCGGCGATTGGCGGCCGGCTGCGCCTCGGCCTCGGCGTCGGGCACCGCGCATCCGTGGAGCAACGGTATGGGCTGCCGTTCGACCGGCCGGCGCTGCGCCTGCGGGAGTACCTGGCGGCGCTGCTCCCGCTGCTGCGCGAGGGCACCGCCGACGTCCGCGGTGAGACCGTCACCGCGGTCACCGGCGGCGTGTCCGCCCGCGTGCCCGGGGCCACGCCGCCGCCGGTCCTGCTCGCCGCGCTCGGCCCGGCCATGCTGCGCGTCGCCGGTGAGGTGGCGGACGGCACCGTGACCTGGCTGGCGGGGGCGCGGACTATCGGCGAGCACATCGTCCCGGCGATCACCCGCGCCGCCGCGGGCCGGGCCGCCCCCGAGATCGTCGTGGGCCTGCCCGTCTGCGTCACCGACCATCCGGACGAGGTGCGCGAGCGTGCCGCCGAGACGCTGGCGCTGTTCGGGACCATCCCGTCCTACCGGGCGATGCTGGACCGGGAGGGCGTCGGCTCCCCGGCGGAGGTGGCGATCATCGGCGACGAGCGGCAGGTCGAGCGGGAACTCGGCCGGCTCGCCGCCGCGGGCGCGACGCACCTGCTGGCCAACCTGCAGATCGCCGGGGCGGCGGAGTGGGCCCGCACGGTCGAGTTGCTCGGCTCCTTGTGACCGTGAGACGTAGCGCGCAGGCCCCGTCCTTCAGGGTGGGGATAGTGCGTCAACGGCAGTGTGACAGGCAAGAATGCTATGCTGTCACTCGTGGGGTCGAAAGTGGTGAAGCGGGCATACCGCTACCGCTTCTACCCGCCCCCCGACCAAGCCGACCAGCTCGCGAAAACGTTTGGCTGCGTGCGCTACGTCTACAACCGGGCGCTCGCCGAACGGCACCGGGCATGGTTCCAGCAACAGCACCGGGTCACCCAGGCCGAGACCGACAGGATGCTCACCGGGTGGAAGCGGGACCCGGAGACGCTGTGGTTGGCCGAGCCGTCAAAAGGCCCGTTGCAAGCCACACTGCGGCACCTGCAAACCGCGTATGTGAACTTCTGGGAGAAACGGGCCAGGTACCCGACCTTCAAAAAGAAGGGCAGGACGGTCGACTCGGCGACCTACTTCCGGAACTGCTTCACCTACCGGGACGGCATGCTGAAACTGGCGAAGCAGGACCAGCCGCTGGACATCGTCTGGTCCCGCCCGCTGCCCGACGGTGCGGTGCCGTCGCAGGTGACGGTGTCACGGAACAGCCGCGGCCAGTATCACCTGTCGATCCTGGTCGAGGACACCGCTACTACCCTGCCGGTCTCGGCTGCACAGGTGGGGATCGACGCGGGCATCACCAGCCTGCTTGCCCTGTCGACCGGCGAGAAGATCGTCAATCCGAAGCACGAGAAGCGGGACCGGAAACGGCTCGCCCGCGCCCGGCAGGAGCTATCCCGCAAGGCACGCGGCTCGGCGAATCGGGCGAAGGCCCGCGCGAGGGTCGCCCGGATCCATGGTCGGATCGCCGACCGGCGCCGGGATTATCTGCACACGTTGTCCACGAGGATCATCCGCGAAAACCAAACGGTGGTCATCGAGGACCTGGCGGTCCGCAACATGGTCCGCAACCATTCTCTCGCACGGTCGATTTCCGACGCAGCATGGTCGGAGCTGCGGCGGATGCTGGAGTACAAGGCGGCCTGGTATGGCCGCACCGTTATCGCAGTCGACCGGTTCTACCCGAGCAGCAAGACCTGTTCGGCGTGCGGGTTGATTGTGGCGAAGCTGCCGTTGAACATTCGGGAGTGGACGTGCCGTTGCGGCGCGCACCACGACCGGGATGTGAATGCGGCGATCAATATTCTGGCCGCGGGGCTCGCGGTTGCTGCCTGTGGAGACGGAGTGAGACCACCCCGCTCCTAGAGCGGGGAGGCATCTGTTGGTGAAGCAGGAACCCGTATCGCGAGGTGCGGGAATCCCTGGCCTTCAGGCCAGGGAGGACGTCAACGCTGGACGATGATGCGATCTAGAACCGAACGACGTCCGGGACGCGGAGAGGGGCCGTCGTGGACGTCGAGGCGAACCTGCGGCTCGTCGTGGGGCTTGCGCTGCTGCTCGCGGCGGCGGTGGCCTGCCTGACCTGGGCGCGGGTGCCGCGGCGCCGGGATGTGCTGACCGCCTCGGCCCGGGCGGTGGCCCAGCTCGCGCTGATCGGCCTCGCGCTGCGGGGGGTGTTCGCCGCGCCGGCGACCGCGGCGGGGGTGCTCGCCGTCATGCTGGTGGCGGCCGTGGGGACGGCATCGCGGCGGCTGGTCGGCTTCCCGGCGGCGGTCCGCCGGGTCGGCGTGTCCTGCCTGCTGGGGGCGTCGGTGGCCCTGGGCGTGGTGTTCGCCGCCGGCGCGGTGGAGGCCAACGTCCGCAACCTCGTCGCCCTCGCCGGCAGCGTCGTCGGCGGGACGATGACGGCCTGCACACTGACGGGACGCCGGCTCGCCGACGGGCTGCGCCGCCGCCGCGACGAGGTGGAGGCGTGGCTGGCGCTCGGTGCGACGCCGCGCCGGGCCGTCGTCGACATCGCCCGGGACAGTGTGGCCGAGGCGCTCGTCCCACCGCTCGACCAGACCCGCACCGTCGGGCTTGTCTCGCTGCCAGGGACGTTCGTCGGCGCGCTGCTCGGCGGTGCGTCCCCGGCCACCGCCGCCCGGCTCCAGGTGATCATCCTGGTTGCCATGCTGACGGCGCAGAGCATCGCGGCGGTATCGCTGGCCTACCTGCTGGGCGCGCCGACGCAGCTCCCGCCGGTGGCGACGGAGCCGTCTGCGCTCCCGGCGGCGCGGGGATCGCGGGGCGGGTCGAAAGCCGCCCGGCCCCGCTGGTTCCGCCGGCCGGGCGCGTCTCGGCGTGGTCGTACGCCGTGAGCCGCCGGGTGCGCCGACCGGCGGGGACGGGTCAGTCCGCGGTGGGTTCGAGCACGAAGACCGGGATCTCGCGCTCGGTCTTGCGCT
This sequence comes from Frankia gtarii, assembly GCF_025403375.1. Classification (GTDB taxonomy): domain Bacteria; phylum Actinomycetota; class Actinomycetes; order Frankiales; family Frankiaceae; genus Frankia; species Frankia gtarii. The sequence goes on from NZ_JAMPTM010000221.1 coordinate 9,350, forward strand.
GGTAGTCGGCGTAGTTCGGGAACGCGGCCACGGCGTACTCCCACCACCGGGCCTTCTCGTCGCCCGTGACCTCGCGGGCGACGTAGTCGCGCCGGATCGGGCCGTCCTGAAGCTCGACGTGCGGGTCGCCGATGATGTTGTAGTACCAGACGGGGTGCTTGGGCGCGCCGCCGAGGGAGGCGACCGCCGCGTAGGCGCCGTCGTGCTCGACCCGCATCAGCGGCGTCTTGCGGATCTTGCCGGACTTCGCCCCGCGGGTGGTCAGGATGATGACCGGCAGGTCGCCGAAGACCGTGCCCCGCGTACCGCCGGAGCCTTCATATTCCTCGACCTGGTCACGGACCCACTGCTGGGTACTCGGCTCGTACTCTCCGGTGAGTGGCATGCGTACCAGTCAACACCACCGGGTACCGCCGTGACCTTGTCGACCGGCCAGCTGCCAGGCTGGTCGGATGACAACGGCACAGGCAGCGGACGGCGACGGCCTCGTCACGGCTCGGCTGGCGGCTCAGGGGCTGACCGGGCCACCGGCCCGGGATCCCGTCGACGTCGTCGGGCGTCTGCTCGCCGTGCAGGCCCAGGACCCCCGCGGCCTGCGGCTGACGATCCGGTCCCGCAGCCGCGCGTTGCACGCCGCCGACGTCGACCGGGCGCTGTCCGCCGACCGATCGTTGGTCGTCACCTGGCTCAACCGCGGCACCCTGCACCTCGTGCGGACCGAGGATTACTGGTGGCTGCGGGAGCTGACCGCGCCGGCCATGGCCGCGCAGATCCGGCGCCGGCTGGCACAGGAGGGCGTCTCGCCGGACGCCGCCGAGCGGGGCGTCGTCCGGATCGAACGCGCCCTCACCGACGAAGGCCCCCTGTCGCGCGCTGAACTGCGGGAACGGGTCGACGCGGCCGGGGTTCCCACGGCCGGACAGGCCATGATCTACCTGCTCATCGTCGCCTCTGTACGGGGCCTCGTCGTGCGCGGACCCGTCGTCGCCGGCGAGCAGGCCTACGTGCTGGTCCGCGACTGGCTCGGCCCACCGCCGCGGGCGTTCGACCGGGAGGGCGCCCTCGCCGAACTGGCCCGTCGCTATCTCGTCGGGCATGGCCCGGCCGACGATCGCGACCTGGCCCGCTGGGTGGGCCTGCCGCTGCGCGACGCCCGCCGGGGCCTCGCCGCCGTCGCCGCAGACCTGGTGACGCGGCCGAACGGCCGGCTCGACCGGCCTCGCGGCGAGGGCCCGGGGCCGGGCCTGCCGCCGCCGCGCCTGCTCGGACCGTTCGACCCCGTCCTGCACGGCTGGTACGGGCGGGACTGGGTCGGCGCGACCGGGCGGGTCGTCACCAGCAACGGCATCTTCCGGCCCGTGATCCTCGTCGACGGGCAGGCGGCGGGGACCTGGTCGATGCCCGCCGGCCGCGTCGAGCTGGCGCCGTTCACCGACCCGCCGACCTGGGGGCCGGCGGTCGCCGCGGCGCTGCGCGACGAGGCTGCGGACGTGCGGCGCTTCCTGGCTCCCCGCCCTGCCTGAGCACTCCGGGAGGGGCGCGTCAGATCGGGCCGCATCCCGGGGGCGCGGTCAGGTGAACAGCGGTCAGGTGGAGAACAGCATCCGGGCGAAGCCGCCGTGCTTGTGGTGGCCGCCGTGGCCGCCGTGGCCGCCATGACCCCAGGCCGGCTGGGCGTAGCCGGGCTGCGCGTAGTGTCCCGGCTGCGCGTACGGCGCCGGGGGCGGG
>NZ_JAMPTM010000222.1 GCF_025403375.1 Frankia gtarii
GGTCATCGGGGGCCGGTGGCGACCGGGCGGGCCGGGTCGGACGACCACGCCGACCAGGAGCCCGGGAACAGCGCCGCGTCGAATCCGGCGACGGCGAGGGCGGCGATCTCGTGCGAGGCCGTCACCCCCGACCCGCAGTACACCCCGATCGGCGCCGGCGCCGCGGTGCCGCCGGTGGCCGAGGCGCCGAGAGCGAGGAAGCGGGCGCGCAGCTCCGCGGCCGGCCGGAACCGGCCGGCGTCGTCGAGGTTGTCCCCCGTCGACGCGCTGACCGCCCCCGGGATGTGGCCGGCGCGCGGGTCGACGGGCTCCACCTCGCCGCGGTAGCGCTCGGGCGCGCGGGCGTCGAGCAGGATCCCCTCGCGGGCGACCGCGGCGGCGGCGTCGGCGTCGAGGACGGGCAGATGTCCCGGTTCGAGCACGATGTCGCCGGGCAGCCCGATGATCTCCCCGGTCTCGACCGGCAGTCCGGCGTCGCGCCACGCGCCGAGCGCCCCGTCGAGGATGCGGACGTCGGCGACGCCGGCCCAGCGCAGCAGCCACCACGCCCGGGCGGCGGACAGCCCGCCGTTGTCGTCGTAGACGACGACCGGGCGTCCGGCGGTCAGCCCCCAGGAGCGGGCGGCGCGCTGCAGATCGGCGAGCTCGGGCAGCGGGTGGCGCCCGGCGGTGCCGCCGGGGGCGGCGGCGAGCTCGGTGTCGAGGTCGACGTAGACGGCGCCCGGCAGGTGGCCCTCGCGGTAGTGGTCGTGGCCGTGCGGGTCGCCCAGCGCCCAGCGGACGTCGAGCAGCAGCGGCGGTGCGACCGAGGTCAGCTCGTCGTACAGCGCCTTGGCGTCGACGAGCACCTCGCCGCCGGGCTGGCGGGCCGCCCCGGAGCGGCCGGGCCCGCGGCTCGCGGCCAGCAGCTCGCCGAGGTCGGCGTCGCCGAGCCCGCCCGGCGGGGTGCCGAGGCGGGCGGCGACGGCGATGCGCCGCTGCACGCCGGCGTTCACCGGGGCGCTCAGGCCGTGCAGCCGGGCCAGCAGGACGATCTCCCCGTTGAGGAAGTCGGATTCCACCGAGCCGCCGCGGGCCAGGCTCTGCCAGGTGGAGCTGCCCTGGCGCGGGAAGCCGGGGACGTCGTGGATGACGAGCTCGCTCACGTCGAACCCGCCGTCCTGGCGCAGGTCCGCGATGTCGATGCCGGCGGCGTCGAACGCCCGGCGGGCCTCGGCGACGAGTTCGGCGGAGGCGACGTCACGCCGGGGGCTCGGCGGGTAGAGCGCGTCGAGGTTGTAGGCGAGGTTGCCCAGCAGCTTGCCGGCCTTCCAGCGGCCGATGTCGTCGACGATCCGCACGGCGCTCGCCCCGCGGCGCAGGTCGGCGGCGATCTGTTCGACCACCGGGTCGCCGACGCCACCGCCGGGCGCACGGCCCAGCAGGAAGCCGGCGACGAGCGGCGCCGCCGGGGAGATCACTTCTGCGGGGCGCAGGTGCGACGACGGGCTGAGCACCATCGCGTCGACGACGACGGCGAAGCGGCGCAGCGCGGTGCGGGCGTTTTCCAGGCCGTTCTGCAGCAGCACGACGGGCAGCGTCTCGGCCGCCGTGGTGCGCCCGCCGTCGACCGGCTGCCAGGCCCAGGTGGCGAGCAGGGCCTCGGAGTCCTGCGACTTGGTGGCGAGCACGAGGACGTCGCCGGAGCGCAGTTCCACCTCGTCCGGCCCGCTGGCCACGGCCAGGTCCAGGCGCCGGGAGTCGGCCGGGCCGCCCTCGGTGGCCGGCGGGCGGATGTAGCGCAGCCCGTGGGCGCGCAGCGCGGCGAGGTTGGCGCCCCGTGCGACGACGACGACGCCGATGCCGGCGAGGTGCAGTTCCGCGGCGATGGTCGCGCCGACCGCGCCGGCTCCGATGACTATGTACCGGCGGCTCATCGCCCCGATCCCTTCTGTGAGGTCTGGTTCTGTGAGGTCTGGTCCGTGCTGTCCTGACGGTGCCACCCGGGCCGGGGCGGGCGCGTCCGCGCGGGCGCGGCCCGGGTCCGACCCCGACGGTTCACCGTTTCGTCCCGGGCGGCGCCGAGGCGGCGAGTTCGGCGGCGAAACGCTGGCCGGGGACCGCGCCGAGCAGTTCGCGGGTGTGTTCCTCGACGGGGGCGGTGAGGATGTCCGCGGCGGGGCCGCTTTCGATGATCCGCCCGGCGCGCAGCACCGCGACGTGATGGGCGAGCTGGGCGACGACCGCGAGGTCGTGGGAGATGAACAGGTAGCCGACCCCCAGGTCCTGCTGCAACCGCAGCAGCAGGGTGAGGATCTGCTCCTGCACGGACACGTCGAGCGCCGACACCGGCTCGTCGAGGAACACCAGCTCGGGTTCGAGGGCGAGCGAGCGGGCGATCGCGACCCGCTGGCGCTGCCCGCCGGAGAGCTCCGCCGGCTTGCGGTCGGCGAACGCGGCCGGCAGGGCCACCTGGTCGAGCAGCTCGCGGACCCGGGCGGCGCGGCTGGCCCGGTCACCGACCCGGAACGACACCAGCGGTTCGGCGATGGTCTGCGCGACGGTGAACCGCGGGTCCAGCGAGGAGTAGGGGTTCTGGTGGACGAGCTGGAAGCGCCGCCGCAGCGGGCGCAGTTCGGACCAGCCGGCGTCGGTGATGTCGACGCCGTCGAGGTGGACCCGGCCCTGGGTCGGCTTCTCCAGGCCCATCGCGATGCGCAGCGCGGTCGTCTTGCCGGAACCGGACTCGCCGACGAGCCCGAGGGTCTGCCCGGCGCGCACGGACAGGCTGACGTCGTCGAGGGCGCGGAACGTCCGCTCGCCGCTCGCGGTTCGGGGCAGCCGGAAGTCCTTGCCGATCCCGTCCAGGCGCAGCACCTCGGGCGCCGGGGTGACGTCGGTGAAGCAGGGCACGACGCCGCCGGCGTGCGACAGCGCCGGGGCGGCGGCGATGAGGTGGCGGGTGTAGGGCTCCTGGGGGCGCAGCAGGATCGCCGCGGGCTCGCCCTGCTCGACGATCCGCCCGCGTTGCATGACCACGACCCGGTCGGCCCGGTCGGCGGCGACGCCGAGATCATGGGTGATGATCAGCAGCGAGGTGCCGGTCTCGGCGACGAGGCCACCGAGGTGGTCGAGGATGCGCCGCTGCACGGTGACGTCGAGCGCGCTGGTCGGCTCGTCGGCGACGATGAGCCGGGGATGCCCGGCGATCGCGATGGCGATGAGCACCCGCTGGCGCAGGCCGCCGGAGAGCGCACCCGGGTACTGCCGGGCGCGCACCACCGGCTGGTCCACCCCGGCGCGTTCCAGCGCCTCGATCACCTCGGCGTTGACCAGTCGCTTGTCGACGCCGCGGCGGCGCACCACCTCGGCGATCTGCCCACCGATGCGCATCGTCGGGTTGAGCCCGACCATCGGGTCCTGCGGGACGAGCCCGACGACGTTGCCCCGGAAGGCGCGCAGCACCCGGTCGGACGCGCCGGTGACGTCGGTGCCGGCGATGCGGATGCGACCGGCGGTGATCACTCCGCTCGACGGAAGCAGCCCGAGGATCGCGTTCGCCGTCGTCGTCTTGCCCGAGCCGGACTCGCCGACGACGGCCACCGTCTCGCCGGGGGCGATCGTGAGGTTGACGTCCTCGACTGCCAGGGTCGTGCGTCCGCGCTGCTGGTAGCCGACGGACAGCCCGGACAGCTCCACGATGGGGCCGCTGTCGGGCCGTGCGGCCGGGCTGTCCACCGCTGCCTCGGCGCTCATCGCTGCATCTCCTCAAGGGTCCGGGCGATGTGGTTGAGGCTGAACACGACCAGGCCGACGAACAGGCCGGGCAGCAGCGACAGCCAGGGGCTGGTGATGAGGAAGTTGCGGCCGTTGGAGATCAGCGTGCCCCACTCGGCGGCGGGCGGCGGCGTGCCGAACCCGAGGAAGCTCAGGGAGGAGATGGTCAGCACGGCGGTGCCGAAGTCGAGCACCGCGAGCACGGAGACCGGCCCCCAGGAGTTCGGCAGGACGTGGCGCACCAGCACCCGACCCCAGGAGGCACCGCCGGTGCGCGCCGCCTCCACATAGGGCTGTTCCTTCACCCGTAGCACCTCGGCCCGGGTGGTGCGGGCGAAGGCGGGGGTGATGGTGACTCCCACCGCGATCGCGATCGGCAGGAGACCGAACCCGAGCGCGGTGACGATCACCAGGGCCATCAGCAGCATCGGGAGCGCCAGCAGGATGTCGATGATCCGCATGAGCACGCCGTCGACCCAGCCGCCGAAGAAGCCCGCGACGACACCGATGGCCAGCCCGGCGACGATGGCGATGAGCACCGCACCACCGGTCGCCTTGATGGTCAGGGTGGAGCCGTGCAGGACCCGGCTGAACAGGTCCCGACCGAGTTCGTCGGTGCCGAACAGGTGACTCATGCTCGGCCCCTTCAGCTTGTCGGTCGGGACCGTCGCGGACGGCTTGTACGAGGTGAACAGGGAGGGCACGAGGCCCGACACGATCACGAAGACGACGAACAGCGCGGCGAGGACGAACCCCGGGCGGCGCAGCAGGGGTCTGGCCGCCGCGAGGATGTCGTGCCGTCGTCGCCGCACCTGCCCGCCCGCCCCGGCCTCGCCCGGCGGCGGGGCCGCGGCGCCGACCGGCACCGCGAGGTCGGCCGGCACCGCGAGGCCGGCCGGCACCGCGAGGCCGGCCGGCGCCGTGGCATGGACCGGGAGGGCGACCCCGGCCGGGGTGACGACCGGTGGCGCGGCCGGTGCCGACGAGGTGGCGCGGGCGACGGCGGCGCGCTGCTCCGGCGGCGCGACGAGGTCGGGCTTCGGGGAGAGGATCTTGTCGGGCATCGGTGCGGTCCCCCTCAGGCCGCCCGAGCCGCGCGGGCCACGCGCGGATCGAGCAGCGAGTAAAGCAGGTCGACGATCAGGTTGACCACGACGAACAGCCCCGCCGCGATCAGGACGATGGCCTGGACGACCGGCACGTCCTGGCCGAGCACCGCCTGCTGCGCGAGCTGGCCGATGCCGTTGCGGGAGAACACCGTCTCGACGACGACCGCGTTGACGACGGTGTATCCGACGAGCACGCCGAGCAGGGTCAGCGCCGGCAGCGAGGCGTTGCGCAGCGCGTGCCGGACCTGGATCGTCCAGCGGGACAGGCCCTTGGCCCGGGCGGTGACGATGTAGGGCTCGCGCCAGGTGTCGTTGAGGCTGCGGGTGAGCAGCTGGGCGAGCATCGCGGCACCCGGCAGGGCCAGCGTGATCGCCGGCAGCACCAGGGTCTTCCAGCCGTGGGTGCCGGTCGCGGGCAGCCAGGTCAACGAGAACGAGAAGACCTGGATGAGCAGCAGCCCGACGAAGAACTGCGGCAGTGAGACGCCGACGGCGGGCAGCCGGGCGAGCAGCGTGCGCGCCGGGCGCCACTGGACGTAGGTGGCGAGGAAGGCGATGGCGAGGCCGAACACCAGCATGAACACGACCGCGACGGCGGTGAGCGTGATCGTCGAGGGCAGCTTGTCGGTGATGAGCGAGCCCACCGAGACGTTCTGCGTCAGCGACATCCCGAAGTCGAGGTGCAGCGCCCCCCACAGGTGGTGGAAGTACTGCACGACGATCGGGTCGTCGAGGCCGTAGTGCGCCTTGAGCTCGTGCACCTGCGCCGCGGTGAGCTGGCTGACGTCGGCGCCACCCGCGCTGAGCTGCAGGGTGATCGGATCACTGGGCAGGACGTTCAGGATGATGAAGGTGACGGTGTAGGCCGCCCAGAGCACGAGCAGTGCCTGGGCGACCCTACCGGCGAGATAACGGGGCATGTGGGTACCGGTCCTACGGTGGCGGGTTCCGGTCCCACGGTGGTGGTTCCGGTCCTGGGTGCGGGGTCCTACTTGGAGAGCCAGATGTCGTTGGCGCGCAGGAAGCTCTCCGAGGTCCACGCGAAGCCGTGCACCTTGCCCGAGACGCCGGCGGTCTGCAGCCGGTCGAAGAGCGGGTAGGCGACCCCGTTGTCGATCAGGGCGTCCTGCAGGTCCTGGTAGGCGGCGGCGCGCTTGTCGGGGTCGGCCGTGGACAGCCCCTTGGCGAACAGTGCGCTGACCTTCGCCGCGGTCGCCGGCTCCTGGGAGTACTTCGCCGTGTACTGCTTGGACACGGCCTGGTCGAGCGACGAGCCGAGCACGCTCGGGTCCGCCCGGGTCAGGTAGCCGCCGGAGAGGTCCCAGTCGCCGGAGTTGCCGGTCGGGGTGAGCTGCGCGGCCGTGACGACCTTGATCTGGTAGTCGATGCCGACCTTCTTGAGCTGGTCCTGCACGAGCTGCTCACCGGGGCCGGCCGCGTTGGTCAGGTAGGTCAGGGTCAGCTTCTTGCCGTCCTTGTGCCGATAGCCGTCGGAGCCCAGGGCCCAGCCGGCGCCGTCGAGCAGCTTCGCCGCCCCGGCGGGGTCGTGGGCGAGCTTGGCGGACTCGTCCGCCGCGTACGGGGTGGTCGAGGTCACCGGGCTCTTCGCCACCGGGTAGTCGTCCCAGTACACGGTCTTGGCGTAGCTGGGCAGGTCCAGTGCCTTGTACAGCGCCTTGCGCACCTGCAGGTCGGCCAGCGGCCGGCCGGCGGTGACGTTCGGGACCAGCAGCCCGATGATGCCGGGCAGGGCGCGGGTCTCGATGGTGGCGCCGGAGGCCTTGATGACCTGCTGGTCGGCGGAGGTGATCGGCTGGCGCGGCCAGGCGATGTCGATCGTGCCGTTGGTCAGGCTGCCGACCCGGACGTTGTCCTCGGCGATGTAGCTGATGTCGATGCCGTCGAGGTACGCCGCGCCCTTGTTCGCGATCAGCGAGCTGGGCCACGCGTAGCCGGCGCGCTTGGTGAGCTTCGCCGACTTACCGGCCGAGTAGCTGTCGAGGGTGAACTCGCCCGAGCCGACGATCTTGCCGGCGCAGCGCGCCTCCGGGGTCTCCTTGTAGGTCGCCGGCGACAGGATGGCCGTCGTCGTCGTCGAGGAGGCCTGCAGGAACGCGGCGTTGGGGGTGGCGAAGTCGATCTTGACGGTGGACGGGTCGACGACGGTGGTCGACTTGTAGCCGGCCAGGTAGGTGAGGCCGAGCGTCGACTTGGCGCCGAGGTCGTGCAGCCCGTCGTAGGCCGTCTTGACCGCGGTCGCGTCGAGCTTGGTGCCGTCGCTGAACGTCACCCCATCGCGCAGCTTGAACGTGTACGAGGTGGCGTCGGGGCTCACCGTCCAGCTCGTCGCGAGCCAGGGGACGATCTTGCCGGTCTTCGGGTCCTGGTCGGTCAGCGAGTCGGCCAGGTTGCGGTCGATGCTGCGGGATTCGATCCAGTACACCTGGTTCGGGTCGATGCAGGCCTGGAAGTCCGACCAGAAGGCGACCTTCAGGCGTCCACCGGGGACGGGCTTGCCGTCCTGGGCGCCGCCGGCCGCGGAGGTTCCGGAGGTCGCGGAGCTGGAGGAGCCTCCGCTCCCGCAGGCCGCGAGAGAGACGGCCGCGAGGACGGAGACGGCTGTAGCGGCCAGCCGTCGCGTCGTTCGGTGACGGTGCGACGTGGTCATGGTGATGGTGCTCCCCCTTGTAACGTTCCGCGACGAGCGGACGGGATGGACGGGATGGACGGGATGAGTAGGACGGACTGGATTCGAGACCCGGTGGACGGGATGGGTGGCCGCGGCGGTGACGCGGCGGTGGCTAGCCGGCGGCGGGCGGCGCGGCGGCGAGGACGCGCCGGCCCGCGATGAGCAGCGCGGTGTCCTCCTGCGGCGGGTGGACCCGGACGCAGTGGACGTCACGCAGGTGACGTTCGAGCGGGTTGCGCCGGGTCAGGCCGGGGTTGCCGATGGCGGCGACCGCGGTCTGCACCGCGGCGATCGCCGCCCGGGCGATGAGCGGCTTGGCGAGAATGGAACGCTCCGCCGCCTGCGGTGCGCCCTCCTCGAAGCGCCGCGCCACCCCGAAGGCGATCTCCTCGGCGGCGACGAGCTGCGCCTCGATCTCCCCGGCGACCGTCTGGATCCGCTCGGTCGTGGCGATCGGCCGGCCCAGCGCCGTGGGGACCCGCTCGTTGGCGAACCGCACGAAGAACTCCTGCGCGGCGCGGGCCACCCCGATGTAGAGGGCGGTCGCCCCGATCCCGACGGCGGCGAACCCGGCGTCCGGCGCCTGGGCGGAGGCGGGCAGCCCGCGGAAGTTGGCGGCGGGCACCTCGACGTCGGTGTAGATCACGTCGTGGGTGCTGCTCGCCCGCAGCCCGAAATGGTCCCAGGTGCGGACGATCTCGATGCCAGGCGAGTCGGCGGGGATGATCACATGCCCGAGCAGCGGGTCGTCGTCCTCGGTGGCCGCCCACACCAGGTGGTAGCTCAGCCCCTCGGAGCTGGTCGCGAAGCCCTTGTGCCCGTTGACCACCCAGCCGTCGGCGGTGCGCCGGATCTTCGTCGCCGGCAGGCCGCCGCGGGCCGGGGCGCCGAGCTCCGGCTCGGCCCGGATCGCGTTGAGCAGCACCGGCCGCTCCAGCGAGTCGGCGACGACGGTCCGGTAGAGCTCGTCGGGCCAGAACGGGTCACGGGCCTGCATCACGTGCTGGAAGACGGTCATCGCGGAGACCAGCGCCACCGACGGGTCGCCCTTGCCGAGCGCGGTGAACACCCGAATGCTGTCGGTCGGGCGCAGCTCCCGCCCGCCGTAGCGCGCGTCGATGCCCAGGCGCAGCAGGCCCGCGTCGTGCACGGCCTGCACGCCCTTCCAGGGGAACTCCCCCGACCGGTCGTACTCCTCGGCGGTGGCGGCGATCTGGGCGCCGACCCGGGCCAGCGCGGTGTCGGAGATGTCGACCTCGGGCAGCCCCGCCACGGGCACGGCCTCACCCACCGGCACGGACCCGGCCTCGGCGGCCGACGGTGCGATCACTTCGGACGGTGCGGTCATGACGCCACCTGCGTCCCGGCCGCGCCGACGAGCTCGTGGCGGGCGAGGCCCGCGTCGAGTGGGACGACCTCGCCGCGCTGGCCCGTCGCCTCCCGGTGGGCCAGCTCCTGGCGCACCAGCGGCAGGACGTAGCGGCCGTAGTCGACGACGTCGTTGAAGTTGTCGTAACCGCGGATCGAGACGAGCTCGGCGCCGAGGTCGACGTAGTCGAGGATCGCCGCGGCGACCGTCTCCGGCGTCCCGACCAGCGCCGTCGACGCACCGGCGGCGTTGGTCGCCTTGGCGGTCGCCGTCCACAGCGCGCGGTCGTGCACGTCGCCCTGGGCAGCGGCGGCCAGCAGGCGCTGGGAGCCGACGTTGGCCGGGGTGGCGTTGCCGCCCACCCGGAAGCCCTTGTGCACGATCCCGCCGTTGCCCTGCAGGACGCCCAGAACGCGGTGCGCCTTCTCCCAGGCCAGTTCCTCGGTCGGGGCGATGATCGGCCGGAAGGTGACCCAGATCCGCGGGGTGTCGCTGCGCCCGGCGAGGCGGGCCTGCTCGTACACCGCGTCGATCTGCTGCTTCGTCTCCTTCAGCGGCTCGCCCCAGAGCCCGAAGATGTCGCCCTTGGCGCCGCCGACCTGGTAGGCCTCGGCCGAGGAGCCGCCGACCGACACCGGGATGGTGCCGTTGACGGGCCGGACCAGCGAGACAAAGTCCTCGAACGAGTAGTAGGTCCCGGCGTGGTCGAACGGGGTCGTCGAGGTCCAGACCTTGCGCAGGATGTCGATGTACTCCGACTGCCGAGCGTAACGCTCGGTCTTGCTCAGCCGGTCGCCCTCACGGGCCTGCTCGCGGTCGTCACCACCGGCGATGAAGTGCACGACCGCCCGGCCGCCGCTGAGCTGGTCCAGCGTGGCGAGCTGCTTGGCGGCGACCGTCGGGTACATCGTGTTGGGCCGCAGCGCCACGATCGGCTTGACCCGGTCGGTGTGCTGGGTGATCGCCGAGGCCAGGGTGAACGGATCGTGGAACGACGAACTGTAGGCCACGAGCGTGTAGTCGAAGCCGCCCTCGTCCAGCGCCCGCGCGTACCGCTTGAAGAACGGCAGGTCGATGGCGGTCTGCCCGAGCCGGTTGAGCTCGTTGGATTGGTTGATGTTGATCGCGCTGATGAACTCGACGGGCATCAGGTCCTCCGGAAGACGGTCAGGCGCGGCGGCGGTGGGGGCAGGTCACGACCAGTGCGCGATGGCGGGCAGATCGCTGCCGAGCCGCAGGCGTTCGAGGAAGAGCACGACCGCCGCGGCGGCGGTGCGGTGGGTGGCGTCGTTGAGGGCGTCGTGCCTGCCGCCGTCGATGGTGACCAGCTCGGCACGGGACGCCGCCGCGTAGCGGGCGCGCACCGGGCCGAGCGGGCTGACCAGGTCCGCGGTGCCGTGCAGGCCCAGCACCGGCACGTTCACCCGGCTCAGGTCGCCGTCGGCCAGCCAGGCCGAGGGCACCGGCGTGTCCAGCCCGCCGCGGCGCAGGTGGGGATCGTGGCTGAGTCGGGCCTGGTGGGTCGGGCAGGCCGTGCGGGCGGCGAGCTCGGCGGCCCAGACGCCCTCGCCGTCGGCGTCGGCGTCCAGTGCGCCCGCCGCGTCGCCCGGGGCCCCGGCTTCGGTGCCCGCCGGCGCAGGCCGGCTGTCCCCGGCCGCCGGCAGGCCGACGAGCAGCAGTGCGTCGGCCCGCACGGCCCCCGTCGCGGCGAGGGCGGCGACGAACGCGGCGCCCGCGTCGGAACCCGCCAGGATGTGGGGGGCGGGCAGGTCGGGGTCGCTCAGCAGCGTCTGGATGTCCGCCGTCACCGCGTCCGCGTCCAGAGTCGGGTCGCCGACCACCCGCACGCGGTAGCCGTCGAATGCGATCCGCGTGCCGAACCGCTCGTAGATGCCGGGGTGCTCGCCCCGCCCGACGACCAGGATGATCGTCCCACGCGGGGCGACGGCGGGCGGGTTGTCCCACGCGGCGATGGTCGGGGCCGGCGCGGGGGCGCTGGAGAGCTGGGCGGAGGTCATCGA
>NZ_JAMPTM010000223.1 GCF_025403375.1 Frankia gtarii
ACCGGCCCCCCGGCTCCACCGGCCCCCCGGCTCCATGGGCTCCATGGGTCTGACCTGCCCGTTCCGGTCCGACATCTTCCCTTTGGCACTCGGTGCCACTAAAGTCGTTCCCGCGGCGGGACCAGACTCCACCGGTTCCGGACCCAGTCAGCTCTAGCGATCGGGAGTGCTCATGGAGGAGTCAGTACAGGTGGACCAGGCCGTCGAGGCGCCCGCGGAGTCGGTCGTGGCGGACCTGCTCGTCGAGGAGGTCTCCATCGACGGCATGTGCGGCGTCTACTGAGCGCCGACCTACCGGACGAGCGCGGCGCGGCCGGCCTCGCGCCGGCCGCCGCCGGGTTCGACCTGGACCGGGCCTGGCGGCTGCATCCCCAGGTGTCCGTGCGGCCGGAGTCGTTCGGGGCGCTGCTCTACCACTTCGGCACCCGCAAGCTGTCGTTCCTGAAGGAGCCGGCGTTGCTGGCGCTGGTGGAGGCGTTGCCGGCGCATGCCAGCGCGCGGGCCGCGGCGGCCGCGGTCGGGCTGCCCGCAGCGTCTCTCGACCGCTACCAGCGGGCGCTGGCGACCCTCGCCGCGTCCTTCATGATCGTCGAGGGGAGTCCCCTGTGACCACCACCACCCCGGCGCGTCTCGTCGACCACTTCGCCCGCGGGCTCGCCGCCCCGATCTGCCTGACGTGGGAGCTGACCTACGCCTGCAACCTGGCCTGCCGGCACTGCCTGTCCAGCTCCGGGCGGCGTGACCCCCGCGAGCTGACGACCGCCGAGTGCCGCGCGGTCATCGACGAGCTGGAACGCATGCAGGTCTTCTACGTCAACATCGGCGGCGGCGAACCGACCGTGCGCGCCGACTTCTGGGAGCTGGTCGACTACGCCACCGCCCACCACGTCGGCGTGAAGTTCTCCACCAACGGCGTGCGGATCACCCCCGAGGTGGCCACCCGGCTCGCCGCCAGCGACTACGTCGACGTGCAGATCTCCCTCGACGGGGCGACCGCCGAGGTCAACGACGCGGTGCGCGGCGCCGGCTCCTACGACACCGCGGTGCGCGCGATGGCGAACCTGGCCGAGGCGGGTTTCCGCGGGTTCAAGCTGTCCGTCGTCGTCACCCGGGCGAACGTCGACCAGCTCGACGCCTTCGCCGCCCTGGCCGACCGTTACGGCGCCCAGCTGCGGCTGACCCGGCTGCGCCCGTCGGGGCGCGGCGCCGACGTGTGGGACGAGCTGCACCCGACCGCCGCCCAGCAGCGCCAGCTCTACGACTGGCTCGTCGCCGCCGGCGAGAACGTGCTGACCGGCGACTCCTTCTTCCACCTGTCCGCCTACGGCCAGGCGCTGCCGGGGCTGAACCTGTGCGGCGCCGGACGGGTGGTCTGCCTCATCGACCCGGTCGGCGACGTCTACGCCTGCCCGTTCGCCATCCACGACGAGTTCCTCGCCGGCAACGTGCGCGACACCGGCGGCTTCACCGGCGTGTGGCGGACCTCGGAGCTGTTCGCGGCGCTGCGCGAGCCGCAGTCCGCCGGGGCGTGCGCCTCCTGCGGGCATTTCGACGCCTGCCAGGGTGGCTGCATGGCGGCGAAGTTCTTCACCGGCCTGCCGCTCGACGGCCCCGACCCGGAGTGCGTGGTGGGCCACGGCGTCGACGCGCTGCTCGCCCGCGGGGACGCCGCCCCACCGAAACCGTCGGTCGACCACTCCCGCCCGGTCAGCACCCGCCCGGCCAAGGCGGCGGGTCGCCGCGGCGGCGGCCCGGTGCCAGTGACGATCGGCCGCGCGCCGAGCGTGCTGTCCCCGGCCGTGGCGCCGGTCAGCGCCTGCCAGGAGGATCCCCTCGCCGGCTTCGACCCCGCGGTCGTCGCCGGCTAAGCCCTTGGTGGCCAGGGCGCGTGCGGCTGAGCCGACGGTACGCACCCTGGCCAGGGACGCGGGCAGGCCGCCGCCAAACCCGACGCTGACGCTGGCTTTCCCCGGCGACCACCCCGAAAATCGGACCATGAACCCCCGTTCAGTCGTTCCCCGTCTGCGCGGCGTCGACGAGCTTCCTCATGCGGCCCTCGCCCCGCAGTTTGTCTTCTTTGATCCAACCCCTCCCCTCCGCGGCAATCCCTTCGAGGACGTGCAGCGTGTGATGGAATCCGGCGGCGTCCAACGTCACGTCGGCCACCGTCTGGGGAACATCACCTTGCCGTAGGTTCTCCGGCGCTTGGCTGGTCACGTGAGCCTTGATCTCCTGCCCGTCAACAAGGGTAATCTTGAAAGTCGGCTCGTCCGTGCTTGTCTGGTTAACCTGCACCGCCGAGATGGCCTCGAAACGGTAGTTGATCCATTGATGTGCATGGAAGCGGCCACGCTCAAAGTCGAGCTCGGCGGTGAGCTGGCGCACCCCGTTGCGAGTGAGCAGGAAGACCAAGAACCGGTACCGCAGATATCGCCATGGGCCATTCTGGACCCGGGCGCGGCCGGTCGAGGCGGCGGGTGTGTCGATGAAGGCGTGAGCGATGACATGGCTCATGGTCGTTTTATAGTGCTGTAACGCCTCATTGAGGAGAACTTTTCGATCGCACTCCAGCCAGGCTGCTATCTCCCGCTCCTCGGGCTTGTCGGCCAGCTCCTCCCGCCACCGGTCGAATGCTGCCTGATCGGCCAGGTTCCTTAGCTCGCTCTCGGCTTTGTCGGTGCTGAAGCGCCGATTCTCGAGTGCTATGCGGAACCACCAGCGAGTGGTCGCCCATCCGCTTATGGGAACGACCACTGTCGCCAGTGATCCGAGCAGTGGGCTGGTCTGTATCGTGCAGATCAATGCCCACACTCCGCCGCCCGTGAGAGTAAGGAGTCCAAGGAAAGTGATCGCGCGTGTGGGTGGCGGCACCGCGAGCCGGGCTCGGTAGTTTCGGAGCGAACCCTCCCGCCATTGGCCCGTGATCTCGTCGACCCGATATCGGATCAACCAGGAGATCCGGTCAACGTTGACCTTGGTCTCCCGGTAGACCTCGACGATCTCATCCCGTATGTATCGTAGGATTCCGGCCGTCTCTTTTCGCCAGGCTTTACGGTCGACGTCCTCGGGCCGGCATCGGGCGAAATACTGGTCCACCTGCCAGGCGAAGCCGCTGGATGGCGCGGCCGTCTTGGACTGCTGTGGAGTCTCGAACTGCTTGTCCTTCGCCTGGCGGCGCTGGACGCGCCATCGCCATTCCAAGCCGTGTTGTACACCGAAGAAGCCGCCGGCGACGCTGACCAGCCAGGCGAGAATGCCGGACGCCCGACCGGCCTGCGCCAGCGTCAGCCCAATGCGGACCGTCGATACAGCGAGAACCAGGCTGGCCGAGATGGCTCCGGCCCAGGTCATGACTCCGACTGCGACCGGCTGAACTTTGCGTACGCGAGGCTCGAGCGGCACGTCCTCGAAGAATTTCCAGACTCGGTCCGATCGCTGGCTGGACCGCTGTTCCCGTTCGGCCTCCACCAGTGCGCGACCCCACATTTCGTCCAACAGCAAGCCTTCGAGGAAGTGCTCCAGATGCTGCAGGATGAGCGCCTGCTGGGCTTCGCCGAGCCCGTCGAAATCCTTGATGATGATGTTGATGTCCGTTGCTGGTTCATTCGGCTTATACCCGATAAGTCGTTGCACGGTATCGACGCTTTCTGGCCATATTCCGATGCCGCCCTGAGGGAATATCTCCCACCCCTGTTCTAGCGCGCGCAGCTCTTCGCCGGACATTTCTTGACGAGTGCGACCGCTGACGAGGGACAGCAGCCAATAAAAATGGACCTCGGAGTTCACGTAACCACGGTCGACCGCATCGGCGAGGAGTTTCCACGCCCGTCTCGGCATGCCGCCGCCGAGGCAACGGATACCGGCAGCGACCATCTCCTCGGGCGTGGCGTCTGGGGGGACGGTGTAGATGAGGTCCCCATGCACGACGTTCGCCTGCACGCCGACGTGTGCGGAGCCCTCGGCGGTGTTAGTGTTTCCGCCGGAAGTGGTCACGACAGGCCCTGTGCAAGAGCTATAACGATTGCCAGCTTCGCGGTTAGGTCGGCCACGTCGGCGACGAGCCCGCGCAGCCGCTTCAGCGCCAAGATAAGCGTGTTGCGACTGTCCGGCGTGTCGGCCGCGACGGCGTTGTCGGCCACGGAGAGTTCCGTCTGGGCCGCTGTGTAGGTGGCATTGTCCATCTGGCCGGCCGACTGCGCCTGCCGAAGCTGGGTGCGGAGATCGGCAAGTGCGTCCGCCATGCTGGCGGGGGCGGGCTGCTCACCTGGGACGAGGCGGATACCCCCGTAGACGATGCCGGCCTGCACTCCGACCCGTGCATTTCCGCGAGCGATGTTCTGGTTAGTCCCAGGCATGGTGGAGCTCCTCATCGTCTGCTGGTCATCGAGCCGGTCGTCGGTGGCGAGCTCGTCGGCCAGGGCCGCGGCGAACGCGGCGGCGTTGAATACCGCTCTGGTCTGCCAGTTCTCTCGGTCTGTGACTTCCTTGGTGCCGTCGGCCCGGTCGCTGATGGCACGGATCACGACCACGGGAAGCGACCGGTTCAGATGCCCTGCCTGCGCGACTCCGGCGCCTTCCATCTCGATCGCCAGCGCATCGTTGTAGTGCTTACGGAGCCAGCGGGCCTGTGCCGACATGGTCGAGTTCAGGACCACCTCGCCGGCCGCGATCGGCCCGAAGTGCACGGTGGGAATCGGCCCGTCGCCCGGAGGGGGTCCTGCCCAGCTACGTGTCCGAGCGAGGTGCCGGGCGATCTGGTCGGCTGCATGTGAGGTCTCCCAGACACGAGGACGCCCCTTGAGCCCGTCGTCCTCGCTGGTGGAGCCGTGGAAGGCGTAGACATGGGTAGCCACCACCACATCGCCAAGGGCGAGATGGCTGTGCAGGGCGCCCGCCACGCCGACGAACAGCAGGGCTGCCGGGGAGAACTCGGCGATGGCACGTTCGGCCAGCACCGCCGCGGAGCCATTGCCCTTGCCCACGTGGCCGAGGACGACGCGGCACCGCCCGGCCCCGAGCCGACCTGTCTCGAAGCGGGTCCCCTGCCGATGTCGGTGCAGGTGTGGGTCGGTCAGGCGGTCACGGATCGCCTGGTACTCCAGGTCTAGGGCGGTCAGGATCACGATGGGACGGCGGCTCACCTAATGCTCCTCGTCGTCGCTGTCGCAGTCGTCGGTGTCGGGGGCATCGGCTGTCGACAGGATTGGACGGACCATCGGCGGCGACAGGACGCTGCACGGGCCCGCGGTGTACAGCCGCGCCGGTCGTCCGGCGGTCGACCGGCGCGCTGGGCCGACCGCGACGATGAAGTCCTTGGTCTTCTGGACCTTGCGGTAGAAATTTCGGGGATCGAGCGGCATCCCCCATACCGCCTCGTACACGGCCTGCAGATCGGTGATACTGAAGGTCGGCCCGCAGAACGCCGTCGCGAGCGCCGAGTGTTCGAGTTTGACGCGGGCGCGCTCCACTCCATCGGCGATGATCCGTGGATGGTCGAAGGCGAGGGGTAGTTGGCCGGACAGCACGTCGTCGATTGGCTGCCAGCGTGCGTCTGCGGCGTCGGTACCGGCGGTCGGCTCCGGTAGCTGCGGCGCGATCGCCAGGTGTGCGACCGACACAACCCGACCGCGGGGATCACGGCCGGGCTCGCCATACACACCAAGCTGCTCCAGATGCAGGGTCTGCGCGTCTAGAGCGGCCTCCTCGGCGAGTTCGCGGTGGGCAGCCGCGGTGAGGCTCTCCTCAGAGTGTTCGAGAAATCCGCCGGGAAGCGCCCATGAGCCCCGGTACGGCTCGATTCCGCGTTCGACCATCAGGACCTGCAGGCGGGACGCCCGCAGAGTGAGAATCACCAGATCGACGGCGATCATGACCTTGGGTGGTACCCATGGATCATCGTTCATGCTGCAAGGCTAGCTTATTGTCACATAGACAGGAATAGCTGATGCTGTCGGCTGGCGGACAGCGGCGCGCGATCGAGAATCGAGGGCGCTGCGATGGATCGACGAGGCGGCGTGCGAGTGCCCACCAGGATGCGGTTCGCGCTTCGCGCGACCCTGACACCAGGTATGAGAGTTTGATGGCGCTGGACGTCCACCAGCGGGCTATCACGCGGCAGCTCTACCGAACCGCTGTCGCGTTCTCCTACAGCGAGACCTATCCAGTTCAAGTGCGCGCAGGGCCGTGCGGTAGGCCGCGCGCAACATCCAGCGGCGCGAAAGCCGGCGACGGCGTCCGAAAGTGCAGACGTCACGCTCTCAAGACCCTGCCGCGGCGGCCCGTTGACCGGCATCAGCCGAACGGGTGGTCCCCGGCGCCCGGCTCGCTAGCATGACCTGATGGTCCCGATGCCGCCGGACGGGGTGAGCTGCCCGGCGCTCACCCCGGTCTTCGCCCTGCTGGGCAAGCGGTGGAGCGGGCTGATCATCGGCACGCTGCTGGCCGGCCCGGCCCGCTTCTCCGAGATCGCGAAACTCGTGCCCGGGGTGAGCGAGCGGATGCTGTCCGGGCGCCTCGCCGAGCTGTCCCAGGCCGGGCTGGTCGAACGCGAGGTCCTCGACGGCCCGCCGCTGGCCACCCGCTACCGGCTGACCGCGTGCGGCGAGGCGCTGCGCCCGGCGCTGCATGCCCTGGAGCTGTGGGCGCAGGAACATCTCGTCCACGCCGACCCGCGGGCGGGCGCTGGCTGCGGCGGCTGAACGCCGCGCCATCCGGGCGCGGGCGCACGAACGCCGGGGCCGACCGGGGACGTCCCGGCCTCCCCGGCGTCAGAGCGTGCTACGCGGTGAGGTTGGTGCGGTTGTGCGGTGGGTCAGGGAGCCGTGCGGTGGGTCAGGGAGCGATGAACTGCAGGTCGAGCTCGATCTTCACCTTGTCGGCCAGGGCGAGCTTGCCGACGCCGAGGGGCATGTTGAAGTTGATGCCGTAGTCGCTGCGCTTGATCTCGCCGGTCGCCGAGAACCCGGAGCGGACGCGGCCGTCGGCCGGGTGGGTGTCGACGCCGTAGAACTCCACCGCGAACGTCACCGGCTTGGTCACGCCGTTGATGGACAGGTCGCCGGTGAGCTCGTACTCCTCGCCGCTGCCGGAGATCGAGCTGGAGACGAACGTCATCGCCGGGTTCGCGGCCAGGTCGAAGAAGTCGGTGGAGCGCAGGTGCGCGTCCCGGTCGGCCTGGTTGGTGTTGATCGAGGCCAGGTCGATCGACGCGTCGACGGCGACGGACCCCAGCGTGTCGCCGACGGCGAGGTTCGCCGAGAACGTGTCGAAGCGGCCGCGCACGTTGGTGACGCCCAGGTGGCGGATCTGGAAGGTGACGCTGGAGTGGGCCGTGTCGAGGGTCCAGGTACCGGGGACGAGCGGCAGCGGTGCGAGCTCGGACGAGAGGGCGGTCACGAGACCTCCATGGGTGGTTGGAACCGGGGCACTGTTGCGGCTGCAACGGTGGACATACGAAACGATAGTGGCTAACGAAAGGCAAGTCACCGGGGGGCGGTCGTGACCTGGTGACGGCGCCGCCGGGAGAGCGGGTCGGCGGCGTGAGCAGTCGGCCCGGGCCGCGGTGATCGCCCGGTCGGGCGCGGGCGCGCTAGAGTGGCACTCGGTGCCAAATCGCCCCGACCTCGCCGTCCGATTCCCGTTGCGTGCGGCCGGTGCCCGGCCGGGGGCGGCATCCGGGGCCCGTCGATCGCCGGTCGGTGGCGGGCGGACACGACGAGGTGGGAGTGCGATGGCCAGCACGAGGACATGGTTCGAAACGGTCGCCGAGGCCCAGCGAAGGGCGCGCCGACGGCTACCGCGGGGGGTGTACCAGGCGCTCGTCGCCGGGACCGAGGCCGGCGTCACGATGAACGACAACGTCGACGCGTTCGGCGAACTGAAGATCCGGCCCCGGGTCGCCGACCTGCCCGCGACCCGCGACCTGTCCACGACGGTGATGGGGCAGCAGATCAGCTTCCCGGTACTCATCTCGCCGACCGGGGTGCAGGCGGTGGATCCCGACGGCGAGGTCGCCGTCGCCCGGGCCGCCGCCGGCGCGGGCACGGCGATGAGCCTGTCCTCGTTCGCCTCCAAGCCGGTGGAGGAGGTCGGCGCGGTCACCGACAAGCTGCTGTTCCAGACCTACTGGGTGGGGTCGCGCGAGGAGATCCTCGCCCGCGCCGAGCGGGCCCGGGCAGCCGGCGCCACGGGCCTGATCGTGACGCTGGACTGGGTGTTCGACTCGCGCCGCGACTGGGGCAGCCCGTTCATCCCGGAGAAGCTCGACCTCAAGGCGATGGCCCGCTACGCCCCGCAGGTCGCGCTGCGCCCGGGCTACCTCGCCCGCTGGCTGCGCAGCCGCTCGCTGCCCGACCTCGGCGTGCCGAACCTCGGCCCGCGCGAGGCCACGCCCCCGACCTTCTTCGGCGCCTACGGCCAGTGGATCGGCACGCCCCCGCCGACCTGGTCGGACCTGACCTGGCTGCGCGAGCAGTGGGGCGGCCCCTTCATGATCAAGGGGATCACCCGGCCGGACGACGCCCGCCGGGCGGTCGACGTCGGCGCGAGCGCGATCTCGGTGTCCAACCACGGCGGCAACAACCTCGACTCCACCCCGGCGTCGATCCGCTGCCTGCCCGGTGTCGTCGACGCGGTGGGGGAGCAGGTCGAGGTGCTGCTCGATGGTGGGATCCGCCGCGGCAGCGACGTCGTCAAGGCGCTCGCGCTCGGCGCCCGCGCGGTGATGATCGGCCGGGCCTCCCTGTTCGGCATGGCCGCCGGCGGCGAGCGCGGCGTGACGAACGTGCTGGAGATCCTCCGCCAGGGCGTGAGCGAGACCCTGCTGGGGCTCGGCCATTCGTCGATCCACGAACTGTCCCCCGAAGACATCCTCGTCCCCGCTGGCTTCGCGATCGACCAGAAAGTCTGACCGTCCACGGTCCATCTGACGGGTAAAGCAACCCGGCGGATACAAACTGGAAACGGAATACCGGTGACGCGGTTCGGGGTGCAACTTCTCATTGCACCCCGAACCGCGTTTCTCTTGCATATTGCTTTGGGGGCCCGGCGTCGTGCACCATCGTGCCATGCCGCGTCGTCATCGCAATGGGACCCCTTGTGCTGGATGGCTTAGTACTGTCGTTTCACCGACCGGAAACCGAATTCGGCTCCGGCCGGCGGCGGCCCGACCGAGACGTGCCGGGCAGCCAGGACAGGTGAACGCGTTCGGTGGTCGTCTTCTCCGGTCCGGATCGGACTGCCCCCCGGCGACGAACTCGGTGCGCTGCCAGCGGTGCCGCACCGATGTCGCCCGACCGCAGTGACCATTCCGGCCGAATGATTCCGAACCGTTTTGCGGAGCCATTTGTGGCGGCGGTGCGCCGCGTCAGCATGGGGGTCACCTTCGAATGCGTCGCTGTGCCGTGAAACTGGGAATGTCGACGATTCTGCTGGGCCTGGTCGTCGGCACCGGATGCTCCGGAACAACCGCCTCGGCGGCATCCTGCACCGGTGACAGGGCAGCCCCTGGGGTGACCCGCGACGAGGTCCGGCTCGGCCTGCTCTACCCCGACTCCGGCCTGCTCGCCGCAGCGTTTCCGGGGCTGCGCGCCGGCGTCGACGCACGCCTCGGCGAGGCCAACGCCGCCGGCGGGATACAGGGGCGCAACGTCGTCTACGACTGGCGCGACGACGCCGCCACCACCGAGGGGAACCTCAGCGGCGCCCGGGAGCTGGTCGACCAGCGTGGTGCGTTCGGTGTCCTGGAGTTCACCGTCGCCGCCAGCGGCAGCGCGAAGTACCTCGCCGACCGGCGGATCCCCACCGTGGGCCTCGCCGCCGAGGACGTCTGGACGCAATACGGGAACATGTTCTCGTTTGCCAGCACCCTCGCCGCGCCGATCGACACCTACGGCCGGTTCGTCAAGGAGCGCGGCGGCGCATCCGCCTTCCTGCTGCGCAGCGCGATGTCCACCGGGGTCTCCGGCGCGGCCCTGCGGGTCGGGCAGAGTCTGCAGGCCCTCGGCGTCGAAGTCGTCGGCAGCTTCGCCTACACCCCCGGGGCGGACGGCGTGAGCGACGTGGCCCGCGAGATCGTCGCCTCCGGCGCGGACACCGTCGTCACCATGATCACCCCGACGGACCTGCCCCCGGTGCTGCACGCGATCCGCGAGCTCGGGGGGAGCCCGAAGGTGGTGTTGTCGCTGAACGGCTACGACCACAGCCTGCTGCGCCGCCACGGCCCCGACCTGGCCGGGGTGCTCGTCCCGGTGTTCTACCGGCCGTTCGAGGCCGGCGGCGCCCCGATCCAGCACTACCTCGACGCGATGGCCCGCTACTCGCCGCAGACCGACGACGCCGAACAGGAGTTCGGCCTGATCGGCTACATCAACACCGACCTGTTCCTGCGCGGGTTGCAGGCCGCGGGCCCCTGCCCCACCCGGCAGTCCTTCCTCGCCGGGATGCGCACCCTGACCCGCTACGACGCGGGCGGGCTCATCCAACCGACCAACGTCGGCGCCACCCGTGGCCGACAGCCGACCTGCTTCGCGCTGATGCAGGTCAACCCGTCGGGCAGCGCCTTCACCGTCGCGCAGGACAACCTGTGCGGCCGGGCGCTCGGCCCGACCCTCTGACGGCTCCGCGCGACGGCCCGGCCCCGGCCGCCGCGCGGGCCGCTGACGTCCGGCGGGGGGCGCCGCCGCCCCCCGCCGGACGTGTCCCGCCGCCTGCTGTGTCGAACGCGCGGTTCCGCGCAACACCATGATCGCGCGACCTTGACGGCGGGCGTGGTTCCGCGGAGCACCGCGGGACGAGACGTACGCGGCTCGGAGCGCCGTCGGTGCAGTGGCGGAGGCCCGGCTGTCACGGTCGGTGGTGGCTGTCATGTGGTGGGGTGGCTGTCATGTGGTGGGGAGGCTGTCATGT